>CAXSEE010000131.1:10679-12415 GCA_964235615.1 uncultured Acetobacteraceae bacterium | reverse complement strand
GGCAACGAGATCCTCTCCGGCCGCACCCAGGACGCCAATATCCAGTTCCTGGCCAGGCGGCTCGGCGAACTTGGCATCGCCTTGCGCGAGGTGCGCGTCATCCCCGACGTGCAGGCGACCATCGTCTCCAACATCGTCGAGCTGCGGGCGCGCTTCGATCACCTGCTGACCACCGGCGGCATCGGTCCGACCCATGACGACATCACCAGCGCCTGCGTCGCCGAGGCGTTCGGCGTGCCGTGGGAGATCCACCCGGAGTCGTTCGCCAAGCTCGAAGCGCACATGGCCCCGGGCAGTTTCAACGCCGCCCGGCAGCGCATGGCGACGCTGCCGCGCGGCGCGACCCCGATCGAGAATTCGGTTTCCGTGGCGCCCGGCTTCAGCATCGGCAACGTGCATGTCATGGCCGGCGTGCCGCGCATCATGCAGGCGATGTTCAACGCCCTGGCGCCCAGCCTGGCCGGCGGCCGTCCGGTGGTGTCGGCGAGCTGGCACGCCGACAACCTGCTCGAAGGCGCCATTGCGGAAGGACTGGAGGCGATCCAGAACCGCTTCCCGACGCTCGATATCGGCAGCTACCCCTACGAGCGCCCGAGCCGTCGCGGCGTCAGCCTGGTCAGCAAGGGCATCGACGCGGACGCGGTGCGGGATGCGGCCGAAGCCGTCCGGGAGTTGATCGCGGGGCTCGGCTTCACGCCGATCGAGGGGGAGCCAGGAGCATAGCGGGCTTCGAGACCCGTCAGCTCAGCGCATCCCGCCCCATCGCCAGGAATTTCTCGCGCCGCTGGGCGCGAAGCGCCGCCGGTTCCAGCAGCACCAGGCCAGGCAAGGCGGCCGCGATCGAGCGTCCGACGGCGCGGATCGCCGCCTGGGGATCGCGATGCGCCCCGCCGACGGGTTCGGTGATGATCTCGTCGATCAGGCCGAAATGCTTCAGGTCGCCCGCGGTCAGCCGCATCGCCTCGGCCGCGGCGGCGGCCTGGGCCTTGTCTCGCCAGAGGATCGAGGCGCAGCCTTCCGGCGAGATCACCGAGTAGATCGAATATTCCAGCATGAACACGCGGTCGCCGGCGCCCAGGGCTATGGCGCCGCCGGAGCCGCCCTCGCCGATCACGGTGGCGATGATCGGCACCGGGGCGGCAAGGAAGGCATCGGTGGAGCGCGCGATGGCCTCGGCCTGCCCGCGTGCCTCGGCCTCGATGCCGGGATAGGCGCCGGCGGTGTCGATGAAGGAGAGGATCGGCAGCCCGAAGCGTCCGGCCAGCTCGGCCAGGCGGCGCACCTTGCGATAGCCTTCCGGCCGGGCCATGCCGAAATTATGCCGCAGCCGGGTTTCCAGGTCGTCGCCGCGCTCGGTGCCGACCACGACCACGGCGCGGCCCTCGAACCGGCCGAGGCCGCCGACCACGGCGTTGTCCTCGGCGAAGTTGCGGTCGCCGGCCAGCGGCAGATAGTCGGTGATCAGGGTCTCGATATAGTCCAGCGCATGCGGCCGTTGCGCGTGCCGCGCGACCTGCACCTTCTGCCAGGCGGTCAGCTTGCCGTAGGTGATGCGGAGCTGCCTATCCGCCTTTTCGGTCAGGCGGGCGACCTCGTCGGCAATGTTGATGCCGTCCTTCAGCGACATCAGGCGGAGCTCGTCGATCTTCTCCTCGAGCTCGGCGATGGATTTTTCGAAATCAAGAAATTGACGCATGGCGCGCGTTTAGCACAGTTCCCGGCCGTGCCAATCCCCG
>CAXSEE010000131.1:0-10579 GCA_964235615.1 uncultured Acetobacteraceae bacterium | reverse complement strand
CGTAACGCCAGCGGATGATGCGCCTCGACCAGGCGCTGCAGACGCTCGGCCAGCACGTGGGTGTAGATCTGCGTCGTTGCGATATCGGCATGGCCGAGCAGCGTCTGCAGGGAGCGCAGATCGGCGCCGCGCGCCAGCATGTGGCTGGCGAAGGAATGCCGCAGCACGTGCGGCGAGACCCGGTCCACGGCAATCCCGGCACAGCGCGCGACCTCGTGCAGGATCAGGTCGAAGCCCTGGCGGGTGAGCGGCCGTGCCGGATCGCGGCCCGGGAACAGCCAGGGCGAGGTCGGAGCTGGAGGAGTTCCGGGATCGGTCTCGCCTGGGGCGTGACGGGCGAGTTCGGACGCGGCCAGGCGGGCGGCGTCGGACAGCGGCACCACCCGCTCGCGTCCACCCTTGCCGCGTATCAGCAGCATGGGCGCGTCGGACGCCAGCGCATCGCGACGCAACGCCAGCATCTCCGAGATGCGCATTCCGGTCGCGTACAGGATCTCGACCGCGGCACGCGCAGCGCGTTGCCGCGATACCGGCAGCAGCGGGCCGCCGCCGGCGCACGCGGCGAGCAGCCGGTCGACCTCCGCCTCGGACAGCACACGCGGCAAGGTCTTCGGCAGGTTCGGGCTGTCGAGATGCTGGCATGGATCGTCCTGGCGGAACCCCTCCCGGAGCAGATGCCGGTGGAACTGGCGCAGGCAGGACAGCCTGCGCGAGGCGGTACGCGGCGACAGCCCGCGCGTCCCTAGTGCGGCCATATACGATTGCAGCAGCGGCACCGGAGCGGCCCAGGCGGTCTCGCCCGCGGCCCGGGCGTGAGCGGCGAAATCCGCGAGGTCGGCCGCGTAGGCCTTCAGCGTGTTGGGCGACGCGCCGCGCCCGGCGGCCAGCATCTCGAGGAAGCCCTCCTGGTATCGATCCTGGTATCCATCCTGGTGTCCGTCCTTCGGCCGCGGCCTCACCGAACGGCGCTCTGGTCATTGCCGAAACGGTCGTTCGGCAGCACGACATGGACCTCCTCGACATGCGGCTTCGGGGGTGCGGCGCCCAGGTAGATGAAGCCCGCCGCCAACGCCGCTATCCCCAATCCGAGGATGATGAGGAAGATACGGACCATGCAATTCCCCTGACAGCCGTCCTCGCGCGCCCGCTCGTGGCTGGCCCCGAGCCTCTATGCTAGCTTTCGATGCATGTCACGCAGCAGTGCCCCATTCGACGATACTTCAGGGTGCCGGACTTCAGGGTACCAGACTTCAGGGTACCGGACTTCAGGGTACCAGCCCGGCGGCGAGGACCATCCGCCGACCTTGCGGCGCTCGGTGGTGCTGGTCGGGCTGATGGGAGCCGGCAAGACCACCATCGGCCGCAGGCTTGCCGCAGGACTGGGCCTTACGTTCCGCGACGCGGACATGGAGATCGAGCGGGCTGCCGGACGCAGCATCTCGGAGATGTTCGCGCTCTGGGGCGAGGCGGAGTTCCGCGAGGGCGAGCGCCGCGTCATCATGCGTCTGCTGTCCGCCGGGCCGATCGTGCTGGCGACCGGCGGCGGCGCCTTCATGGATCCGCGCACGCGGGCCGTGATACGCGAGCAGGCGGTCTCGATATGGCTGCGCTGCCCTCTCGCGATCCTGGTCCGACGGGTCAGCGGCCGGATGCACCGGCCGCTGCTGGCCGGCGGCGATGCGCGCGAGATACTGGCGGGGCTGATGACCGTCCGACACCCTGTCTATGCGGAGGCCGACATCATGATCGATTGCGAAGACGACAGCACCGAGCACACCGCCCGGTCGGCCCTTGCCGCTCTCGGCTCATACCAGGCGCCGCGACGGGTTCACGTGACGCTCGAGCGGTCCCGCTACGATATCGTCATCGGCAGCGGGCTGATCGCGCGCGCGGGCGCCCTGCTGGCGCCGGTGCTGCTCCAGGAGCAGGTCCAGAAACGTGCAATGATCGTCACCGACGAGACGGTGGCCGCCTTGCATCTGCCGGCGCTGCGGGCGTCGCTGCGGGACGTCGGCATCGAGGCAGGCGCCGTGGTGGTGCCGCCGGGAGAGGGCAGCAAGAGCCTGGAAGGCTTCGGCCGCGTCACCAACGCCCTGCTGGAGGCCGGGATCGAGCGGCGCACCAGCGTGATCGCGCTGGGCGGCGGCGTGGTCGGGGACCTCGCCGGCTACGCCGCCGCCTCGGTGATGCGCGGCCTGCCGTTCGTGCAGATCCCGACCACCCTGCTCTCCCAGGTGGACAGCTCGGTCGGCGGCAAGACCGGCATCAACACGCCGTTCGGCAAGAACCTGATCGGCGCCTTCCATCAGCCGCTGGCCGTGCTCGTCGACACCGCGGTGCTGGCAACCTTGCCGGTCCGCGAACTGCGCGCGGGCTACGCGGAGATCCTCAAGGCCGGATTGATCGGGGATGCGGCGTTGTTCGAGTGGTGCCTGACCCATGGTCCGGCGATCGTGTCGGGCGACAGGGCGTTGCAGGAGGAAGCCATCGCCCGTGCCTGCCTGTTCAAGGCTGCCGTCGTGGGCGATGACGAGCGCGAGGAGAAAGCCGCCGACGGCCGCGCGTTGCTCAACCTCGGCCACAGCTTCGGGCATGCCCTGGAAGCCGAGCTGCATTATGACGGGCGGCTGCTGCATGGCGAGGCGGTGGCGATCGGGCTGGGCCTGGCATTGCGGCTCTCGGCCAAGCTCGGTTATTGCGACGCGCGGGACGGGGCGATCGTCACGGCCCATCTCGAGACGATCGGGATGCCGGCACGAATAGAAACCCTGTCGGCGCGGCTCGGGATGACGTTCAGCGCGGGCGCGTTGCTGGCTCATATGCAACGTGACAAGAAGATGCGTGACGGACGGCTGGCCTTTGTCCTGACGCGCGGGATCGGACGGGCTTTCACGACCCGTGACGTGGCACCGGAAGCCGTCGCCTCGCTGCTTCTCGAAGAAGGTTGCATCACGTAATCCGGCGTAACGGAGCCGTTATGTTTTGTAACTTAAATGTCACAGAATTCCTGGCTGAGTTTTTGTCGTTTCCGCGAACGAAAGATTAAAGACCGTGGTTTCCGGTCGATTGCCACTCCGAATACTGCGGACCTAACGGCCGCGTAATCAACTGTGTCGTTTCCGACACATCCCTGATTCGAATGGTTCGAAGCGTGTGGATAGGCTCTCCAAGGGCAACCAGACGATCTATATCGGGGTTAGGCATCCCGCTGAGGCTGTGCCGCCTGATGGTTGGCGGCCGCCGGAACGGATGATTAGAAGGACGAGACAATGCGTCTGCGCATGGCTTTACTGACTACCACACTCCTGGCGGCTGCCCCCGCTGCTGCGATGGCACAGCCCGTCGCTGGACCCTATGTGAGCCTCGGCGCGGGCTATAACCTCCAACAAGACCAGGGCGTGCACTACGCTCCGACCTCGGACCCGTCCAACGTAGCGAACGGCGGCAAAACGACATTCCGTTTCGGCGACGGCTTCAACGGCGAAGGTTCGTTCGGCTTCGGCTTCGGCAACGGTCTGCGCACCGAGCTCGAAGGCGCCTACTATTACAACAACGTCAACCACGCCCATAACGCTAACGCCAGCGTAACCAGCGGTCACGACGAGAAGTACGGCGCCCTGGTCAACGTCCTCTATGACCTGGACCTGGCGCAGTTCGGCCTCGCCCTGCCCGTGACGCCGTATGTCGGCGTCGGCGCCGGTTATCTCTGGGAGCATCTGTCGCCGTTCACCTCGACCTACAACGACGGCAGCATCAACCGGACCGGCGGCACCAACGGCAGCGTTGCCTACCAGGGCATCGTCGGCGTCGCCTACAACATCGTCCAGGTTCCTGGCCTGGCGCTGACCGGCGAGTATCGCTTCCTCGGCACCCTGCCGCGGGAAACCGGCTCCGCGTTCCAGTCGACGTCCTATGACACGACCGGCGTCCACAAGGGCAACGCCGACTTCAACGACAACTTCAACCATTCCTTCATGGTTGGCGTACGTTATGCGTTCGACACGGCACCGCCGCCGCCGCCGCCAGCTCCGCCCGCTCCGCCGCCGGCCCCGGTTCCGGCACGTACCTACCTGGTGTTCTTCGACTGGGATCATTCGGACCTGACCGGCCGCGCCCGCGAGATCATCGCCGAGGCGGCACAGGCTTCGACCCGGGTCCAGACCACCCGTATCGAAGTCAACGGCTACGCCGACACCTCCATTGCCATCCCCGGAGCGCGCGGCCAGCGCTACAACCAGAACCTCTCGGTCCGTCGTGCCCAGAGCGTGAAGGCCGAGCTGATCCGCGACGGCGTGCCCAGCACGGCGATCGAGACCCAGGGCTTCGGCGACACGCATCCGCTGGTGCAGACCGGCCCCAACACGCGCGAGCCGCAGAACCGTCGCGTCGAGATCGTCCTGCACTGATCTCCCGTTCCGGCGCTAAGATGAAGGGGGCACCGAGAGGTGCCCCTTGTCATTTGAGGGGTCAGGGTCGTTTCACATCGCGTGTTAGCTCAAAGCAACGGTATGATGGAGCAGAAAAAGAATCAGCCTGGAATAGGGTCCGGAACGTGCATGAACAGCTTGACATGGCAGCTTGGTAAGGAACGGGAAAGCCGCAGCATGGATCTGGACGCAGCGAACACGATGCCCACCCTTGAGTCTCATGTTTCTCCTGTCGCCATGATCGGCCCCGAGCCCATTGGCGGTAACGGGCTCGGCGAGTTCGGATCCGGCGTTCGGTCCCAGACAGAATCCAAGCCGATCCTGGGCCTGTTCCGGCTCACGCCAGCCCGGCACAAGCTCGCCGCGCAGTTCCTCCGTTTCGGCATCGTCGGCACGATGGGCTTCGGATGGGATACGGCGACGGTGCTCTCGATGCGCAATGTCATCGGTCTGACCGGGGCGATGATCCTGGCCTATTTCGTGGCTGCCTCGATGAACTGGCTGATGAACCGGCTCTGGACCTTTCGCGGCACCGGTTCGGCCGGCAGCATGCTGCGCCAGTGGGGCACGTTCCTCGCCGCCAACTCGCTCGGGTTCCTGCTCAACCGCGGCACCGCCCTGATCCTGGTCTACACCGTGCCCCTGTTCAACATCCATCCGGTGCTGGCCCTGGTGGCAGGGACCGTCGCCGGTATGTTCTTCAATTTCACCCTGTCTCGCCGGCTGGTGTTCCGCTAGGGGATAACCATGCCGACCAGTCCGACAGTCACGAGCCCGACCAGCAACGATATCCGGGCCGCCTTCCTCGATTATTTTGCCGCCCAGGGACACCAGGTGGTGCCGTCCTCGTCGCTGGTGCCGCGAAACGACCCCACCCTGCTGTTCACCAACGCTGGCATGGTGCAGTTCAAGAACGTGTTCACCGGCCAGGAGACGCGCCCGTATTCACGCGCCGCCACGGCGCAGAAGGTGGTGCGCGCCGGCGGCAAGCATAACGACCTGGACAATGTCGGCTATACCGCGCGGCACCACACCTTCTTCGAGATGCTGGGCAACTTCTCCTTCGGCGATTATTTCAAGCCGCTGGCGATCGAGCTGGCCTGGAAGCTGATCACCAGGGAGTTCGGCCTGGCTCCCGAGCGGCTGCTGGTCACCGTCTATGCCGAGGATGACGAGGCGGCAGCGCTGTGGAAGGCGATCGCCGGCATCGGCGAAAGCCGGATCATCCGCATCCCGACCGCCGACAACTTCTGGCGCATGGGCGATACCGGGCCCTGCGGACCCTGCTCCGAGATCTTCTACGACCATGGCGATCATGTGCCGGGCGGTCCTCCGGGCTCGCCCGACGAGGATGGCGACCGTTTCGTCGAGATCTGGAACCTGGTCTTCATGCAGTATTTCGAGGACCCGCCGGGCACACGCACGCCGCTGCCGCGCCCCTCGATCGACACCGGCATGGGGCTGGAGCGCTTCGCCGCCATCCTGCAGGGCAAGCAGGACAATTACGACACCGACACGTTGCGCGCCCTGATCATGGCCTCCGCGGAAGTCACCGGACAGGCGCCGGACGGGCCGTTCAAGACCAGTCATCGCGTGGTGGCCGATCACCTGCGCTCTGCCTCGTTCCTGATCGCCGACGGCGTGCTGCCGGCCAAGGACGGCCGCGGCTACGTGCTGCGCCGGATCATGCGCCGGGCGATGCGCCATTTGCATCTGATGGGTACCACCGAGGCGGTGTTCCATCGTCTGGTGCCGGCCCTGGTGCGGCAGATGGGAGCCGCCTACCCCGAGCTGGGCCAGGCGGAGGCGCTGATACGCGAGACCATGCGTCTCGAGGAGGACCGCTTCAAGGCGCTGCTCGAACGCGGCCTGTCGCTGCTCGCCGACGAGACCTCCCGTCTCGGCAGCGCGGCACCACTGCCCGGCGAGGTCGCGTTCAAGCTATACGACACCTTCGGCTTTCCATTGGACCTGACCCAGGATGCGTTGCGCGAGCGCGGCCAGTCGGTCGATCTGGCCGGTTTCGAGAACGCGATGGCGGCACAGCGGCAGCGCGCCCGCGCGGCCTGGTCCGGCTCCGGGGAGGCGGCCACCGAACAGGTCTATTTCGAGTTGCGCGAGCAGTTCGGCAGTTCCGAGTTCCTCGGCTACGCGACCGAGCAGGCCGATGCCGAGATCACGGCGTTGATCGTGGATGGCGAGCTGCGCGACACGGCGTCGGCCGGAGAGACGGTCGGGGTGCTGCTCAACCAGACGCCGTTCTATGCCGAAAGCGGCGGCCAGGTCGGGGACGCTGGCCGCATCACGGCGCCAGGGTTGATGATCGAGATCACCGACACGCAGAAGAAGCTCGGCGAGTTGTTCATCCATGTCGGGCGCATCGTCGCCGGGCAGGCCAGGCGAGGCGTGCCGGTGACCGCGACGGTGGAGCATTCCCGGCGCGGCAACATCCGGGCGCATCATTCGGCGACGCACCTGCTGCATGAGGCGTTGCGCCGCCGTCTGGGCACCCACGTGACCCAGAAAGGCAGCCTGAACGCGCCCGACCGGCTGCGCTTCGACGTCAGCCAGCCGCGCCCGATCGAGCCCGCCGACCTCGCCTTCGTGGAAGCCGAGGTCAACGACCGGATACGCGAGAACAGCGAAGTCACCACCCGCCTGATGAGCCCGGAACAGGCGGTCGGGCAAGGTGCGATGGCCTTGTTCGGCGAGAAGTACGGCGACGAGGTGCGCGTGGTCTCGATGGGTCTGCCGGATGGGGGTCTGCCCGATGGAAGCTTGGAAGACGGAGACGCTTCTCGGCTCGCCTACTCGATCGAGCTCTGCGGCGGCACTCACGTCGCGCGCACCGGCGATATCGGGCTGTTCCGGATCACGTCGGAAAGCGGGGTCTCCTCCGGCGTGCGCCGTATCGAGGCAGTCACTGGCCGTGCCGCCGAACAGGCCGTGGCACTCGCCGAGCAGCGGCTGGGCCAGGCTGCGAGCCTGCTGCGCGTGCCGCCTTCGGAGGTGTCCAACCGCCTGGCCAGCGTGATCGAGGAACGCCGCTCGCTGGAGAAGCAGCTTTCCGAGCTGCAGCGCAAGGTTGCCCTGGGCAGTGCCGGCGGCGGAGACGCGGCCCCCCCTGCCGTCGAGACGGTGGGAGGCGTGGCTCTTGCCGCACGCAACCTGGGCGATGTTCCGGGACGCGAGCTCAAGGGTCTCGCCGAGGCCATCGGCAAGCAGATCGCCTCCGGCGTCGTGGCACTGATCTCCACCGCCGAGGGCAAGGCCAGCATCGTGGTCTCGGTGTCGCCGGATCTCGCGACGAGGCTCGACGCGGTGGCACTGGTCCGCGCGGCGGCCACCGCGATGGGCGGCAAGGGCGGGGGTGGACGGCGCGACATGGCCCAGGCCGGCGGTCCAGACGTCTCGCGTGCGGAGGAAGCCTTCATGGCCATCCGTGGTCTTCTCGAAACCGGCGATCCCTCCGCATGACCCGCCGCGATCGCATTGTCGCGGCCGGGTTTCTGACCGGTCTCGGCTACATGGCGGCTGGTAGCGACGGCAGGGCTGCAACACCGGCGCCGCCTCCGACAGAAAATTTGACTGTGCACGGTCAGAAACGCTTCACTCCGGCGCCGGTGCCGAACCAGCGGATCCATGATCCGGCCGATGTGCTGCGCGACCCCAGCACCGGGACGCCGATGGGCAAGTTCGGCGGCTCCTATATCGACGCCAATCCGGTTCCCCCGGTCAATCCTGGATTGCAGGGCGGTCAGAGCCCAGTCCAGGTCGGTGTGCAACGGTAGCGGCCTCCCGGCGCGAACACGCACACGTGCATGACTTTAATATTCTTTAATGTCCCAGAGCCTAACTAAAGCAATTTTTCCCACGTTCGCCGGTATGGAAATCGGTGACCTGGGATCTGGATGCGATGCCGTCGATCACGATAATGCTGCGAACGCTATCGGATCGGGTCGTCGCGGTCGCGCGCCATGGCAGGCATCACCGCGCCATCCCGAACCTTCTGCATCCCCGCACCTTCAACGAGAAAGTGCTGCATCGGATCCTGTTCGACCGGCAGGCCTGGATGGGCATGGTCGCCGACAAATACCGGGTCAGGGACTATGTCCGCGAACGGGTCGGCGAACATCTTCTTCCCGAGCTGTACTGCGTCACCACCAATCCCGACACGATCCCGTTCGCGGACCTGCCCGATCGCTTCGTGGTCAAGCCGACGCACGGTTCGGGGTGGGTCGAGATCGTCCGTGACAAGAGCCGTCTGGATCAGGCGTCGCTGGTGGCAACCTGCCGCACGTGGCTCAGCCAAAGTTATTACGATATAACAAGAGAGTGGATCTACAAGGACATCACGCCGCGCATTCTTGTCGAGCAATTCATCGACGATGGCAACGGCAGTGCTCCGAACGACTACAAGCTGTTCGTCTTTTCGGGAAGGGTGGAGTTCATCCTGGTCACCATGGGACGCTTCGAGACCCGCGCCCACATGCTTCTGGACCGCGACTGGAAAGCTGTGGATGTGGTCATGGCCTACTCCAGATGCAGGCGCGCGGTGCCGCCGCCACCGCATCTCCAGCAGATGATCGAAGCCGCCGAGAAACTGGCACAGGGGACGAATTTCGTCCGCGCCGACTTCTACGACACGAAGGAGAAGCTGTTTTTCGGCGAGCTGACCGTGACCCCGGGATGCGGCCTCGACCGTTTCGAGCCGGCCTCCTTCGACGCCCATCTCGGCTCGTTGTGGAAGCTGGATCAAGCCGCCTGAGCGGCGTGTCGGCAACCGAGGCTACTGCCGCCGGTTGTTACGTCATGCAACAGATGCAAGCCTCCCCGCCGGACTATAATCCGATCAGCGACTATGGCCTGATCGGCGATACCCACAGCACCGCCCTGATCGACCGCTACGGGTCAATCGACTGGCTGTGCTGGCCGCGGCATGACAGTCCGGCATTGTTCCTGCGGCTGCTCGATGCCGGCAAGGGAGGGGCCTGCCGGATCGAGTTCGACGGGCTGACGTCGGTCTCACGACGATATCTGCCGCGGACCAACATACTGGAGACCAGCTTCGTCACCCGGACCGGGACCGCGACCCTGATCGACCTGATGCCGGTCAATCCGCGCAACACCCTATCGGCAGAAGGTCCCGATGGGGACAGCGAGAGCCGTGTTATCCGCCTGCTCGAGTGCGTCGCCGGCGAAGTCAGCGGGCATTTCAGCGTCCGC
The DNA here is from genome assembly GCA_964235615.1 of uncultured Acetobacteraceae bacterium. Taxonomy (GTDB): domain Bacteria; phylum Pseudomonadota; class Alphaproteobacteria; order Acetobacterales; family Acetobacteraceae; genus Lichenicoccus. The sequence goes on along the minus strand of CAXSEE010000131.1, from coordinate 926 downwards.
CCGACATTCGATTATGCGCGCGAAGCCTGCCGGCCGCATCGCGACGACAGCGGCTGCGTGATCTTCGAGGGCAGCACGCAGCGCCTGCGCGCCACCGCGACGCACGCCTTGCGTATCGAGGGCGAGCTGGCTCGCAACGACTGGAGCTTGCAGGCCGGAGAGCAGAGCTGCCTCGCATTGACCCATGGCGAGGAAGGTGCGGCACCCCCGTTCGACGGCATTCGCGACGCCATCACCCGTCTCGACCGCACCCGTGCCTACTGGGAGGAGTGGAGCGGGAGATGCAGCTACCACGGCCCGTATCGCGAGCAGGTGCTGCGCTCGGTGCTATGCCTGAAGCTGCTGACCTACTCTCCGACCGGTGCGATCATCGCCGCCCCGACCATAGGCTTGCCGGAAGCCATTCCGGGCAACCGCAATTACGATTATCGCTTCACCTGGCTGCGCGACGCCTCCTTCACCGTGAGCTCGTTCACCGCACTCGGCTATGTCCGCGAGGCCGCCGAATATCTCCGCTTCCTCCGCCACGCCGACCCGACCCGCGGGCGCGAGCTGAAGCTGATGTACGGCATCGACGGGCCGACGGCCGAGGAACAGGAACTCGGTCATCTCGAAGGCTGGCGCGGGATCGGCCCCGTGACGATCGGCAACAGCGCCGAAAGCCAGACCCAGATCGACATCTACGGCGAGTTCCTCAAGGCGCTGCACGGGTTTCTCGAACTGGTCGATTTCGATCCGCCGCAGAAGGTGAACGACCATCTGCCCGAGATCATCGCCAACCTCGCCGAGCAGGCGATCCGTTATCGCCACGAGCCCGACCATGGTATCTGGGAACTGCGCGGAGAGCCCAGGCACATCCTGCACAGCAAGGGCATGAACCTGGTCGCCCTGGATTGCGCGGCCGCGATCGGCAAGCGCATCGGCCG
>CAXSEE010000130.1:0-12507 GCA_964235615.1 uncultured Acetobacteraceae bacterium | reverse complement strand
TTTCCCTCAGCGATGGCCCCGGCAACGACAACCGTGTCAGGACGCGACATCCTAGGTTACCGCCACTTTTCCTAGGATGGCGGATAACGCCTTGCCCAGAGCAATCACTTGCTCATACGGGGGCGACAGCGAAACAGTATCAAGATCGTCCCATTGTGCCGTGACTTCGCTAAGAACGTCCAACAAGTTCGCAGCCTCGAGAACGCTGATCTGTAGAAGAATGCTGCCTTGCTTCTGTTCCACTAACTTCATTTGAATAAAATTCCATCCCGCTTAGGGTCGTCGGCTCGATTTTCAAAATTAAACGGAGAGTTCTAACCGAATAGTGCCGGACGTTGCCGTTGTCCTGCTCGATGGGGAAGGTCAGGTCCTTGCCGGTGAACGACTGTCTCTCGGGGATGATCCGATGGTAGCCCTCCCGGTCGTCGGTGACGAAGGTCTTGTTGCTCACGCCTACCTTGTCGATCAGCCTGCGGCAGGCTGCATCATCACGGCCACCCAGCACCACCGCGCAACGATCCCCCGGCGGGATGTCAGCGAAGCTGACAGGGGCCACGGCGCGCCAGTGACCAACGTCCTAGGCCCGCCAGATCCAGAGCTTGGCAGACTTTTTTCAGATAATGCCACATCTCATCCTCCTCCACCGTCACGGTGGCGGTCGGAACCTCCGGCTCCGGCAGGTTGGCAGCTTCAGCGCGCACCCACTTCAGCACCGCCATGTCGCTTACCCCGAACAGGCGGCCAATGCCGTTGAAGCTCATGTTGCCCATGCCATACAGCAGAACCGCCAGCGCTTTCATCGCCGGCGGCTTGCCACGAGGAGGTATGACGGTGAAATGCGACCCGCATGCCCGGCAGCGGTAGCGCTGGTGGCCCCACGCCATGCCGCTCTTGGCGTACCAATCCACATCGGATGACTCTGTCCTACTCGGCCACGCCCAACGCGGGAGCCGCAGCGTCGCGGCCACCGCGTAGCCGCATCCGGTCCAGCAGCAGATAGACCGCCGGCGTCGTGTACAGCGTGAGCAACTGGCTGACGATCAGGCCGCCGACGATCGAGATGCCGAGCGGGCGCCGCAGTTCCGAGCCGTTGCCATACGCCAGCGCCAACGGCAGCGCGCCCAGCAGTGCCGCCGCGGTGGTCATGGTGATCGGCCGGAACCGCATCAGGCAGGCATGGAAGATGGCGTCGCGGCTGGACATCCCGTCATGGCGTTCGGCCTGCAGGGCGAAGTCGATCATCAGGATGGCGTTCTTCTTGACGATGCCGATCAGCAGGATCACCCCGATCACGGCGATCAGCGAGAACTCCGTATGGAACAGCATCAGGGCCAGCACGGCGCCGACACCTGCCGACGGCAAGGTCGAGAGGATGGTCAGCGGGTGGATGAAGCTCTCGTACAGCACCCCCAGCACGATGTAGACTGCGAGCAGGGCGGCGGCGACCAGCACCCCCTCGCTGTTCAGCGACTGCTGGAACACCTGCGCGGTGCCGGCGAACCCGCCGGTGATCGTCTCGGGCATGTGCAGGCCGGCCACCGCCTTGTCGATCGCCAGCGTCGCATCCGACAGCGAGCGGCCGGGGGCGAGGTTGAACGAGATCGTCGCCGCGACGAGCTGGCTCTGGTGGTTGACCGACAGCGGAGTCTCACCTCGGCTGAAATGCGCCACCGCCGATAGCGGCACCATCGTCTCCTGTCCGGTGCTGACCGCAGCCCCCGCAGAGGCGCTGCTGCTGCCGCTGGCGGCAAGCGCATTCTGGGCGGCGTTGCGCTGCGAGTTGTTGATCCCGTTGGCGGACGCCGTCGTGCTCGCGGCCGACGTGCCGGTCGATGTCGCGGTGACGGTGCCGGAAGGGGCATTGGTGGTGGACGTGCCGGTGGGCGTGCCGCCAGCCGTGCTGATCCAGATCTGGTCGAGTATGCCGGGGTTCTGCCAATATTGCGGCGCCACCTCCATCACGACGTGATACTGGTTCAGGGCGTTGTAGATGGTCGAAACCGCACGCTGGCCGAACGCATCATAGAGCGTGTTGTCGATCTGGCTGACGTTGAGGCCGAGGCGCGATGCGGTCGTGCGGTCGATCGTCACCTCCATCTCCAGCCCAGCCTCCTGCTGGTCGGAGTTCACGTCGGCCAGCGCCGGGTCATGCTGCAGCGCCTCCAGCAGCTTGGGTGCCCACTCGAACACTTCCGCCGTCTGGTCGGCCTGCAGGGTGTATTGGTAGGCCGCGTTGGTCTGCCGCCCGCCGACGCGGATATCCTGCGCCGGCACCAGGATCAGCCGCGCGCCGGCCACATGCGCCAGCTTGCGCCGCAGCCTTGTGCCGATCTCGTCGATGCTGCCGCGCTCGCCCTTCGGTTTCAGCGACACGAACACGCTGCCGGTGTTGGTCTGCGAATTGGCACCGCCACCGCCCGCCCCGGTAAAGCCGACCACGTCCTGCACCGCCGGGTCATGCTGGATGATCGACATCATCTGCGTCAGCTTGCGGCTCATCGACTGGAACGAGATGCTCTGGTCGGCCTGCATGCTGCCGATCAGGCGTCCGCTGTCCTGGGTCGGGAAGAACCCCTTCGGGATCGCGATCAGCAAGATGATATTCAGGGCGATGGTGCCGGCCAGGACGATCAGCACGCTCGCGTTGTTGTCCAGCGTCCAGGCCAGGGTGCGGCCGTATAGATCCTGCGCCCGCTGGCCGAAGCTCCTGCGCCGGTTGGGATATCCCGCCGGCGGCGGCCTGGTGCGCAGGAACAGCGCGCACAGCATCGGCGTGGTGGTCAGCGAGATCACCAGAGAGATCAGGATCGCCAGCGACAGCGTGACCGCGAACTCGCGGAACAGCCGTCCGACGATGCCGCCCATCAGCAGGATCGGCAGGAACACCGCGATCAGCGACAGGGTGATCGAGACGATGGTGAAGCCGACCTCCTGGGCGCCCTTCAGCGCGGCCTGCCGCCTCGGCATGCCGTCCTCCATGTGCCGGGAGATGTTCTCCAGCACCACGATGGCGTCGTCGACCACGAAGCCGGTCGAGATGGTCAGCGCCATCAGCGAGAGGTTGTCCAGGCTGTAGCCGAGCAAATACATGCCGCCGAAGGTGCCGATCACCGACACCGGAACGGCCACCATCGGGATCAGCGTCGCCCGCGCGTTGCGGAGGAACACCCACACCACCAGCGTCACCAGGGCGACCGCGATCAGCAGCGTGGTTTCGGTGTCGGCGAGCGAAGCCCGTATGCTGGTCGTGCTGTCGGAGGCGAAGCGGATATCGATGTCGTTCGGCAGCGCAGCCCGGAGTTTCGGCACCGCCGCCTTGATCGCGTCCACCGTCTGGATGACGTTGGCACCCGGCTGCTTGAATATGATCGCCAGCACGGCTGGCCTGCCGTTGGCCAGGCCGAGGTTGCGCAGGTCTTGCACCCCGTCCTCGACCGAGGCGACGTCGGTCAGATGCACGGCGGCATTGTTGCGATAGGCCACCACCAGCGGCCGGTAATCGACGGCATGGTTGGCCTGGTCGTTGGTGTAGATCTGCAGCCGCTGCCCACCGAGATCGAGAATGCCCTTGGGGCTGTTGGCGTTGGCCGCGGCAAGGGCCGCGCGCACATCCTCCAGCCCGATGCCGTATTTGAACAAAGCCTGCGGCCGCAGCTCGACCCGCACCGCCGGCAGCGCCGAGCCGCTGAGCAGCACCTGCCCGACCCCGGACAATTGCGAGAGCTGCTGCTGCAGCACCGAACTGGCGGCGTCGTAGATCTGCCCGCGTGTCAGCGTGGCTGAGGTGAGTGCCACGATCAGGATCGGCGCGTCGGCCGGGTTGACCTTGCGATAGATCGGGTTGGACAGCAGGTTGGTCGGCAGGTCCGCCCGCGCCGCGTTGATCGCCGCCTGCACGTCGCGCGCGGCGCCGTCGATGTTGCGGTCGAGGCCGAACTGCAGGTTGATCCGCGCCTGGCCGAGCTGGCTCTGCGAGGTCATCTCGGTCAGGTCGGCGATCTGCCCGAGATGCCGCTCCAGCGGGCCGGCCAGGCTGGTCGCCACGGTCTCCGGATCGGCGCCCGGCAACTGCGCCTGCACCGAAATGGTCGGGAAATCGACCGCCGGCAGTGACGCCACCGGCAGCCGGAAGAAGGCCAGCGCGCCGGCAGCCAGGATCGCGACCGTCAGCAGCGTGGTCGCGATCGGCCGGGTGATGAACGGGCGCGAGATGTTCATTCCCAAATGCTCACTCAGCGGGCGCCGCCGCGTCGCCCATGCGGCGGTTGGCGGCGCGTCCGGACACGGCCACCGCCAGGCGGTCGAACATCAAATAGATCACCGGGGTGGTGAACAGGGTCAGCAACTGGCTGACCAGCAGGCCGCCGACGATGGCGATGCCCAGCGGCTGGCGCAGCTCCGAGCCAGAGCCGCCGCCGAGCATCAGCGGCACCGCGCCGAGCAGGGCGGCCAGCGTCGTCATCAGGATCGGGCGGAAGCGCAGCAGGCAGGCCTGGAAGATCGCCTCGCGCGGCGGCTTGCCCTCCTCGCGCTCGGCCGCTAAGGCGAAGTCGATCATCATGATCGCGTTCTTCTTGACGATGCCGATCAGCAGGATGATGCCGATCACCGCGATGACGTCGAGGCTATGCCCGGTCAGGTACAGCGCGGCCAGGGCGCCCACCGCCGCCGAGGGCAGGGTGGACAGGATGGTCAGCGGGTGGATGAAGCTCTCGTAGAGCACGCCCAGCACGATGTAGACCGCGACCAGGGCGGCCAGCACCAGCAGCAGCTCGTTGGACAGCGAGGACTGGAACGCCGACAGCGCGCCCTGGTAGGCGAGCGTGAAGCTGTCCGGCAGGCCGATGTCACGGGTTGCCGTGCCGATCGCCGTCACCGCGCGGTCCAGCGAGGTGCCGGGGGCGAGGTTGAACGACACCGACACCGCCGGGAACTGGCCGAGATGCTCGACCTGCAACGGGCCGCTGCGGGTAGTCAGTTGCACCAGGGCCGAGAGTGGCACCTGCCCGGTGGTGGCGGTCGCGGACGGCAGGTAGATCGCGTCGAGCGCCTGCTGGATGCTGCGGCTGTCGGTGACGTCCGCCTGCAGGATGACGCGATACTGGTTGGACTGGGTATACAGCGTCGAGACGATGCGCTGCCCGAAGGCGTCGTACAGCGCATTGTCGATGGTCGAGGGCGTTATGCCGAAGCGCGAGGCGGTGGCGCGGTCGATCTGCATGTCCAGCGCGCGGCCGTCGAGGTTCATGTCGCTGGTCACCGCCTCGAAACCAGGTGCGCGGGCCAGCCGGTCGAGCAGCCGCGGCAACCACGTATTGAATTGGCTGCTGTCCGGGTTCTCCAGGAAGAAATGATACTGCCCGCGGCTGACCGTCGAATCGATGGTCAGGTCCTGCACCGGCTGCATCGACAGCGTGATCCCGGGCACCGCGCGAAGCTCGCCGCGCAACCGGTCGATCACCCCCGCCACGTCCAGCCCGCGCACGCCGCGCGGCTTGAGGTTGATCATCAGGCGGCCGGCGTTGAGCGTCGTGTTGGTGCCGTCGACGCCGATGAACGACGACAGGCTGGCCACCGCCGGGTCCATCAGCACGGCGTCGGCGAGCCGCTGCTGGTGCGCCGCCATGGCGGAGAACGAGGTATCCTGCGACGCCTCGGAGATGCCCTGGATGACGCCGGTGTCCTGGACCGGAAAGAAGCCCTTGGGGATCACCACGGCCATCGCCACGGTGGCGGCGAGGGTGAGTGCCGCCACCAGCAGGGTCAGCGCCTGGCGGTCGAGCACCCAGTTCAGCCAGCGCCCGTAGCCCGCGATCAGCCGATCCAGCGCGCGCTCGGCGGCGAGGTCGAGACGGTTGCGGCGGTCGGCGGGCCGGTGCCGCACCAGCAGCGCGCACAGCATCGGCACCAGGGTCAGCGAGACCACCGCCGAGAGGATGATGGTAACCGCGAGGGTCACCGCGAACTCGTAGAACAGCCGTCCGACCACGTCGCCCATGAACAGCAGCGGGATCAGCACCGCGATCAGCGACACCGTCAATGAGATGATGGTGAAGCCGATCTCCGCGGAGCCGTTGAGCGCTGCCTCCAGCGGTCCCTCGCCGTCCTCGACGTGGCGGGCGATGTTCTCGATCATGACGATCGCGTCGTCGACCACGAAGCCGGTGGAGATGGTCAGCGCCATCAGCGACAAATTATCGAGGCTGAAGCCGAACAGGTACATCGCCGCCAGCGTGCCGGTCAGCGACAGCGGCACCGACAGCGACGGGATCAGCGTCGCCGGCAGGTTTCGCAGGAACAGGAAGATCACCAGCACCACGAGGGCCACCGCCAGCCCGAGCTCGAACTCCACGTCGAGCACCGAGGCGCGTATGGTGGTGGTGCGGTCGCTGAGGATGCGCAGGTTGACCGAGGCCGGCAGCGTCGCGCGCAGACGCGGCAGCAGCCGCCTGATGTGGTCCACGACCGCGATCACGTTGGAGCCGGGCTGGCGCTGGATGTTCAGGATTACCGCCGGGGTGCGGTCGGCCCAGGCCGCGAGCTGGTTGTTCTCGGCACCGTCGACGACGCTGGCGATGTCGCCAAGCCGCACCGGACGGCCGTTCTTGTAGGCGATGACGAGGCCGCGATAGCCGTCGGCGTCGGTGAGCTGGTCGTTGTCGTTGATCGTGGTGCTCTGCGCAACGCCGTCGAAGCTGCCCTTCGGCGTATCGGTGTTCTGCGTGCCGATGATGGTGCGTATGTCGTCGATCGCCAGGCCGTAGGCCGACAGGGCGCGCGGATTGATCACGATGCGCACCGCCGGACGGTTGCCGCCGCTGATCGACACCAGCCCGACGCCGGGCTGCTGGCTGATCTTCTGCGCCAGCCGCACGTCCGCCAGATCCTCGATCTCGGTCAGGCTCAGGCTCCGGCTGCTCAGCGCCAAGGTCAGGATCGGCGTGTCGGCCGGGTTGACCTTGTTGTAGATCGGCGGCGCGGGCAGATCCGACGGCAGCAGGTTGGTCGCGGCATTGATCGCCGCCTGCACCTCCTGCTCGGCCACGTCGAGACTGAGGCTGAGGCCGAACTGCAGCGTGATCACCGAGGCGTCCCCGGACGAGACCGACGACATCTGGCCCAAGCCCGGCATCTCGCCGAACTGCCGCTCCAGTGGTGCCGTGACGGCGGTGGTCATCACCTCCGGGCTGGCGCCGGGATAGAAGGTCTGCACCTGGATGGTCGGGTAATCCACTTCCGGCAGCGCCGAGACCGGCAGGAACTGGTAGCCGATGATGCCCACGAGCATGATCGCCGCCATCAGCAGCGTGGTGGCGACCGGACGCAGGATGAACAGGCGGGAGGGGCTCATGGGTTCGCGGCGGAACCGTGACGATGAGCCTGATTGCTCCCGTTCGGCTCACCCGAATTAGGACCGGCGATGCTGATCCGGGCGCCGTCGCGCAGCCGGTCCAGCCCGTCCGTCACCACCTGGTCGCCCGGCTTCAGCCCGTCCGTGATCTGTACCCGGTCGCCGTCGGTGACACCGGTCTTCACCACCTGGATGCCAACGGTATGGTCCGGCTTGACCAGATAGACGAAGTCGCCCGGGGCTCCGTGCTGCACGGCGGCCTGCGGTGCCACCACCACGCCCTTGAGGGTCTGGACGCGCAGCCGGGCGTTGACGAATTGTTGCGGGAACAGGGCGTTGTCGGTGTTGGGGAAGGTCGCGCGCGGCTTCCCCGTGCCGGTGGTGTTGTCGATCTCGTTGTCGGTCGTCGCCAGCGTGCCGGTGGCGATCAGCTTCTGGTTGGCCCGGTCATAGGCGGTCACCTGCAGCGTCCCCGCCGCCATCTGGCCCTGCACCATGTCGACATCGTCTTCCGGCAGCGTGAACAGGACCGAGATCGGCCGCAGCTGCGTCACCACGAACAGTCCGGTGGTGTCGGTGGTCTGGACGTAGTTGCCCGGATCGACCAGCCGGATGCCGACCCGGCCATCCACCGGCGAGACGATGTGGCAATAGATAAGGTTGAGCTTGTCGGCGTCGATCGTCCCCTGGTCGGTAATCACCGTGCCCTGATCCTGCTTGATCAGGTAGAGCTGGTCGTCGGCCTGCTGCTGGGCGATGCTGTTCTGGTGCCTGAGCGTCTGGTAGCGCGTGCTGTCCGCCTGCGCCTGGGTCAGCAGGCCCATGTCGTGGGCCAGGGTACCCTGAGCCTGCTCGAGCGCCACCTGATACGGGCGCGGGTCGATCTGGGCGAGGAACTGGCCGCGGTGGACAAGCTGGCCCTCGGTAAAGGCGAGCTGCTGCAACTGGCCGTTGATCTGGGTCTTGACGGTGACGGTGGCCAGCGGCGTCACCGCGCCGAGGCCGGTCAGCACCACCTCGACATCCCCGGTGCCGATGCTGGCGACGCTGACCGACTGCGGCCCTGCCGCCTTCTGCGATGGCGCCTGATGGGCCCTGCCGCCCCCCAGCAGGCGCCAGCCGACCAACCCGACCAGGCCGAGCACCAGCAGGGCCACCACCAGCGGGATCCAGCGATGCCGGCGGGGTGGCAGCGCGCGGCCGGGGTCGGCCTTGCCGGGGGCAGGCCGGCTCGGTGCAGGCCGCACGTCAAGCTTCTCGATCATTCGGTTGCAGCTCCGCCGCCAAGTCCTGCCGATGGGGAATGCAGCCACTGGCCGCGCCTGCAGTTGTTGGCATCGGCTGCCTCGTTCAAACCCCGGCATGAGGTTTGGCATGGGCGAAGACTATTTGTTACTCTGCATACCGTGTTCCAGCGCTGCGGCATCTATGGCAGACAGGGGCGCCGAACCATAGTCGCTCGATGTCCTGGAGCCTGGAATATGCCGGATGGCGCATCACTACGTTTGAATCAAGGACCGGGCTTGAATCAAGGACCGGATCGTTTGCGCCATGACTGGACCCGGCAGGAGGTGGCGGCACTGATCGCCCTGCCCTTCCCCGACCTGCTGTTCCGTGCCCAGGGCGTGCACCGGGAGAATTTCGATCCCCGCGCGGTCCAGATCTCCACCCTGCTGTCGATCAAGACCGGCGGCTGCCCGGAGGATTGCGGCTACTGCTCGCAGAGCGTGCATCACAAGTCGGGCCTCAAGGCGAGCAAGCTGATGGCGGTCGAGGCGGTGCTGGCGGAAGCGCGCGCGGCCCAGCAGGCCGGTGCCAGCCGCTTCTGCATGGGGGCGGCCTGGCGCTCGCCGAAGGACCAGGACCTCGACGCCGTCTGCGCCATGGTCGAGGGCGTCAAGGCGCTCGGCCTCGAGAGCTGCGTGACGCTCGGCATGCTCACCGCACCACAGGCCGGACGCCTGCGCGATGCCGGGCTGGATTACTACAACCACAACCTCGACACCTCGCCCGAGCATTACGGCCAGGTGATCACCACGCGCAGCTACCAGGACCGGCTCGACACGCTGAGCCATGTGCGCGACGCCGGCATCCATGTCTGCTGCGGCGGCATCATCGGGCTGGGCGAGAGCCAGGACGACCAGGCCAGCCTGCTCGCCACCCTCGCCTGCCTGCCGCAACATCCCGAGAGCGTGCCGATCAACCTGCTGGTGCATGTCGAGGGAACGAGGCTCGACGACGCGGCCCCGGTCGATCCGATCGATTTCGTCCGCATCATCGCCGCCGCCCGGATCACCATGCCGCGCAGCATGGTCAGGCTCTCGGCCGGACGCGAGAGCATGACCGACGAGGCGCAGGCGCTCTGCTTCCTCGCCGGCGCCAACTCGATCTTCTACGGACCCAAGCTGCTGACCACGCCCAACGCGGCTGAAGGCAGCGACATGGAGCTGCTGGCAAGGCTGGGAATGGTGCCGATGGAGCCACGGCAGCCCGGCTGATCGGACGATTGGCCGACGCGGGTAGGGCCGTCTTGCGAAACGCCACCGTTTGGACGACATCCCCGTCATGGCCTATGCAGTGAAGGAAATATTCGCAACCCTCCAGGGCGAGGGAGCGCAGGCCGGACGCGCCTCGGTGTTCTGCCGGTTCACGGGCTGCAACCTGTGGTCTGGACGCGAAGCCGACCGAGCCGATGCCACCTGCCGCTTCTGCGACACTGATTTCGTCGGCATGGATGGGCCAGGCGGCGGCCGGTTCGCCGATGCGGAGGCTCTCGCCGAAGCCATCCTGTCCTGCTGGCCCGGCGGCGGCGCCGACCGCTTCGTGGTGTTCACCGGCGGCGAGCCGCTCATGCAACTGGATGAAGCGCTCATCGCCGCGGTGCACGAGCGCGGCTTCACCATCGCCGTCGAGACCAACGGCACGCTCGAAGCTCCGGCACGGCTGGACTGGATCTGCGTCAGCCCGAAGGCTGGGGCGCCGCTTCGGCAACGCAGCGGCTCGGAGCTCAAGCTGGTGTTCCCGCAGCCCGGGCTCGATCCCGCCATCCTCGAAGCGCTCGACTTCCGCCACTTCTTCCTGCAGCCGATGGATGGTCCGGACCAGGCGGCGAACACCCGTGCCGCCGTGGCCTATTGCCTTGCGCATCCGAACTGGCGCCTGAGCCTGCAGACGCACAAGATGATCGGGATCGCCTGAAATGGCCGATTCTGGCATCCCGGCCACCAACCAGAACGCCCTGGTGCTGTTCTCCGGCGGCCAGGACTCCGGCACCTGCCTGGCCTGGGCGCTGGACCGTTTCGCCCACGTCGAGACGCTGGGCTTCGACTACGGGCAGCGCCATGTCGTCGAGCTGGAGTGCCGTGCCGCGGTCCGTGCCGGCCTCGCGGCACGGCGTCCGGACTGGGCCGCGCGCCTGGGCGAGGACCACACCATCGATCTCGCCGTACTCGGGCAGATCTCGGAAACGGCGCTGACACGCGAGAGCGCGATCTCACTCGGCGCCGGCGGCCTGCCGAATACCTTCGTGCCGGGACGCAACCTGCTGTTCCTGACCTTCGCCGCCGCGCTCGCGGTGCGCCGCGGGATCCGTCACCTGATCGGCGGCATGTGCGAGACCGACTATTCCGGTTATCCGGACTGCCGGGACGACACCATCAAGGCGCTGCAGGTGGCGCTCAACCTTGGCATGGACCAGCGCTTCGTGCTGCATACGCCGCTGATGTGGCTGGACAAGGCACAGACCTGGCAACTGGCGGAAGCTCTGGGCGGCACAGCCCTGGTGTCGCTGCTGCGCGCGGAAACCCATAGCTGCTACCTCGGCGTGCGCGACGTGTTGCATCCCTGGGGCTACGGCTGCGGCCACTGCCCGGCCTGCGAACTCCGCCGCAACGGCTGGGAACGGTACGCCGCGTCATGAAGTCACCCGACCTGGTCTTCAGCCGGCGCTTCTCCATGGGCCATCGGCTGATCCTCGGCGCCAGCGAAAGCTGCGCGCTGCCGCACGGCCATAACGAGACCGTCACCGTGCGGCTGCAGGCCACCCGCCCTGCCCGGCTCGACGGGTCGGCCAACATGGTGCTGCCATTCGCGCGTGCCAAGGCGGCCTGGCATCGCTGGATCGACGAGAGCATCGACCATGCGTTGCAGCTCGGCCAGGACGATCCGCTGCTCGGCTGGTTCGCCACCCACGAACCGGCTCGCGCCGCGCGTATCGTGGTGACCCCGGGCGATCCGACCACGGAGCTCATGGCCTGCCTGATGATGGCCAAGCTCGGCGCCTTCCTCGCCGCCGATGGCGGCCTGCTGCGCTGCGTCGAGATCCGGCTGGAGGAGACGCCCACCAACAGCGTGGTGTTCGACGGCGATCCGCTGGCGATGCTGCCGGTGCCGGACGCAGTCTTACAACACTGGTGGCACCGCCCCGACATGAGCATCAACGACCCTGACCGTAGGCTTGCAGCATGAGCGACCCATCTCTTGACGGCCTGACCCAGCTCGGCCAGCCCACCCGCCAGCCGGCCAGCCCGGAGGAGGCGGTGCTGGAACGCATCCCCGCGCCGCACCAGGGCCGGCATTATCTGGTGCGATTCACCGCACCGGAGTTCACCTCGCTCTGCCCGATGACCGGACAGCCGGATTTCGCCCACCTGGTGATCGACTACGTGCCCGACCAATGGATCGTCGAGAGCAAGTCGCTCAAGCTGTATCTCACCAGCTTCCGCAACCATGGCGCCTTTCACGAGGCGTGCAGCCTGCGGATCGCCACCACCCTGGCCGAGCGGCTGGCCCCGGCGTGGCTGCGCATCGGCGCCTACTGGTATCCGCGCGGCGGCATGCCGATCGACGTGTTCTGGCAGACCGGCGAGCCGCCACAGGGGGTATGGGTCCCGGCGCAGGACGTGCCCGGTTATCGCGGTCGCGGATGAGAGACAGTCGTGACGATGACCGCCTGAATGACCAAGGCAAGGGCCCTGCCCTTGACCCCGGATCTTGACCAGGGCGGCCTCAGGCCCCAGACCCCAATTCATGAGGGGCGTGAGACGTTATGGATAACCTGTTGTTGGCATCGCTGGGATCTGCCATTGCACGTGGCAGTTACGACCGTGGCGGCGTGCGTGCCGGTATCGCCCATCTCGGCGTGGGCAACTTCCACC
>CAXSEE010000129.1:0-12640 GCA_964235615.1 uncultured Acetobacteraceae bacterium | reverse complement strand
AGGGCCAGCAGCAGGACGGCGGCGCATCGCGCGTGATTCGAGATCCGCATCCGCTCAGTCCACTTCAAGATCCGCATCCGCTCAGTCCACCCCGATCATCACGTCGGACGCCTTGATGACGGCACTGGCTTCCTGGCCGACGACGAGGCCGAGCGCCTCGACGGCCTCGTTGGTGATCGAGGCGGTGACGATCGCCCCGTTGACGTCCAGGCGCACATGCGCGGTGGTCGCACCCTTCTCGACGGCGACAATGGTTCCCTTGAGCACGTTGCGGGCGCTGATACGCATGACGACGACCTTTCTCTTGGCGACTTTGGGCGGCTTCGGGCGACCGGGCCGGATTGCCCAAACGTCGTGACTGCCTAATGTAGCTGGCCCGGCGCCGCCAGCGAAGTGGGCGCCGCCAGCGAAGGATGCTGCTTCATGACGACATCATCGCCACGAACCCGCGAGCAGATCGCGAGGCACGTGATCGCCGCCTGCTACCTGGGCTGGATGCTGGACGCGTTCGACTTCTTCATCATGGTGTTCGTGCTGAACCAGGTGGCGCGCAGCTTCAACGTGCCGATCAGCTCCGGCGCCTTCGCGATCACCCTGACCCTGGCCTGCCGCTTCATCGGCGCCATCCTGTTCGGCCGCATCGCCGATCGTTTCGGACGGCGCCCGACGATGATGGTCAACGTGTTCTGCTACGCCGTGCTCGAGCTGCTGTCGGGCTTCGCGCCGAGCTTCACCGTGTTCCTGATCCTGCGCGGCCTGTATGGCATCGCCATGGGCGGGGAGTGGGGCGTCGGCGCCTCGCTGGTGATGGAGAGCATCCCGCAGCGCTGGCGCGGTTTCGTGTCGGGACTGCTGCAGACCGGCTATCCGACCGGCTTTCTGCTGGCCTCCCTGCTGTTCATCGCCGAGCCGGTGATCGGCTGGCGCGGCATGTTCATCGCCGGCGCGGTTCCAGCCCTGCTGGTGCTGTACATCCGCCGCGCCGTGCCGGAGAGCCCGGACTGGGTGGCCCGCGCGCCCGGCCAGAAGCAGCAGTCGATCTTCTCCGTGCTGCAGCGCAACCTCGGGCTGACGATCTTCGCCGCCTGCCTGATGATGGGGTTCAACTTCCTCTCGCATGGCTCGCAGGACCTGTATCCGAGCCAGTTCCTGACCCGGCAGCAGCATCTGCCGCATGGCAGCGTCACGCTGATCATGATCATCTTCAACCTGGGCGCCATCGTCGGCGGCCTGGTGGCGGGATTGCTGTCGCAGCGGATCGGGCGGCGCTGGGCGATCGGGATCTTCGCCATGCTGGCGCTGCCGGCGATCCCGCTCTGGGTGTTCTCGCACGGGATGGGCTGGCTGGCGCTGGGCGGCTTCCTGATCCAGGTCTGCGTCCAGGGCGCCTGGGGTGTGGTGCCGGCCTACCTGAACGAGATCTCGCCGCCATCCATCCGCGCCACCTTCCCGGGCGCGGTCTACCAGCTCGGCAACCTGCTCGCAGCGGGCAACGCCAACCTCCAGGTCTGGCTGGCGGGGGAGCTCGGCGGCATCAACTGGGCCATGGCGCTGGTGGTCGGCGTCGCGGCACTGGTGATCACGCTGCTGGTCGCGGTCGGCCGCGAGGCACGGGACGTGCGCATGGGGCATGACCGCCTGGCATAGCGTGAACTCGGTGGAGGAAAACCATGAGCAAGCCGGTCGAGATCATGTCCATCACCGACGTCCTGGCCTGGAGCCCTGCCGATGACCGGTTGTGGCAGCTGGTGGATGGCAAGCCGTGTGCCATGGCGCCTGCAAACCGTAGCCACGGCGCAACACAGGTGGAGCTGGGCCGGCTTCTTGCCAGCCAGCTGCTGGAAGTCGGCTTGCCATGCAGTGTCGTGGTGACACTGGCCGTGATCCCGATTGCGAAAGCCGACGTGAACGTCCGCATCCCGGATCTCGGGATCACCTGCTCCCCATACGAGGTCGAGGAGAGAGCACACTCAAGGAGCCGGTGCTGCTGATCGAGATCCTGTCACCCAGCAACCAGGCCAAGACCTGGACCGGCGTGTGGGCCTACACCACCATCTCGGCCGTGCAGGGAGAGCTGGTTCTCGAAAGCGGCTGGTTCCGGGCGCCGCTCGCTGACCGATAAAGCGGCTGCATCCGGCAGATCGGCCCATGCCTCCGCACCGGAGGCTGGTCGTCACAGACTGGCCCAGCCGATCCGGTGCATCCAGTTTATGGTGTCCGCGTGCAGGGCGACGAAGCCGGTATGGCCGAAACCCTCGATCTCGATCCGGTCCGTTCGCGCGCGGCCGACGATCCCCGCGAGCAGCGTATTGAGGTGGCGCAGCACCACCCTGTCCCCGATCCGTACCGGCGCGTCCGGGGATGCGATCAGCAGGCCGCCTTCCCGCAGGACAGGCTCGAATGCCGCGGTATCCAGACGGATCGCGTAGCTGCCCAGGTCCGCCTGCATCGGCATGGCGGTTTCCTCGCCGCTCTCCGCAGCATCCTCCCCCTGCTGCAAGGCGGAGAAAGCGACCTGTGGCAGCCGGCGGGCGGTACCGCCGGATTTCTCCACGCCACGGCCGCCGGGGCGCAGGCTGGCAAGGGCTCGCGCACCGCCGACCAGTGCCGTGAAGTTCTCGAGGCTGGCGCCGGTCGCGGCCAGCACGCGGCTCAGGCTCTCGGTGCTCGGCCAGCGCAACCGGCCATGCCGCGTCGCCCGTTTGGAGCGGTTGAAGGCGGTCGGATCCAGTCCCGCGGCCCGTGCCAGCCCGGATGGAGAGAGACCTTTCTCGGCGGCCAGCGTGTCGAGCGCCCGCCATACGTCCTCGTGCTTCATGACGTCATGCCACCCGGCCTGTTGGCTGGATTTCCCGGGACTGGATTTCCTGGGGCTGGATTTCCCGGGGCTGGATTTCGACCTCATGTCTCGATCGGCCCGCTTCGGTCGTCCGGTAGCGCCCATCGGTCCGTTGCAGGGCCAGTCCCATCCCGTCCAGCCGTTCGAGACAGGGAAGGTCTTTTGGCTCCGGCGGCCGTCCGGTCTCGCCGGCCAGGATCAGCCGGTGCAACGCGGACCGGCAGCAGCTTTCAAGATAAGGCTCGTCCCACATCTCCCAAGAATTACGACTTGTGTCTCACAAGGCAAGCCGGAACCGGATTTATTGGGCAGGATACTTTCCTCGGAGGCTTGCTTGCGGCAGGAGAGGGGCATGCCGCCAACTCTCCGGGACTCTTCCAACCTCACCATGAAGCTGCTGCGCCGGCTCGATCCGGAGTATGCCCATGCGGTCGCCATCAGCGGGCTGATGCTCGGACTGGGCGGCCATACCCGCGCCAGACCGGATCCGGCACTGGCGGTGGAGGCGCTGGGGCTGCATTTCCGCAACCCGATCGGGATCGCCGCCGGATTCGACAAGGATGCCCGCGTGATGCGCCCGCTCGCGCGCCTGGGTTTCGGCTTCGTCGAGGCCGGCACGGTGACGCCGCTCGCGCAACCCGGCAACCCCCGCCCGCGCCTGTTCCGCCTGAGCGAGGATGGGGCGCTGATCAACCGGATGGGCTTCAACAACCAGGGCATCGACGCCTGTCTCGCCCGCTTGGCACGGACCCGGCGGATGGACGGCGTCCCGATCGGCGTCAATCTCGGCATCAACAAGCAGGGTGCCGATCCACTGCGCGATTATCCTGCCCTGGTATGTGCCGCAGCACCGCTGGCGGATTACCTGGTGATCAACCTGTCCTCCCCGAACACGCCCGGTCTGCGCGACCTGCAGGCGGCCGACCGGATCGCCGCCCTGCTGGAGGCCATCGCCCAGGGAAGCGCCGCGGCCGGTGCCGTGTCCAGGCCGTTGCTGATCAAGCTGGCGCCGGACCTGCCGGAGGCCAGCCTGCCCGGGATCGTCGAGGCCGCGATCGCGGGAGGTGCTGCCGGGCTGATCATCTCCAACACCACGCTGTCGCGCCCGCCCTACTTGCAGGAGCCGGGGCTGCAGGGAGCGGCGGCGGCGGAAAGCGGCGGTCTGTCCGGCCGGCCGCTGCTGGCACGCAGCACGGCCATGCTCGCCACGGTCGCGCGTCTGATCGATGCCGGGGGGAGCGGCAGGAGGCTGGCGCTGATCGGCTGCGGCGGCATCGAGCGTGCCGAGCATGTGCTCGACAAGGTCAAGGCTGGCGCGGATCTGGTGCAGCTCTATACCGGTTTCGTGATGCATGGGGCTGGCCTGGTGCCTCGCCTGCTTGCCGACCTGTCTGTCCTGCTGCGCGAGCAGGGCTTCCGCCGTCTCAGCGATGCCAAGGGAGCCGCCCTCTGATGCGTCATCTCACCGGGTTCGCGCCGCTCGCCGAGAGCCATGACGGGTTCATCGTCGATCTCTGGGGGGTCATACACGACGGCATCGCTCCGTATGGGGGCGCGGTCGATTGCCTGCTGCGGCTGCGGGCCGCGTCCAAGCGCGTGGTGCTGCTGTCGAACGCGCCGCGGCGGGCCCGGTCGGTGCAGGCGGCCCTGCGGGCGATGGGGCTGCCGGACGACGCCTACGGTGGTATCCTGACCAGCGGCGACGCCACCCGCACGGCGCTGCTCGCCCGCACCGACCCCTGGTTCGCCGCATTGGGCCGGCGGGTGGTGCATCTTGGGCCGATGAAGGACCGCGACATCTTCGAGGATCTCGATCTGGAGATCGTGAGCGATCCGCAGGCGGCCGATTTCCTGCTCAACACCGGTCCCGACGACGATGAAGACAGTCATCCGGAACCCTACCTGCCGCTGCTGCGCCGGTCCGCCGACCTCGGCCTGCCGATGCTTTGCGCCAACCCCGACCTGGAGATCGTGCGCGGCGGCAAGCGGATCATCTGCGCCGGGCTGCTGTCGCGCTATTACGAGCAGTACGGTGGCGCGGTGCGCTCGATCGGCAAGCCGCACCGCGAGGTCTACGACCAGGTCTGCCCGATCCTGGACCTGCCGCGATCGCGCATCCTGGCAGTCGGCGACTCGCTGGCAACCGACATCGCCGGCGCCAAGGCCGCGGACATCGCGTCCTGCTGGGTGCTCGGCGGCATCCACGCCGAGATGATCGGCAACGACAGCGCGCTGGCCGAAGCCGAGGCCGCCGGCGCCGGTCTCGCTCCGATCGCCACCGTGCCGTCGTTCAGCTGGTAGGCGTTCAGATGCGTATCGCGGTGCTCATCCCCTGCTACAACGAGGAGGTCACCATCTCGAAGGTGATCCGGGATTTTCGCGCCTGTCTCCCCGACGCCTCGATCTATGTCTACGACAATAATTCGAGCGACGGCACGGCAGCGGTGGCGCGCGCCTCCGGGGCACTGGTGCGGCGCGAGACGATGCAGGGCAAGGGCAACGTGGTGCGCCGGATGTTCGCCGACATCGAGGCCGACGCCTATGTCCTGGTCGATGGCGACGACACCTACGACGCCGCCGATGCCGCCCCGATGGTCCAGATGCTGGTCGACGAGCAGCTCGACATGGTCACGGGCGCCCGCGTGACCGACATCAAGGCGGCCTATCGGACCGGTCATCGGTTCGGCAACGCGCTGCTCACCGGCATGGTCCGGCGCATCTTCGGCAACCGGGTCAGCGACATGCTGTCCGGCTACCGGGTCTTCTCGCGACGCTTCGTCAAGACCTTCCCCGCACTCGCCTCCGGCTTCGAGACGGAGACCGAGTTCACCGTGCATGCGCTCGATCTGGGCATGCCGGTGGGCGAGATGAACACCACCTATCGAGACCGCCCGGCCGGGTCGGCGTCCAAGCTGCGCACCTATACCGACGGCATACGGATCCTGCGCACCATCGTCACGCTGGTGAAGGAGGAGCGGCCGTTGCAGTTCTTCTCGCTCATCGGAAGCGCGATGCTGGCCACCGGCCTCCTGCTCGGCATACCGGTGATCATCGAGTTCCTGCACAGCCATCTGGTGCCGCGCCTGCCGACGGCCGTGCTGGCGACGAACCTGGTGCTGCTGTCGTTCCTCTGCTTCGTCTGCGGCCTGATCCTGGATTCAACGTCGCGCGGCCGCAAGGAGGTCAAGCGCCTGGCGTATCTGGCGGTGCCCGCCATCGGCACCGGCTTCATACAGCTCCGGAAAGTCGGCTAGCGCGGGTCAGGCGTGGCCGACGACGCCGGACAGGCGGATCGGGTCGATGTTCAGCGTGGCCAGGGCGCGGCGCCACTTGCTGTCATGGTCCGAGCCGAACACGATCCCCTCGCTGGATGGGGCGGAAAGCCATGCGTTCTGCTGGATCTCCTGTTCGAGCTGGCCCGGCGCCCAGGTGGCATGGCCGAGTGCCAGCAACGCCTGCCGCGGGCCGGCTCCGTCCGCGATCACTTTCAGCACGTCCAGGCTCGCGGTCAGGACGATGCTGTCGTCGACCGCGAGGCTGCCGTCCCCGGTCCAGTCCGCGCTGTGCAGCACGAAGCCGCGCGAGTTCTCCACCGGACCTCCGGCGCAGAGGGTGATACGGCGGCGCGGCGGCACCGGGGCGACGCCGAGCTGCTCGAGCAGCTCGTCGAAGCCGGGCTGGCTCAGGCGCCGGTTGACCACCAGGCCCATCGCGCCGTCGTCGATCGAGTGGGCGCACAGGAACACGACACTCTGCGCGAAGGGAGAGGATACCAGTGCGGGCATCGCAATCAGCAGACGTCCGGTCAAACTGGCTTCGAGATCGGATTGCAGCGGGAACATGCTTCCAGATGGAGCAGAACCCGCGTGACGCGCAAGCGCATCCTGCATATCACAATTCAAGCAGGAACTGCCTCGGCGGCCGTCCTGCAAAGCCCGTGTCCGGCTTGCCGCCACTCGCCGCCGCGGGCATCGTCTGACGATCTCGCCGACAAGGACAGGCCCCATGACCTATATTCTTGCCTTCTGCGATGAGCCGGTACCGTTAATTCCTCGAGTGCCGGGCTCTGAAGCCGCAGCTGACGCCGCTCCTGGCGCTCCGCAGCCTGCAAGGGCTCCCGACCGGCGCGAGCATTTCGGCACCGAGGAGGCGGCCTTGCGCCGCGTGGTGGAATTGCTGCCGGCTCCGGCCTGGCGCCAGCTGCGGCTCTATGGTCCGGACGGCGTTCGCATTGCCGACCAGGAGGCGCTGGAGACGCGTCTGGTGCAGACACGTGATCGATAGACAAAAATTGGGGAGAAACCGATGGCTCTGACGATACTGGTGACCGGAGCCAGCTCCGGGTTCGGCGCGGCGATCGCCGAGCGTTTCGTGGCGGACGGCCACCGCGTGGTCGCGAGCGCGCGCCGGCAGGATCGCCTCGATGCCCTGGCACGGAAGCTGGGACCGGCATTGCTGCCGTTCAGGCTCGACATGAACGACCCGCGGCAGATCGCCGCCCTGCCCGGCAGCCTGCCGGCCGACTGGCGCGAGATCGACGTGCTGGTGGCTAACGCCGGTCTCGCGAAGGGTCTGGGGCCGGCCTATGAGGCCAGCATGCCCGACTGGGAGCAGATGGTGGCGACCAACGTCACCGGCCTGATGCAGACCGTCCATGCGCTGCTGCCCGGCATGGTCGAGCGGGACCGCGGGCATGTGGTGACGCTCGGCAGCATCGCCGGCGACTATCCCTATCCGGGAGGCAATGTGTATGGCGCCACCAAGGCGTTCGTGCGCCAGTTCGTGTTGAACTTGAAGGCGGATTTGGTCGGCCGCAACGTCCGGGTCACTGACATCGAGCCGGGCCTGTGCGGCGGCAGCGAATTCAGCAGCGTGCGTTTGGGCGACGATGCCAAGGCCGCGAAGGTCTACGAGGGCACGACGCCGCTCACTCCGGAGGATATCGCGGAAGCGATCGCCTGGGTGGTGGGGCTGCCGAAGCATGTGAACATCAACCGGATCGAGCTGATGCCGACCTGCCAGGCGCCCGGCGCGCTCGCCGTGAAGCGCGGAACGACGGGATAGCGGCCATGGGCAAGAAGGCACCGAAGGCGCTGTCTGGCCGCTACCGGATTACCGAGGGGCACAAGTTCCGGCTGGCGGATTGCGATCCCGACGAGACCTGCGGCCTCAGCGAGGACAAGGCCACCGAGCGGCTGGCCAAGGGCGTCGCGAAGCTGTCGGACCTGCAGCGCGAGCTCTATGCCAACGGCCGCTGGTCGGTTCTGGCAGTGTTCCAGGCGATGGATGCCGGCGGCAAGGACGGCACCATCCGGCACGTGATGTCCGGCGTGAATCCCCAGGGGGTCAGCGTCACCTCGTTCAAGCAGCCGGGACCGGTCGATCTCGCGCACGACTATCTCTGGCGCATCCATGCGGCACTTCCCCAACGCGGCCATATCGGCATCTTCAACCGCAGCCACTACGAGGAGGTGCTGGTCGCCCGCGTGCATCCGCAGGTGCTGGAGGCGCAGAAGCTGCCGCCGGCGCTGGGTCCGTCACCGAACGCCGAGCCGTTCTGGAAGCATCGCTACAAGGACATACGCAGCTTCGAGCGCTACGTGGCGAGGCAGGGGATCGTGCCGCTGAAATTCTTCCTGCATATCTCCAAGGAGGAGCAGCGCAAACGCCTGCTCGCCCGCCTCGACGATACCGCCAAGTTCTGGAAATTCTCGACCAGCGACCTGAAGGAGCGCGCGCTCTGGAGCCAGTATCAGGAGGCCTACGAGGAGGCGATCATCGAAACCGCGCGGCCGGAGGCGCCGTGGTTCGCGGTGCCGGCGAACAATAAATGGTTCGCGAGGCTGGTGGTGGTGGAGATCATGATCGACGCCATGGAGAGGCTGTCGCTGGACCCGCCAGCCCCTGGCGACGGGGCGGAGCTGGCCGCCGCCCGGCGGGAGCTACAAGCGGAAGGTTAACGAGACGGAGTCTGGAGCCTCCGGCACCACGTCCGGTTCGGTGCAAGGCATGGAGGTGATGAACCACACCACCAGATCTATACGGCGATGGTTATCGCGTGAGACGACAAACGCACGGCTGCCTGTGCAGTAGCGGCCATGAGGCCGGGCATCCTGTTCGGTCGGCGGTGCCGTTACGCATGTGCCGGATGGGGAGCCAATGTCGAGGATACGGGGAACGTCTGGCGAAACTGAAAGCCAGCACATCATGATCGGCAGCCCGGAATATCTGCGGGCTGCGGCAGCGCTTGGGGCCTGTGGCTTTGCGACTTTCGCCCTCCTCTACTGCGTGCAGCCTCTGCTCCCGCTCTTCTCCGCTGTTTTCAGGATTACCCCTGCGGCGAGCAGCATGTCCCTTTCCGCCCCAGCAATGGTGCTAACGGTCACGATTTTCCTGGGCGGCATCATCTCCGAGCGTTTCGGCCGTAAAAGCGTCATGGCGCTCTCACTGTTCGGAACGGCGATCTGCAACCAGCTCTGCGCTGTTGCACCAAGCTGGCAGCTACTTATCGCCTGTCGAATGATGGAGGGTGTGACTGCGGGCGGCGTGTCGGCGGTTGCCATGTCCTATCTCGCCGAGGAGATGGAGCCGTCCGGTCTTGGCTTCGCAATGGGGATCTACATCGGAGGCAACGCCCTCGGCGGCATGCTTGGCCGGCTGCTGACGGGTGCAATTGCGGACCTGGCGACCTGGCGCGTCGCCATGACGACGATGTCTGCGCTTGGTTTCGCTGCTGCGGTTGTTTTTGTCCTTCTTCTTCCGCCCTCGCGCAATTGGCGCCCGGCTAAGGGACGCGGCGCTTCTCATCATTTGATGATGTTCGGGCTTCTTTTCCGGACGCCCATGCTGCCACTCCTGTTCGCTTTTCCCTTCTTTCTCGTAGCTCCATTCACTGCAATCTATAACTATGCCGGCTACCGATTGATCCTGCCACCCTACAATCTACGACAGGCGACGATCAGCGCGGTCTTCCTCGTCTACATATTCGGGATCCTGGGCTCGGCGGTCTTCGGGCGCGCAGCCGACCAATTCGGGCGTGGTCGCATGATGGTGGCGGGCGCCGGCGTGGTCGCGGCTGGCGCGCTGCTCACCATGGCAAGCCCGCTCGCCGTCTTCATCGCCGGTATCGCTGTGATCACCTTCGGGTTTTTTGGGGCTCATGCCGTGGCTAGCGCCTGGGTTGGCCGACTAGGCAAAGCGAGCAGAGGCCACGCCGCCGCGCTCTATATGTTCAGCTTTTATCTTGGGATTGCCATCCACGGGGTGCTTGGCGGATGGTTCTGGCAATATCTGCGTTGGAAAGGTGTGGTCGGAATGGGATTGGCCACCTGCGCTTGCGCTCTGGCGCTCGCGATTGCCTTGTTGCGGAAGGAGCGCTCGTCATCGTCGAGTCGGGAGACGTGATATAGGGCGGCGAGCTTGGCCGTATCCATGCGCCCAGGATTAGGATGCAGACGTTGCTTCATGTTCCGGGCGAGGAAACCACTGCAGCCGGAACGGCCTCCTCGAGCACCCTCGCAAGTATGAAGAGCGGCACATCTGGCGCGACTAGAATACCCTCGCAGCTGACGCCGCCGCGTGAACACCACGCTCGCGCGCTTCTGTAAAGATACGGAGCTTGTCTAACGTTGCCTGCCAAGGCCTGGGGTCAAGAGACCTCTTGCCCCCGGTGGAGCCAAGAGGTCAAGACCTATGCCTCAATCCGCAGTCTCGGACTCCCGCGCGGAACCACCCTCGTCCCCACCGTCATTCTCGGCGGGCGCGGTGCTCGGAGCCGCCTCGACATAATCGAACGCCAGCTTGCCGTCGCGCATGCTGACCTTGACCGAGCCGCCCTTGGCCAACTGGCCGAACAGCAACTCCTCAGCCAATGGCTTCTTGATGTGCTCCTGGATGACGCGGGCGAGCGGACGGGCGCCATACAAGCGGTCGTAACCACGCTCCGCCAACCATTCCTTGGCCGCCGAAGACAGCTCGATGGTGACGTTGCGGTCGGCGAGCTGGGCTTCGAGCTGCAGGACGAACTTCTCGACCACCTGTGCCACGATCTCCGGCGTGAGGCTGCCGAACGGGATGATCGCGTCGAGACGGTTGCGGAACTCCGGCGTGAAGATGCGCTTGACCGCCTCCTCGTCCTCACCGGCGCGGCTGTCGCGGCCGAAGCCGATCGCCTCGCGGGTGAGGTCGGCGGCACCGGCGTTGGTCGTCATGATCAGGATGACGTTGCGGAAATCCACCGTCTTGCCGTTGTGGTCGGTGAGCTTGCCGTGATCCATCACCTGCAACAGGATGTTGTAGAGATCCTGATGCGCCTTCTCGATCTCGTCGAGCAGCAGCACCGCGTGCGGATGCTGGTCGATCGCGTCGGTCAGCAAACCGCCCTGATCGAACCCGACATAGCCCGGCGGAGCACCGATCAGGCGCGAGATGCTGTGCCGCTCCATGTATTCCGACATGTCGAAGCGGATCAGCTCGATCCCGAGGGTGGAGGCGAGCTGCTTGGCCACCTCGGTCTTGCCGACGCCGGTCGGGCCAGAGAACAGGTAGTTGCCGATCGGCTTCTCGGCGTCGCGCAGGCCGGCGCGTGACAACTTGATCGCCGCCGAGAGCGCCTCGATGGCGCGATCCTGGCCGAACACCATCGCCTTGAGGTCGCGCTCCAGCGAGCGCAGCGTCTCCTTGTCGTCGGCGGACACGCTCTTGGGCGGGATGCGGGCGATCTTGGCCACCATCTCCTCCACATCACGCAGGGTCACGGTCTTGCGGCGCTGGCTCTCGGGCACCAGCATGCGCGAGGCGCCGACCTCGTCGATGACGTCGATCGCCTTGTCCGGCAGCTTGCGGTCATGGATGTATTTGGCGGCCAGCTCGACCGAGCCGCGGATGGCTTCCTCGGTGTAGCGGACCTTGTGGTGCTTCTCGTAGTTGGCCTTGAGGCCGCGCAGGATCTTGACCGTATCCTCGATCGACGGCTCGTTGACGTCGATCTTCTGGAAGCGGCGGACCAGCGCGCGGTCCTTCTCGAAATAGTTGCGGAATTCCTTGTAGGTGGTCGAGCCGATGCAGCGCAGCGTGCCCTGGGCCAGGGCCGGCTTGAGCAGGTTGGACGCGTCCATGGCTCCGCCCGAGGTGGCGCCGGCACCGATCACGGTGTGGATCTCGTCGATGAACAGGATGCCGCCGGGGTTGTTCTCCAGCTCGGTCACGACCGCCTTGAGGCGTTCCTCGAAGTCGCCGCGATAGCGGGTGCCGGCCAGCAGGGCGCCCATGTCGAGCGCGTAGATGGTCGACTTCGCCAGCACTTCCGGCACGTCGCCCTCGACGATGCGCTTGGCCAGGCCCTCGGCGATGGCGGTCTTGCCGACGCCCGGATCACCGACATAGAGCGGGTTGTTCTTGGTGCGGCGGCACAGGATCTGGATGGTACGCTCGATCTCCTGGTCACGGCCGATCAGCGGGTCGATCTTGCCGGCCAGCGCCTTCTTGTTGAGGTTGACGCAGTAGGCCGACAGCCCATCCTGGTTCTTGCTGGTGCGTCCGCGCTCCTCGCGCTCGCCTTCCGGACCTTCATTGCCAGGCGCGCCGGCGACTGGCCGCTGGGTTGCGCGACCGGGAGCCTTGGCGATGCCGTGCGAGATGAAGTTGACCGCGTCGAGACGGGTCATGTCCTGGAGCTGCAGGAAATACACCGCGTGGCTCTCGCGCTCGGAGAACAGGGCGACCAGCACGTTGGCGCCGGTGACCTCGTCGCGGCCGGAGGACTGCACGTGGATCGCGGCGCGCTGCACGACGCGCTGGAAG
>CAXSEE010000128.1:0-12651 GCA_964235615.1 uncultured Acetobacteraceae bacterium | reverse complement strand
GATCGGCAGGCCGTCCTCGGCTACGGTGACGGAGGTCATCCTCGGCGCTTCGACGATCCACTGCAGCTTCCAGATTTCGGCTGTGCCGAAGTCGGCATCGGCGTCACCGACGGCTTTGGCACGGGACGCTATTCGGTTCGCTGGACGGATCAACTCCACCAAGAAGCCATCCTTGTTGGATGCCCGGTAGTCATCGCGATTCATGAGCTGAAAGCTGGGGTCCACATCCTGAAGCACAGCCATCAAGCCCGGGCGCGACGCTTCGGAGGTGATGGAGAGCGAGCGGCGAGCGTCAAAGGCGAGATCCATATCGCCCGTAGCCAGCATACTGCTTTCGAAACGCCCGCCGGCAGCGGCCTCATAGGCGAAAAGTGCGTTGGTGCCGACCAGGCAGGTCCGTGGCGCGCCGAGACCGGAAGTTTCCAGCCGGCGAATGATGCGCGCCACGAGGCGCGAGACACGGCCCAGCCCGAGTGCCACGTTCACCCTGGCCATTCCCTCGAGCCTGCCGCGCAGCTGCTTTTTTCGATCCTCGTTGCGGATCTTACCTACCGTGAACGCCTCCATGGCGGTTTCGGTCTCAGGCGACCGCGGGCCGAGAGAACTGTCGGACTTGCCCCGGCGGCGATACAGATAGTCCCGACCCGCGACCTGTTTCCATGCCATGCTGCCGTGAAATCGGTCGCCCGCTTCGGCATTGGCCGCTTCGAAGGATCCGAACACCTGTCGGACATCAACTAGCTGCCGCGACTGCTCCAGGGTCAAGCTGTTGAAAAACATTAATTTACCCATCAGGGTATGCTTCGAGGAGCAATCATGGGTAAATCTAACTATGTCAGTCAACTAGCTAGATCCGACACGCGGCGCATCCTAATTTGACGGCATGTTGCCCAGCGCACGTCCGCATCTACTGCCTTGCCTGCTCCGAAGCCGCCAATTTGTTTCCGGCCATCCGCGACAAGTCGAAGCCTAGCTGTGAAGGATCGCCGGGTGTCCGAGGTCGGGGTGGTGCGGTGCCACGCCCTTGGACCAGCTTCCGGATGCATCGGCTACCTGACCCCCAACCCAGCAGCCAGGAACTTGGCCCTGGCCTCCGCCACCCGTGCCCGGACGGTCGGATCGGGCAGCAGATGCGTGCCGGGAAGCAGAAGCAGGTTGTACGGGCGGCCGGCCAGGGTCAGCGCCTGGGTGAGCTTCACGCTGTTCTCGAAATACACGTTGTCATCGGTGAGGCCGTGCATGAGCAGCAGCGGGCGCGACAGCGACGCGGCATAGGTGAGCACGTTGCTGACGCGATAGCCCTCGGCGTCCTGCGAAGGCAGGCCGAGATACCGCTCGGTATAGGCGGTGTCGTAATCCGTCCAGTCGACCACCGGCGCTCCCGCGACGCCCACCTTGAACACGTCCGGCCTGCGGATCGTCGCCATCGCGGTGAAATAGCCGCCGAACGACCAGCCATGGATGCCGGCGCGTGTGAGATCCATCTCGGGATATCGATGCCCTAGGGCCTGCAACCCGCTGACCTGGTCCTGCAACGGCAGGTCGATGAGGTCGTGCAGGATCGCCCGTTCCCAGTCATGGCCGCGCGCGGGAGTGCCGCGTCCGTCCAGGCTGACGACGACGAAGCCATGGTCGGCGAGGCACTGGTCCTCGAAATACTCCCGTGGCGCGCGTAGGACCTGCTTGAACTGCGGCCCGGCATAGACCGACAGGATCACCGGGTAGCGCCGGCCGGGCAGGAACCCCTTTGGCCGGACGACCAGCGCGTCGAGCGCGAGCGGGCCGGCGGTGGTGAACTCGACCTTCGGGATGGCGGGCGGCGTCTCTGCCGCGCTGGGCAGCGTTGCGAGGACGCGCCCGTCCCGATCGCGCACCAGCACCGCCTGGCTGCCGTCCGCGCCCGCAAACGTGTCGGTGAAGATGCCATGCCCGTTCGCGCTGAAGGTCGCCGCATGCAGTCCCGGTTCGGTGGCGATCGGCGTGACTGCCCCGGTGCGCAGCGAGATCCGGTAGAGTGCCGCGCCGAGGCGGTCCGGATTGGCCCTGACCGTCACCGTGCCGGCCGTCACCGTGCCGGCCGTCATCTTTCCAGCTGTCATCTTTCCAGCCGGGGCGTCCAGATCCTCCAGGGACAGGAACGGCAGGTCAGGCCCGGTGACGGCGTGATCGAGACTGCCGTCGGCATGGCGCAGCTCCAGCCGCCAGCGGTCATGATACTCCGCCCCCCAGAGAAAGCCGGAGCCGTCCGGCAGCCAGCGCGGCAATGGTTGCGGCGGCTGCTCCGGCGCGGGCGTCAGGCTGACCCAGGCCGGGTCGGTCTCGGCGAGCAGCGTGGTGGCATGGCCGGTCGCGGGATCGACGGCGAGCAGCCGCTCCTCGGTCTGCGCGCGGTTCAGCACCACCAGCGACAGCGGCCCACGGCCCTCGGGCCAGACCACGCGGGCAAGATAAGGGAACGCCGTGCTGTCCCAATCCACCCAGCGCGTGGCGCCGCCGTCCCGCGAGATCAGGCCGAGCCGCACGCGCGCGTTCGCGGTGCCGGCGCGGGGATAGCGGAACTCGACCGGCGGCGTCGCCGGGTTGCCGGGATTGGCGATGAAATGCTTCTCGACGCCGGATGTGTCGGCTTCCTCGTAGAGCAGGGTCCGGCTGTCGGGCGACCACCAGCTGCCGTCCTGGCGGTCAAGCTCCTCGGCCGCGGCGAACTCGGCAACACCGTGCGTCCGCGTCTCGCTGCCGCCGGAGGTGAGCTGCCGGTCCTGCCCGGTCGGACCCACGACATGCAGGTCGCCGTCCCGCACCGCGGCCACGAAGCGGCCGTCCGGCGACAGCCGCGGCGCGATCCAGCCGCTGCCGGGAACAGGGCTGGACTGGCCGCCGGTCAGGCCGATCCGCGTCAGCCGATCTCCCTCGCTCACCAGCAGGCTGGCGCCATCGCGGGCGACGCTGAAGTCGGTGATGCCCGTCAGCGTCATGCGGGCCCGCTCGCGCCGTGCCTTCTCGGCGACCGACAGCGTCTCGGCGGCGGCGGGACTGGCCAGCTCGGTCTCCCGCCCGGTCGCGAGATCGAAGCGGAACAGCCGCAGCCTGGTGTCGCGCGGGCCGCTGCGCAGGAACAGCACCGACTTGCCGTCCGGGGTCGGTTCGGCCTGACGGGGCGCGCCCAGGGTGTAGTTGCGCGTGGCGGCGAGGGTCTCGAAGCATCCCTCCGCCGCCGACGCCGACCGGGGCATCAAGCAGCCAACTGTGAGCAGGATCACGGCACGGACAGGGTATCGCATCAACAACCTCGGGTTTCCGGGTCCATCCAAGCGACAGCTCGTCCGCTCGGCAAGCGGCGGCGTCTCGCAATCCGGCTGCAACCGGGGCTTGGTTCGGGCTCTTGCGTAGCGGTGGCGCACCTGCTGCAAGACCTCCCTTCGGCTCGTACACGTTTTGGCAGGCATTCAATCCGATGGAAATCGTCAGGCTCGGCTATCCGGACGCTTCCCTGCATGAGGCCAGCGCCGCCGCGGTGGCGCGCGTGCTGGAAGCCCATGAGCTGGAGGTCGAGTATGTGCCGCTCGCCGCGCATGATGCTGGTGTCCTGGCCGATGACATCGAGCTGTTCGCGTCCGCGTGGCTGCCGCTCACCGATGCATCCCTGGTCGCGTCCGGGCGGATGCAGCCGCTCGGCCTGCTATATCGTCCCGCCTTCATCTGGTGCACGGCGATGGACGGCCTCGCGAGCCTCGCCGACCTGGCCGACGCGACCGGGCTGGAGCGCCGCATCCTGGTGGCGGCTCCGATGGCCGCACTCGCCGGCCATGTCCTGACATCCTACGGGCTGGACCGGGCCGGCTTCACGATCGAGACGGTCACGGGGCCGGAAGCGCTCGCCTGGGCGGATGCGGCCGAGCCCCGGCGGATCATCCCGCTCTGCCGGCCGCACGACCTGCTGCACGCCTCTGGCTTGCGCGCGCTGGAGGACCCGCTCGGCGCCCTCGGTCCGGAGCAGGAGGCGAGGCTGCTGATCCGGCACGACCTGCGCGAGACCCTGGACGGCGACCTGATCGACGAGCTCGAGGCGCTCACGCTGGGCAACAAGGTGGTCAGCGCCATGGCCCACGCGATGCGCATCCAGGGCATGAGCGCCGAGGAAGCCGCCGATGCCTGGCAGCGCGGGAAGCTCACCCCGCGTGGCTGACGCGGATCCCGCCGACCAGGAACTCGCCGCACAGTATGAGGCCTATCCCTATCCAGCGCGCGACCCGCGCGAGGAGGCCAAGCGGCTGGTCATCGGCAGCCCGAGCCACCTGCGCGAGATCGACCACTGGGTGTTCGGGGCTGCGCGTCCGCAGTCTGTGCTGCTGCGCGCCCTGGTCGCCGGCTGCGGCACCGGTGACGGGGCCATCATGCTGGCCGAGCAGCTCGCCCGTGCCGGACGCCCCGGCCATGTGCACTGCATCGACCGCTCGGTCCGCGCGCTGGAGATCGCCCGGAGCCGGGCGAAGGCGAGGGGGCTCGTCAACATCGGCTTCCAGCAAGCGTCGCTACTGGAGCTGCCGATGCCGGGTCTTGGCCCGGTCGACTACATCGACTGCTGCGGCGTGCTGCATCATCTGCCGGACCCCGACCGGACGCTCGCCGAGCTGTGCCGCCTGCTGGCGCCGGGCGGCGGCATCGGGCTGATGGTCTACGCCCCGCACGGCCGGACCGGGGTCTATATGCTGCAGGACGCGCTGGCCCTGCTGGCGCCCGCCGCGGAGCCGCCGCCGGCACGGCTCGACATCGCGAGACGGGTGATGCGTCATCTGCCGCGCACCGCCTGGCTGCACGCCAACACCAACTTCGGCGATCACCTGAGCGGCGGCGATGCGGGGCTTTACGACCTGCTGCTCAACCCGCGCGACCGTGCCTACGACATCCCGGCCTTGCAACGGCTGGTCGGCGATGCCGGCCTCGAGGTGGCGGCCCTGATGGAGCCGGCGCGCTACGAGCCGGGCCTGCTGCTGCCGGACGCCCGTCTGCGCGCCAGGATCGAGGCTTTGCCGGCGCAGCAGCGCGCCGCCGTCGCCGAGTCGCTGATGGGCAACATGAACACCCACATCGCCTATGCGGTGCGTGCGGGCGAAGCCCTACCGCGGCCGGATCCGCTGTCGCCGGATGCGGTCCCAATCGCCCGCGAGATCCCGCCGTCCGAGCTGGCCGGGCGGATCGGCCCGGACGGCAGCCTGCCGCACCAGTTCGGCCAGCTCGCCGTGCGCATCCCGTTGCCGCCGCTGGCCGTCGCCCTGCTCGGGCTCATCGACGGCCAGCGTCGCGTCGCAGACATCGCCGGCGCGATGCAGGCGCGCGGGGTCGCCGGGCCGCGTTTCGAGGCCGCCTGGCGGGAGACCTTCACGACGCTTGCCGGCCTCAACCGCATCCTGTTGCGCGCTCCCGTCTGACGTGACCGCTGGCCCGGTGATCATCGTCTTCGGCGCCGGCCTCAGGCCCGACGGCACGCCGAGCCCGACCCTGACCCGTCGTATCGAGGCGGCCATCGCCTTCGGCCGCAAGTGGCCGACGGCCGTGTATCTGCCGACCGGCGGCGTCGGGCGATACGGTCCTTCGGAAGCCCGCGCGATGGCCGATGCGCTGCAGGCGGCAGGTATTTCATCCAACTCGATCCTCCTCGAGGAAACTGCCGGCGATACCCTGGCTTCTGTGATCGCCTGCCGCGCCATCCTCCGCAATCGCCGCCACCGCGGGCCGGTCTATGCGGCGACCAGCGCCTATCATCTGCCGCGATGCCTGCTGCTGCTTCGCCTCGCGGGGTTGCCCGCGCGACGTGTGCCACCGCCCGCGGTGGCGGCTGCATCGAATTGGCGCAAGCGCTGGTATTGGCGTCTGCGCGAAGTTCCGGCCTTGCCCTGGGATGCCCTGCTGATGCTGCTGAAGCGATAGTCGCCAACAGAAATGGCTTTGTATGCAAGTTGGCCTTGCGCACGAATTCGTGATCACCTATTATAACGAGATCGTGATGAGGAAAACCTTCATGACTAGCGCTCTTGAAAACTCAATTCTCTCCAAGGTCATCGACGCCATCCAGCGGACCATCTTCCTGCGCGACGTGCAGGTCACGGCCGATACGCGGTTCGTCGAGGACCTCGGTCTCGACAGCCTCGACGTGACCGAGATCGTGCTCCAGATCGAGGAGCTGTTCGGCATGGAATTCTCGCCCGACGCGATCTCCCGCTTCAGCCGCGTCGCCGACATGGTGCGTTATCTGAGCCACCGCTTCTTCGCCGATAGTTCGGACCACGACCTTCTGCAGTCTGCCTAGAACACGACGCCGGTCTTGACGCGAGACCAGGCTTGATACGAGACCACACTGGCGCCGCCGGCGTAAGTATGTTCCATATTGATAACGGATCGAACTGAGGCGAGGGCTCTTAGCGTGCAGGCCCCACCCGAGGCGGGAGATGCGGATATCCTGTTCAGGACATTCCGTAACCGTAGCGATCAGGAATGGCTCGACATCCTGGTAACCTCGCTGCACATCCCGGAGATCGAGGGCGTCGTCATGCCGGGCTTCCCGCACGACGACATCCAGCGCGAGATGCACGGCCATTGCGGCGAGGTGTCGCTGCACGAGGCGCACTCCTTCTACCGTGAGGTCAAGGCCTATGCGGCCTATGCCGGACGGCCGCTCGGGGCGCATCGGCGGCTGCTCGACTTCGGCTGCGGCTGGGGGCGGACGCTGCGTCCGTTCATGAAGGACATCCAGCCGGACAATCTGTTCGGCACCGACAGCACCTCGCGCTTCCTGACCACGGCGCGCCGCTGCAATCCGAACCTGAACTTCCTCGCCTGCGGCGTGGCGCCACCCACGCTGCTGGAAGCGGGGAGCCTGGACTATATCGTCTCCTGGTCGGTATTCAGCCACCTGGACGAGTTCCTGACCCAGCGCTGGATCGAGGAGTTCGCGCGTCTGCTCAGGCCGGGCGGCCTGCTGATGATCACGACGCAGAGCCGGCGCTTCATCGCCTTCTGCGCCGAGCAGCGCATGCGCCGGGCCTCGGGCATCAGGCTGGAGCATGGCTGGTACGAGGCCTGTGCCGACAGCTTCATCGACGAGAGCCACGAGAATGCCCGCTACGAGGCCGGCCACTTCCTGCACGCGGCCCCGGCCGCCCGGCCCAACCCGCAGTCGCATTACGGCGAGGCGATCATCCCGCGCGGCTATATCGTCAAGCACTGGAGCCCGATGTTCCGGCTGCTGGAGTTCCTCGACAACCCCGCACGGCTGCCGCAGGTGCTGGTGGTGATGCAGAAACCCGGAAATTCTTGACTTGGGGCTGGGGTCCACCGACATTGGACATGCTGACGTGGGAGAGACCGAATCCGTTCGGCGCCGAAGGAGCAACCGCCCCGGAAACTCTCAGGCAAAAGGACCACCCAGCACCAGCTTCTGGAAAGTGGCGTCTCGCGCGCCCGCCGACGGGATAACGATCTCAGGCAAACAGACAGAAGGGGCACGAAACGGACCGGTTTTCGCCGGTCGCAGCCACGTGTCCTTTGTCGGTGTGTCCAATGTCAGAAGCCGCCCCTCCCGCCCGGACGCCTCTCCATGCCCTTCATCTGGCGCACGGCGCCCGGATGGTGGAGTTCGCCGGGTACGAGCTGCCGCTGCAATACGCCACCGGGATCCTGGGCGAGCATCTGCACGTGCGCGCCGCCGCCGGCCTGTTCGACGTCTCCCACATGGGCCAGATCATGCTGCGTCCGCGCTCCGGGGTGCTGGCGGATGCGGCGCTGGCGCTGGAGCGGCTGGTCCCCGCCGACATCCTGGACCTGCCCCCCGGACGGCAGCGCTACGCGCTGTTCACCAACGCACAGGGCGGCATCCTCGATGACCTGATGGTGGCCAACACCGGCGACGCGCTGGTGCTGGTCGTCAACGCCGCCTGCAAGTGGGCCGATCTCGCGCATCTGGTCACCCATCTGGCGGCATCCTGCGAGGTCGAGCCGATGTTCGATCGGGCACTGGTGGCCCTGCAAGGCCCCGGCTCGGAGGCGGCCTTGTCCGGCCTCGCGCCGGAAGCGGCCGTCATGCGGTTCATGGATGTGCGCGTGCTCGACATCGCCGGCGTCCGCTGCCTGGTATCGCGCTCCGGCTATACCGGCGAGGACGGTTACGAGATCAGCATCCCCGCCGACGACGCCGCGCGCGTCACGACCCTGCTGCTCGGCCAGCCGGGTGTGCTGCCGATCGGCCTCGGCGCGCGCGACAGCCTGCGCCTGGAGGCCGGGTTGTGCCTCTATGGCACCGATATCGATCCCCTGATCACCCCGGTCGAGGCGTCGTTGGCATGGTCCATCCAGAAGAGCCGTCGTGCCGGCGGTATCCGCGAGGGCGGCTTCCCGGGCGCCGCGGTGATCCTCGGCCAGCTGGCCGCCGGCCCCGCCCGCCTGCGTATCGGCCTGCTGCCGGCAGGCCGGGCACCGCTGCGCGCCGGCACCCGGCTGTTCGCGACTCCTGATCTGAACGCTGCACCTGTCGGCTATGTGACCTCCGGCGCGTTCGGCCCCAGCCTGGCGGCCCCCATGTCCATGGCGATGGTGGCAATGGCGCGGTCGACTCCCGGCACGACCCTGTTTGGCGACCTGCGTGGACGGATGGTCCCGGCGCGGATCGCGCCGTTGCCGTTCGTCCCGGCAAATTTCAAGCGATCGACTGGAAAGATGGCAGCATGAGCAACTCGACCCTCTGGCAGGATACCGCCCCGGACGCGGCCGCTTTCTCCCGCCGCCATATCGGCCCGGATGCGGGCGAGACCGCCGCCATGCTGGATGCGATCGGCGCCCCCGACCTCGCCTCGCTGATCGCCCAGACCGTGCCCGCGTCGATCCTCGAGGACGTTCCGGCGGATTTCGCCACGGGCCTCACCGAGACCGAGGTGCTGGCCCGGCTGCGCGCCATCGCCGGCGAGAACCAGGTGCTGACCTCGCTGATCGGTCAGGGCTATCACGGCACCATCCTGCCGCCGGTGATCCAGCGCAACATCCTGGAGAATCCGGCCTGGTACACCGCCTATACGCCATACCAGCCGGAGATCAGCCAGGGCCGGCTCGAGGCGCTGCTGAACTTCCAGACCCTGGTCTGCGACCTGACCGGGCTCGATGTCGCCAACGCCTCGCTGCTCGACGAGGCCACCGCGGCGGCCGAGGCGATGGCGCTGGCCCGCCGTGTCAGCTCCTCCAAGGCGCGCGGCTTCTTTATCGACAGCGACACCCACCCACAGACCATCGCCGTGCTGCGCACCAGGGCGGAGCCGCTCGGCTGGGAGCTGGTCGTCGGCGATCCGGCCACCGAGTTGGACCCGAAGGCGGTGTTCGGCGCGCTGCTGAGCTATCCCGGCAGCTCCGGCGCCCTGCGCGACCATCGCGTCGCGATCGACGCCCTGCACGAAGCGGGCGCCATCGTGACGATGGCCGCTGACCCGCTCGCGCTGACCTTGCTGACGCCGCCCGGCGAACTCGGCGCCGACATCGCGATCGGCTCGATGCAGCGCTACGGCGTGCCGATGGGCTATGGCGGTCCGCATGCCGCCTACATGGCGGTGCGCGACGCCCACAAGCGGTCGATCCCGGGGCGGCTGGTCGGCGTCTCGATCGACAGCCATGGCCGGCCCGCCTACCGCCTCGCCCTGCAGACACGCGAGCAGCATATCCGGCGCGAACGCGCGACCTCGAACATCTGCACGGCGCAGGTGCTGCTGGCGGTGATCGCCGGGATGTATGCGGTCTATCACGGACCCTCGGGACTGCTCGCCATCGCGCGCCGGACGCATCGCCTGACAGCGGTCCTGTCCGCCGGCCTGCGCGCGTTGGGTTTCGATATGCTGACGGAGCATTTCTTCGACACGATCGGCGTCGATGCTGGCCTGGATGCGCCGCTCATGCTCCAGCGCGCGCGTGCGGCCGGCATCAATCTTCGCGAGTATCCGCACAGCAACAGGATCGGCATCAGCCTCGACGAGACCAGCACGCAGGAGACGGTGCGCCGCGTCTGGTCGGTGTTCGCGCCTCCGGACCGCGTCGCCGCCATCGAGGCCGGGCTGACGCCGCCGGACGACGCGATCCCGACGGCGCTGGTACGCAGCAGCGCGTTCATGACGCATCCGGTGTTCCACGCGCATCGTTCCGAGACCGACATGCTGCGCTACCTGCGTCGCCTGTCCGACAAGGACCTGGCCCTCGACCGCAGCATGATCCCGCTCGGTTCCTGCACGATGAAACTCAACGCTACCGTCGAGATGATGCCGGTCACCTGGCCCGGTTTCTGCGACATCCACCCCTTCGCGCCGTCCGCGCAGACCCAGGGCTATGCGCGCCTGTTTGCCGAGCTGCAGTCCGCGTTATGCAAGATCAGCGGCTATGACGCCGTCTCCCTGCAACCGAATTCCGGCGCCCAGGGCGAATATGCCGGCCTGATGGCGATCCGCGGCTATCATCGCAGCCGAGGCGAGGCCCATCGCGACATCTGCCTGATCCCGGCCTCCGCCCATGGCACCAATCCGGCTTCCGCGCAGATGGCCGGCATGCAGGTGGTCGTGGTCGGATGCGACGCGAGTGGCAATGTCGATGTCGGCGATCTTCGCGCGAAGATCGACAGGCATGCCGATCGCCTCGCTGCAATCATGATCACCTATCCTTCCACGCACGGCGTGTTCGAGGAGGCCATACGCGAGATCTGCGCCATGGTGCATGACGCCGGCGGCCAGGTCTATCTCGACGGCGCCAACCTCAACGCCCAGGTCGGGCTGTGCTGCCCTGGCCATTACGGCGCCGACGTCAGCCACTTCAACCTGCACAAGACCTTCTGCATCCCGCATGGCGGCGGCGGTCCGGGCATGGGCCCGATCGGTGTCGGTGCGCATCTCATCGCGTTCCTGCCGCAGGTTTCGGACGGCCAGGTTTCTGAGGGCGCCGTCTCCGCGGCACCGTTCGGCTCGGCCTCGATCCTGCCGATCTCGTATGCCTATATCCTGCTGATGGGCGGCGAGGGACTGAAGCGCGCGACCCAGATCGCCATCCTCAACTCCAACTACATCGCCGAGCGGCTGGCGCCGTATTATCCGGTACTGTATCGCGGCGAGCACGGGCGCGTGGCCCATGAGTGCGTGATCGACCTGCGCCCGATCAAGAACGCCACCGGCATCACGGTCGACGACATCGCCAAGCGCCTGATCGACCATGGCTTCCACGCGCCGACGGTGAGCTTTCCGGTTGCCGGAACCTTCATGATCGAGCCGACGGAGTCTGAGAACAAGACCGAGATCGACCGCTTCTGCGACGCCATGATTGCCATACGCGAGGAGATCCGCGCCGTGGAGGTAGGCCGCGTCAAGGCTGCGGATAGTCCCTTGCGCCATGCCCCGCACACCGTCGCCGACCTGATCACGTCGCATTGGACCCGGGCCTACAGCCGCGAGGAGGGGTGCTTCCCGTCCGCCTTGCGCCGCATGGATAAGTATTTCCCGCCGGTCGGCCGGCTCGACAACAGCTACGGCGATCGCAACCTGATCTGCTCCTGCCCGCCGATCGAGGAACTTGCCGAGGCGGCGGAGTAGCCGGCGCTTCAAAACCTCTTCGTGACATCCTTGCTCATTCGTGGGAGTCGGCTAGTCCCATAACGGGACAGGACAGAGCAACTTAAACGACAATGTTCTTCTTGAGGCCGCTCTTGCATTGCTTGGTTGGAACGCCGAGCGACTCCTGCTGGAAGTGAATCGAGAGGTTGCAGAGAGCAGTAGCGTCCTGTCGCGATCTACGGTTTATCGATGGCTTTCAGGTCAGTCTCCCGTGCAGTCAGAAATAAAGGCATTCCTGCGTGAAAGGTTGGATCGTGCAGGGCTTAATCGGCTACCGCCGCCGAGGCGACTGACCGTTATTCTTGTGGTCAGTCCGGCTGGAGCCGGCAGAACTCCAGTAGCTTACGAGTTAGCTGCTTGCGCCACTCGGCAAGGCATTCCCTCGGCGGTCCTTGAGCATCCGCAAAACGATGAAGTGTCCCATTGGGCGACAAAGGCGCAAGAGTCATTCACAGGCCAACGAGTCTTCCGAAAGGAAAGAGAGCTCGGGGATTGGACGAAGTATTATGATCTTGTATTCATCGACGCGCCAGACATCCGTCGCCTGGTAAATTTCGCTGACGGCGACAAGCCAACCCTTCTCGGGAGAAAGTTGGTTCTTGATGCGCATGGACTATTAATCGTAGGTAGTTCCAATGGCGAAAGGAATGAGGCCGTACTTGATTGGGCTGCGTTTGCAATACGAAAGCGAGTGCAGACTCTCGCCGCTATGAGCGTCGGTTGCGTGGATAGGTGTATCTACAAGGAGCGTTTGAAAAAGCTGGAGAACGATGGAGGCGAAGTATTCCTTTGGCAGCGGTCAGACCATGACAACGTTACCGACACGTTCAGAACATGCGTTTCGGATCGAGACTCCATTGCCTCAGATCCGCTCGGTTGTTCAATCGATGCCCTCGCTAGATCGCTTACTTCCTCCCTAGGCTGGCCGGAAGCGCTCGCCCAGTCCTATTCCGACCTGGGACCATCATTCGGTCGTTCGCTCTATGGCATCGTGAGACATTATCAGCCAGCCGACTAGCTAAGTGGCGCA
>CAXSEE010000127.1:9826-12707 GCA_964235615.1 uncultured Acetobacteraceae bacterium | reverse complement strand
CAAAGGCCAAGGCCTTTGGCGGGTCTGGGCAGAGCCCAGCCTTACCTTCTACTTCACGACTGGCAGCCAGACCGCGCTTGCAGCGTCCGGCGCATGCAGCACGGTGATGGTCGCGCGGCGGTAGTCGACCGGCTTCGCGGCGTAGGGATCGGCGGAATAGGTTTGCGGATTGCGGTCGTACAGTGGAAAGAGCGTCGATTGCACCTGCACCATGATCCGGTGGCCCGGCTCGAAGGTGTAGTTCACGTTGGGCAAGGTGAAGCGGTAGTGGCCCGGCTGACCGGGCGTGATGGCGGACGGCTTCTCGAAGCTGTGCGCGTAGCGTCCGCGCAGGATGTCGGTCCCGATCGGCAGCTCGTAGCCGCCCATCTCCGGCTGCGCGCGGCGGGCGCCCGGGTAGACGTCGATCAGCTTGACCACCACGTCGGTGTCCGTTCCGGTCGTGCTCTCGACGATGTCGGCGACGGGCGCACCCGCGAGCTTGAGCGGCGAGGTCAGGACGGCGCTCTGGTAGGTGAGCACGTCCGGCCGGCCGTCGACGAAGCGCTGGTCGTGCACGAGCCACGTGCGCCAGGCCGCGCGGTCATCGAAGCGGATCGGCCGCGGCTCGAACGGCACCGGCTTTGCCGGATCGGAGACGTAGCTGTCGGAGCCGGCAGCGGCGGGCTTGGCAAACGAGAGCGAGAACCCGTCCTGCAGGTAGAGCGGGGTCGTTGCCTGTGCGCGAGGCCAGTCCGGGAAATACTCCCAGCGGTTCTCGGCAGGCTCGTAGAAGCTCACGCGCTGCAGGTTCGCCTGCGGTCCATCCTCGAGATACTGGCGGAAGAACGGGACCACCATAT
Organism: uncultured Acetobacteraceae bacterium; assembly: GCA_964235615.1. GTDB lineage: Bacteria > Pseudomonadota > Alphaproteobacteria > Acetobacterales > Acetobacteraceae > Lichenicoccus. The sequence continues at coordinate 11,865 of CAXSEE010000127.1, read as the reverse complement.
TGCGGCGGAACTGCGCCGCGGTGTCGCCGTCCCACAGCAGGGGGCCGAGATTGCGTGCGTCTGTTCCGACCTGGCTGTGGAACCAGGGGCCGATGACCAGCCAGTTGTTGCCCTCGTGACCGGCCTTTTTCAGCGCGGCGAAGCAGTGGTTGGCGCCCCACATGTCCTCCTGGTCCCACATGCCCTGTTCCCACATCGTGGGAACATCGGACGGATGCTGGGCCACCAGCCGGTCGAGCGCCTGGTTCTGCCAGAATGCGTCATAGGCAGGATGCGCCTGCATCTTGCGCCACCAGCCGAGCTGATCGAGGCCGGCCGATTGCGCGTAGGACTGCAAGGCGCCCGCGTCCAGGAAGGTCGTGTAGTCGTCGTACTGGGCGCGCGGCACGCCGTCGCCCTCGCCCTTCTGCTCGGTCTGCTCGGCGATGTAGTCGAAGTTGGAGACCCGGAAGGCGCCGTAGTGGAACCAGTCGTCGCCCATCCAGCCATCCACCATCGGGCTCTCCGGGATGGCGGCCTTCAGGGCCGGATGCGGATGCAGCAGCGCCATGACCACGGTCCAGCCCTCGTAGGACGAGCCGATCATGCCGACGCGGCCGTTGCTCTGCGGGACGTTCTTGACCAGCCAGTCGATCGTGTCCCAGGCGTCGGTCGTGTCGTCGGTGGTCGACGCGTTCAGCGGGCCGCGCGGCGGGCGCGTCATCTCGTAGACCCCCTCCGACTTGTACTTGCCGCGCACGTCCTGATACACGCGGATGAAGCCGGCCTGCGCCATCTCCTCGTCGCCGCGGCGCAGCACCTCCGTCATCAGCGATGAATCGCTGCTCGCGGCTGCCTTGTGCGCGTCGTAGGGTGTCCGGGTCAGTACGATCGGCGCGCCGTGTGCATCTTTCGGGATCACGATCACGGTGTAGAGCTTCACGCCGTCGCGCATCGGGATCATCACGATCCGCCGGACGTAGTCGTTCTGCGCGAGGGGCCTGACGAAATGGTCGGGAATGTCACCGACAGGGGCCGCCTGGGCGAGTGCCTCCGTGGCAGTTGATGCAAACAAGGCGGTAAGCGCGATGCGGAGGATGAGGCTCATCCGCCGTCCATAGTCCACGGATCGGGAAGACGCAAAACTGGCGATGGGCGCAGACCAGGCTCCAGACGCGATATGGCTTCTTGTCCTACGGTTCCGCCGCGGCCTCAGCAGGCCCCGGATCGAGCCGCTCCGAGCGGCCGCCGAACTGCACACGCAGGAACTGCCTGATGATGGACTGCAGGCGCTCGATCTCGATCCGGCTCTTGGCCAAGGCGCCGTCGCGCTGGTGGAGCATCACCGCCCCGAGCATCTGTACCAGGTCGGCTCTAAGGGAGGTGCGGCGGGCATGGCGCTCGGCGTTGCCCTGACCGTGCCGCGATGCGTGGTGGTGCTGGACAGCGACGGCGCCGCGCTGATGAAGCTGGGCAGCCTGGCCTCCATCGGCGCCGCCTGCTGCATGTGCTGTTCGACAACGGCGTGCATGACAGCACCGGCGGCCAGGCTGGGGTGTCCGCCAGGGTCGATTTCGCGGCCGTGGCACTGGCCTGCGGCTATTGCGAAGCCTGGTCGGTCGATGATGCATCCGGCTTCGAGCAGGCCCTGCGCGCCGGGTTGGAGACGGAACGGCCGGTCCTGCTGCATGCCCGCATCAAGGCCGGGCTCGATCCACGCGCTCGGCCGCCTGACCATCGCCCCGCGCGAGGTGGCGCTGCGGTTCCGGGCCTTCCTGGCCGGACCTATTCCCGGTCAGGGCTTCCGTCCGACATAGAGCGACGTCATGAAGCGTCGCTCGACATGTCCCGCGAACTTCCGCTCCACGAGATCGGCCAGCTCGTCGAGAAACCGGCTCCGCTGTTACGGATCAGCCTGGGAGACCTGAGAGAAGCTGCTTGCCAGTGCCACGACATGCGCCGTGTCCATCGTCAGCGTCCAACGCATGAGATCGTGTCCGGTGTCCGTGAGACCGGCTGACCGCATCTCGCCAAGACGCGCATCGGTATCCAGGGCGAAC
>CAXSEE010000127.1:0-9726 GCA_964235615.1 uncultured Acetobacteraceae bacterium | reverse complement strand
CGTGAGACCGGCTGACCGCATCTCGCCAAGACGCGCATCGGTATCCAGGGCGAACGGTATCCAGGGCGAACAGTATCCAGGGCGAACAGTCTGGGGCCATCTCCCCAGGACAGCGATCCGGGAAGCTCGCGAAACAGAAGCTCGGACGCCTTCTGGAACTCGTCCGGATCGTCGGGATCGCCGAAGACGTTCCACCACATCGCCCACCAACCGCCCGGCCGCAGCAGGCTGACCACCTTGTCCAGGCCTGGAGCCTGCTCGAGCCAATGGAAGGACGTGGCTGCCGCACCCAGATCGAAGCTGCCTGACTGAAGACACACACCCTCGAACGATGTCCGCGCGATCTCGAGCTGCGGAGAAGCGGGGCAAAGCTCCGCGGCCAGGTGATCGGCCAGCCGGGCGTCAGGCTCGATCGCAACCAGCCCCAGCGTCCGCGCGAGCAGCCAGCGGGTGGCTTGTCCCGTTCCCGGCCCGACCTCGAAGATCCGCGTCGCGCCGGCAGGGCAGATCCGGGCCAATCGATCATAGAGCGCGCGCGGATACTCAGGCCGAGCCTGGTCATAGCCGACAGGATCATTACCAAATGCGCATCGTCCCGCGACGAGCGGGAGCATGACGGACGGCATGAATGGCTCCTCGGTCGGGTTGCATCGCACGATGAACTTTGGCAATCGAGACCGGATCGCGGTCGACGTACCGACCTGATGCCTGGAAGCCGCTCCTCAAGCTGAACCGGGCCTCCCGCTATCCTTAGAGGGTGCGGACCCGACATCCGGAGCCCGGATTTTTGGTTATTCCGCCTCGATCGTTACCAGATCCCTGACCGCGCGCGCGGGTCGCTTGTCACCTGGGACAACGAGCTTCAGCCTGCCGATAGGCTTGCCGTCCTGTTCATAGGCGATGATTACGGGCTTGCCTTCGAGTGCCGGGTCAAGTTCGCCCAGGGCCAGGACCACCGCGTAGCCATCGCTGCCACGGGCGAGAATGACGTGCTGGAGATGGGTCTTCGCTCCCGGGTCGTCGATCAAGCCGGCCCGATCGAGCAAAGTCCAGAGCAGGGCGCCGGTATAGCTCGCCTGCCGCGGCCCATGCGCCATCGCGTAATTCGTTGCCACGGTCACGGCCGGCATGGCTTCCAGCTCGGCGAGCGAGAATTTATGTGGATGCGCAATATGGCCCTGCAGGGACAGCTCTCCCAGCGCCTGCCCGAAGGATGGAGCCGCAGGCGTTACCGCCAGAAGCAGCCCCATTGCCATGACTTTGGCCCTAGGCCAGACCGACACGATCTTATCCTCGACCTGGTTGCGGGCGCAGAGCTTCATCATCTATCCCGTCCCTCTGCTATCGGAACCTAGCCTATCCGCTTGGTGATGTTCCATCGACCAGAAACCAGGCTGCTGGCCTGCCGGAGTATCCACCTGGCGGAGGGCCTCTGCAGGCGGCCGTGATCGGGAAAGAGGGTATCGGCGGAGAACGTCAGAGCGTGCTGATTGCGCGCACAGGGCAGCGGGCGGCTGATCATCAATCAGGAACGGCGGCCGGCAAGGCTCGACATGGTCCGGACGACCCGGAGGCTCTCGACAACCCGGTCACGGCCACTCTCCTTGGCCTTGTAGAGGGCGCCGTCGGCTCTTCCGATCAATGACTCCCAGTCGTCACCTGGAATGGCCCAGGCCAGGCCGATCGAACAGGTCACCTTGACGGCTGTAGTTCCTACCTCAAAGATGTCATGCCGGATGGCGAGGTGCAGGTTCAGAATACGTTCTGCGCCTCGACCGTCGGAATCATCGAGCACGAGCAGGATCTCCTCGCCACCATAGCGGCCTGCATATTCGCCATCCATGACGAACCTGGATACCAGGCGGCCCATCGAGCGGAGAATGCCGTCGCCGCCTAGATGGCCATGGTTGTCGTTCACGCGCTTGAAGTGGTCGATGTCGACCAGCGCGACGATCATCTCGTCATGCATCTGGCCGCCGGAAAGTTTTGCCGCCAACCGCCGCTCGATCTCGGAGCGGGTGAGCAGGCCGGTCAGGGCATCGTGCGCGGCCTGGAATTGCAGTGCCGCAGTGGCCTCGGCAACATGGCGTTTGAGCTCCACCTGCCTGGAGAGGACGGCATGGAGGCGGAGACGCATGACGCCGTAGGCCAGTCCGGCCGCGACGAGACCCCAGATCGTCTCGGACCACCAGCGGTGCCACCATGGAAAGGCCACGTCGACGACAAGGGTGGCCGGAGGCGACCAGTGATGGGTCATCTCGTCATAGCCGACCACGGTCAGCACGTGATCGCCCGGTGGCACGAAGGCGTAGCGCACCGCCCCCGAGGACGACTCCACCCATCCGGCATCCACCCCGGACAGGCGGTAGCGGAACAGCAGGGATCGTTCGGCGCCGTAGTTCGGGGTGCCGAGCTGGATCGACAGGGCGTCCTTGGTGTAGGGCATCTGCTCCCCGACGACAGGACGGGAGCCGAGCAGCGCCTGACTGACGACCACCTCGATGGGCCGGTCGATGAACAGCCAGCCGGGATCCAGGAGATGCGAGAAGCCCTCGGTCGTCGCGATCCAGACCGATCCGTCCGGGTCCTCACGTATGCCGCCCTCTTCCACGTCGTCGGAAAGCAGCCCGCCATCGGCGTCTACGGATACCCAATGCCGGCCGTCGAAGACCGATACCCCAAACGTCGTGCCGGCCCAGATCCAACCCCTATGATCCACCATGATCGCCACGATGGTATTGGTGCGCGTGTCCGTTGTCGCAACGGCCTGGTATGAGGATACGCGATCCCCCGATAGAACGAAGCGGAACAGGCCTCCCGAACCGCCGATCCACAGCTTTCCTTCATGATCGAAAGCCATGGTAATCGGCTCGAAGCCATCGGTCGGCCATGCTCCGGCGACCGGAACATCGGTCCCGTCCGGGCGGCGATGACGCAGGCGGCCACCGGAAAGATAGAGCACGCCCCCCGAGCCATCGCAGACGATGTCGGTAACCTGTGTCCGCGGCGATCCCTCGAATACGGCACGAGGCGGTACGCCGGGACGATCATCGACCCTGAACAGGCCACCCTCGGTGCCGATCCAGACAAAGCCGCTGGGATCCGCAACGATCGAGTTGATCGGCGGCACGTCGACCCCGGTCACCGAGCCGCTGGCGGGATCGATGACCCTTGCGCCGCTGAGCCCGAATGAACTCCAGAGTTCGCCATGAAGACCGACTGTGAGCGCAAACGACGGACCAGGAAATACTCTGCCGACCCGAAGGAACGGGCCGCGACGGACGATTTCGTCGACTCCGGTATCGGTAGAGACCCATAGCGAGCCTCCGAGAGGGCGTGCCGACTGCCAGGGGATGCCGTCGGATAGTCCCTCGGCCTTCTGCACGGTCTCCCAATGTCCATATCCGACCCAACGGACCAGTCCGCGACCGAGAATCTGGAACCAGAGCTGGCCGGTAACGTCGGTTATTGCGCCGACGACGTCTCCGGAGGGTGCGCCATCCTCGACGGTGAGCACGCGCCAGCCCTCCGGGCGAAGGGTTGCCAGCCCATGGTCCGCCTGGGTTATGAGGCCGCCATCGGGTGTCCTGAAGAGGCCGAGATAACGCGTGTAGCCGGTATAACGACTGCCCTGGTCCGGAAGCCTGGTGACGGTCCAGCGAGCGGAAGCCGGATCGAAAGTGGCAACGGATGAAACCGACCGGGCGATGAGTTGTCCGTCAGGGCCGGCAATGACGTCCATCCAGGGACCGCCGTAGAGACCATTTGGAACAGCGTAGCATCTCACGGAACCGGGATCGGCCGCACACAGCCGGCCGTCTGCGAACGCTTCCCAGAGGTGACCGCGGACGGAGAAAACAGCCGTCGCTGTTGCGAGAAGGCTCCGCTCCGCCAGGTCATAGCCCATGGTCTCGACATGCGACGGTTCGTTGCTCGGCACAACGATCTTCACTGTAGTGTCACCCGCAAGAAGCACGAGGCCGTCCTGCCAGGGCGCGATGCGGTGCGGCCTCTCGTTATAGAACGAGACGCCGGGGTGAAGGACGTTGTGGAACGTCAGCGCGCTGGGTGGATGAGTGGCGTCGGACGGATGATCGGAGACGAAGGCCTCGTCGGCGAACTGGACGACGATACGTCCGCTCGATGTGAGCACGAGACCGTAAGTTAAGCCGCCCTGACGAAGACCCTGATCGGCGCCGAGGTTGATGAACCGCCTGCCGTCATAGGCGAACACCCCATGCTCCGTGCAGATGAGCATATAACCGGCGCGGTCCTGTAGCATACAGGCACCCCCGAGGCTCATGAGCCCCTGGTCCGCATCGTAGGTCTGGAAGGTCGATCGCTCGGCGTACGCCGCCATGGTCGAGCAGATGATCCCCGCAATCATCAAAAATATGGCTGCGAGCGGAGAAGCCCTGGAGTATGGACGCCATGCCGGAACAACAAAAGCCATGGGCACGTTCCGTCAGCTTGAGAACGCCCCATGAAACTCAAGTCTTCGCATGGCGGCAGATCAGATAACGCGATCTATCGTCGTATGCAACCATAATCAATATACGCTACATTCGTCCCACAGGTCCAAAAAATAAGACCAGTTAAAGAAACTTGTTGGGACGTTTGTAATTACAGACTACACTACCGTTGCGTATATCGAAGGGCCAAGGAAACGGCTTCGCTGCTGCCGCTTCTTAGTAGTGGTGGATAATGTTCGGGACGATTACGTCGAAGCTGACGTTCGTCACGGCCAGCGAATGAGCTTGATTGCCCGTCGAGGTGCGGCTGACTGCGGAAGCTCCGTTCGAGACGATCTGGTGGTCATGGACGGACATTGAAGCCACGACGAACGCGGCGATTGCAATGCCAGATGCTTGAGAAGCGACACGCGAGAGAATGGTCATGATCAGGTTTCCCCAGTTCTACAGGTCGTTATGTCCTGCGATGTGCAGAGTATAGTCGCGTGATAGAAGCTAAATCAACGGAAAATGAGCTATTCATATGAATTGATAAATAAATAACGAATTATCATTTCGTTAACAACTTAGAGAGTACCAACTCAGGACTTCTATGACGGTCTGCCATAAATTTTTATTCGGCTGGCCAGTTCATCTATAGAGAACCGATACCCATCGTTAGTAATGCGGGACTTTATCCGCACGCTCCTGACTTCAGGCAACGCAGGCGTCGATATCCGTGTCATGCTGAAACCCCGACCGCGGAACTGGACAGGCCTGGATGAGCACGAACACCTGCCTCGTGCAGGTTACCGACGTCACCAAGTCGTTCGGCCCCAAGAATGTGCTCCGGGATATCTCGTTCTCGATCCCGTCCGGGCAGATCTGCGGACTGCTCGGCCCCAACGGCGCGGGCAAGACAACCCTGTTCCGTCTCCTCATGGGGATCCTGAAGGCAACGGCAGGGATATTGCGTGTGGATGGCCTGGACGCCTTCGAGGACCGGGTCGAGGTGAAGCGGCGGATCGGCTTCCTGCCCGACGAGCCGGTCTTCTATTCGTATCTTTCCGGCCGCGAGACATTGGCACTCAGCGCCGCGATGCATGGCCTGGACGCCGGGGCGACCATGGACCGCATGGCCCCGGTGATAGCCAGGCTGCGTCTGGCCGACGATCTCGATAATTATGCCGAGGACTACTCGCGAGGCATGAAGAAGAAGCTGGGCCTGGTCCTGGCCATGCTGCATCGCCCCAGGCTTCTGGTTCTCGACGAGCCCACCAGCGGGCTCGACGTCGAGTCGACGCATCTGTTCTATGACCTCGTTTCGGAACAGGCGAGCCAGGGAACGACGGTCCTGTTCTCGACGCATCTCATGGATCATGTGGCAAGGCTGTGCTCCCATGTCGTCGTCATCAACGAGGGATCGGTGGTCGCCGCAGGCTCGCTCGAAGGGCTGCGCGCGGCTCATTCGCAGGCGAGCCTGGAAGACGTGTTCCTGCAATTGACGACGCGGCCGCTCCAGACATGATGGAGCGGTCCAGGCCGCCCGGTTTCTGGAAAACGCTCCTGTTGCTGCTCGCGGTGGCGCGCAAACGTGCGGTTGGCCGACGTCGCCGCCAGCGTCAACTGCTTGCCCTGCGCGCGGGCAGATCGGGCATCGACTGGAGCAGGATGGGTATCCTGGTCCCCATCGTCCTGACTGCCGCGTTGAACGTGGCCGCGGCTTTCCTGGTGATGGGTGCGGTGACCGCCGGAGAGCGTGTTGCGGCTGAACGGCAGGGCCGGATCGTGGTCGACCCGTGGTTCCTCCAGAAGGCGCATGACACGCAGGCGCTGGCCCGGTTCTACGCGGCGTCATGGCCCCAGCTGGAGGCTGCGATGCGTGCCGATTTCCGTATCGAGGCGGCACATCTGGCCGAGCTCTACGGTGGGCCGGAACCGGCGATCCGCCAGAGATTGAGCGACGCCGTGCGGGACCAGAGGATCCAGGACTTCATCGTGCCGCGACAGGCGGCTCCGGGCCTGGCCGGTCTCTCCCGTACAGGCATCCCCGCGATGTTCGGCTCCATCGCGCTGCTCTGGTGGAGCATCATGCTGGTCCTGCAGGGCGAGGGACTCGAGCTCGACGTGCAGCGGCGGCGCCATCCGATGTGGGAATGGCTGTTCAGCCATCCGGCGCCACCCGGTGCGATCTTCCTCGCCGACATGCTCTCCCCAATCGCCGCCAACCCGATCTACTGCACCGCCCCCATACTGCCGGGCATATTGTATGGGACCCTCCATGGCTGGGCATCCGGCGTGCTCGCGACGTTCGTCGTCGGCGTCCCGATCTCGCTTGCGGCGGCATGCCTGGGCAAGGCGATCGAGACCGGGGTGACGCTGCGATGCGCGCCGAGGTCGCGCGGCGCGCTGATCGGCCTGATGGGGTGGCTCGGCTACAGCTCGATGATGCTCCTTTTCATCTCTGTCTTCTTCATCGAGAAGATCGGCTCCGGTCTGGCTGGTCCGCTGCACCGCGCGGCCGCTCTGCCATGGCCCTGGCTCGGGATCCTGCTGGGACAGACGGGCGACGGATCGTTCTCGTTCGCCGTCGGGATGCTCGGTTGCTGGTCGATCGCCATCGTCCTCATTGCCGGTTCCGTGGCGTTAAGCGTCTGGGGCGCGCGACAGGGATTGAGCGGCCGTACCGGTCGTCTCGACACTGCGCCGGCTAGGATGCGCGCCGGCCGTGTCCGCTTCGGCAAGGATCCGCTATACCGGAAGGAGCTGATGTGGTTCACCCGCGACCGCAGCGTGATCGTGCAGGTGATCCTCCTGCCGCTGACGATGGCCGGCTTTCAGCTCTTCAACCTGCGCGGGCTGCTCGCCAAGGCACAGGGCGACTGGAACTATCTGTGCGGCGTCGCCATCATCCTCGGCGCCTATTTCCTGAATATAATCGGTCCGAAGTCGCTGGCTTCGGAAGGCTCCGCCCTATGGATCACCTTGACCTGGCCGCGGGGCCTGGAAAGCCTGCTGAAGGCCAAGGCCTGGCTCTGGACGTGCCTCTCCTCCGTCGTCGTCGGGCTGGTGTTGTGCTACACATGCTATGTCTTTCCCGCCCGTATCTGGAGCATCGCCCTGACAGGGATCGGCTGGTTCCTGTTCGCTCGCAGCATGGCGCAGAAGGCGGTCACGCTGGCAACGGTGACCGGGCCATCGGGAGAGGCACAGAAGATCCCCAGAGGCCGGGCCTGGGCCACCCAGCTCGGCACGCTCACGTTCGCCATCGGCGTGCTGACGAGGCAGTGGCCGCTCGCCATCGTGGGTATCGTCTACTCGACGATAACGGCCGCGGCGATGTGGCAGAATTTCCGCGCCCGCCTGCCCTTCCTCTATGATCCCTGGTCGGAGCCGCTCCCAGAAGCGCCGAGCCTGATGCACGCCATGATCGCGATCAGCGTCCTGGTCGAAGGCGGCGCGGTGCTGGCCGGCGCGCTGCTGTTCGTCGGACCGGACAGCATCGCGCTGACCCGCACCATGACCTACGCAGCTTGCGCAGCCGCGACGTCACTCGGCGTGGCGAAGTTCCTGGCCATGCGCGGCGTGTCGCAGATGGAGATCTGGTTCTGGTACCACGCGGACCGGGAGCGGCAGCTCCCGCGGTCCTGGCGTCATCCCGATGCGCGGGCAGTCACTATGCGGGCAGTCGGGCGCCTGCTGGTCTGCCTGCTGATCGGCGTCGGGCTCGGGCTGATGCTCGGCCTGCTCGGACGCGGCTATATTGCGTTGTTGCACCAGCTTTCCTGGACGGCGGCAAGCCTCGATCGCTCCAATGCGCAGATGGATGCCGTGCCCCATCTGCGCGCCGCGTTCTTCGTGATGGCCGTGCTGATCGCTCCGGTCTCGGAAGAATACCTGTTTCGCGGCCTGCTCTACCGCGCACTCGATCGTGAGTGGGGAGGCTGGCGCGCCGTGGCAGGCAGTGCCGCCTTCTTTGCGATCTATCATCCTTTCCTGTCCTGGCTGCCAGTGGGCGTCCTTGGTGCCGTGAACGCCCTGGTATTCAAGAGGACCGGCCGTCTGGCGCCGGCGGTCCTGCTGCATATGGCCTATAACGCCGTGGTTCTGAGCTGACCCGGCCGCAACCTTATACTAATCGGCGGTAAGGCTGGGCTCTGCCCAGACCCGCCAAAGGCCTTGGCCTTTGGAAACCAATTTATTCATATGATTGGATTCTCAAGGCTTCGCCGGGGGGGGTCCAGGGCAGAGCCATGGTCTTCTATGGGGTTAAGCTCAAGACCGGTTGGCGTTACTAGCCGGAGTCCGCTTGGCGCCCCTGCTGGTCGAGCAGCTCGAAGTCCGCATCCGAAAGCTGCGCGTGGGCGGCTTTCATGTTGTCCTCGAGATGGTCCGGCTTGCCGGTGCCGGGGATCGGCAGCATCACCTTCGAGCGCTTCAGCACCCACGCCAGTGCGACCTGGCCGGCGGACAGGCCCAACCGGCCGGCAATGGTGCGTAGCGACGAGTCCGGCGCCGCGAGCGACCCGGCAGCCAGTGGCGCCCAGGGAATAAAGCCGATGCCTTTGGCCTCGCAATAATCCAGCACCGCCTCGTTCTTGCGGTTGACCAGGTTGTACTGGCTCTGGACGGTCACCACCGGAAAGTATGTTCCGGCTGCCTCGATATCCTCGACGCTGACCTCGCTGAGGCCGACATGCCGGATCAGGCCCTCTTTCTGCATCGCGGCGATGACGCCGAACTGCTCGTCACGCGGCACCGCCGGGTCGATCCGGTGCAATTGCCACAGATCGATGCGCTCGACCTGCAGGCGGCGCAGGCTCATCAGCACGCACTGGCGCAGATATTCCGGTCGGCCGACCGGACGCCAGATGTTCGGGCCGTGCCGGGTCAGGCCGCCCTTGGTGGCGATCGTCAGGTCCTTGTAGGGATGCAGCGCCTCGCGGATCAGGTCCTCGCTGACGTAGGGGCCGTAGCTGTCCGCCGTGTCGATGAAGTCGATGCCGAAGTCCGGGATGCGCCGCAGCGTCTCGCGCGCGGCATCGATGTCACTCGGATCTCCCCAGATGCCGTTGCCGGTGATGCGCATGGCGCCGAAGCCGAGCCGGTTGACGGTGATGTCTCCACCGATGCCGAACTGGCCCGAAGCGCTCGCGTCGTATTGCGTCATGACGATCCTTAACTGCCGGCGATGCTGTCCGGCCTGACGGAGCGCCAGCGACCGCTCACGCTAGCATCACTTGGCGCGGTCGTCATGCCGGTGTTCGGCAGGCCT
>CAXSEE010000126.1:0-12734 GCA_964235615.1 uncultured Acetobacteraceae bacterium | reverse complement strand
CGGGACCGCCAGGGCGCGGCTGATACTCTCGGGCAACGCGCCTGCCAGCGTGCCGGCAGCAAGCATTTGCAGAAAGGTGCGGCGGTCGTTCGACATTTCGCTGACATCCATCGTTCTGGCGATGGCGCCTTTTAGACGGCGGTGTGCTGGCCTTGGATGACGGTTTTCCGACAGTTTCAAGTCAATGGCGCTGTCCTTTGAGCCCGCGGTGTGCAGGCGCATGTTGATTTGGAGGCAGAAGGTCGATGTCAAACGGAGACACTACCGATCTGGTCCTTAGCGTGCAGTTTTGGACGAATTTTGCGCCGACCCCAGCTTCGCCGGTATCCGTCTTCCGGCGAAGCCAAGTGCAACCATCGTGATGACGGCCGTAACGGCGAGGTAAAGCCCCGGACTTCTTGGATCGCCGGTTTTCACGACCAGCCATTCATTGATGAAGGGAGCAAAGCCGCCGAATATGGCGACTCCCGTGGAGTAGGCAACGGAAAGACCGACGCCACGCCGTCGTATCGAGAACACCATTCCCATGAAGGCCTGCAACGGCGACAGATAGGACAGGCCGATCAACTGGAACGACACCGGCAACAGGAACAATGTCAACGCACTCGGATGCGCGTCGAGCAGCATGAAGGCCGGGTAGCCACAGACCAGCAGCAGCAGGCACGAGGCCAGCATCGCGCCTCCATGGTGAGACTGGTCGAAACGATCCGCGATGAACAGCCGCAACGGCGTCATCGCGACCAGCGCCACATAGAGCAGGAAGACCGCTCCCAGCGTCGATCCTGCCGTCATGTGCAGATGCGTGATGGCATAGGTTGGCAGATATATCTGCAGATAGGTCAAGCCGGTGCCGAGCGCCACCATCCCGATCGCAATCAGGATGCCGCTCAAGGTCGCAGGTTCGGCCGCGACGCCATCCGACGGCGTGAGGCTCGTCGAGTCGCGCCCGATGAAGGCGGGAGGCTCCTGCAGTCGGCGGCGCAGCATCAATGCGACGGGGCCGGCGAGCACGCCGATGCCGAACGCGATCCGAAAGCCCCAAGTGCCGAACAGCGGCGGCGGCAACAAGTGATTGAGCAGCCATGCGACACCCGAAGCCATCATGGCGGCAATGAACTGGCTGGTTCCCTGCCAGCTTGCCGCGCGTGCCTCGCCGCCGGCCGAATGCTCGATCATGAAGGCGGTCGAGCTGCCGAACTCGCCGCCGAGAGAGAAGCCCTGGATGAGCCGGGCCAGCAGGATGCCGAAAGGTGCGGCCAAACCGATGGCGGCATGGCTGGGCATGACGGCGATCGCGGCACCGCCGAGCGTCATCAGGGCTACCGAGAGCGTCATGCAGGCTGTACGCCCGCGACGGTCCGCATAGGTCCCGAGGATCACGGCGCCAACAGGCCTGGCCAGGAACGAGACTCCGAATGTGCCGAAGGTCAGCAACAACCGAGTGGCCGGGTCGTGCCCGGGAAAGAAACTCGAGGCGATGGAGCTGGCGAAAAAGGCATAGACCAGGAAGTCATAGAATTCGAGCGCGTTGCCGATCGAGGCACCGGCCAGCATGTGCGCCCGGCTGATGGGCGGTCTCGTTGTCGTAGCTTCCGCGGCCTGCGTCGTTCCCGCCAACATCATCATCGCCCTCATGCTGTCCGCGAGCGCAAGGTTAGGGGCAAAGCACGTTCGTCTGGAAGCGGTAAGTCAGCCCGGTACAGCATGCAGTCGCGCCTCAATGGGACCGCATCATGACATTTCGCGAGCTGCATCCGGAAGACGACATTCGCGCGGTATCGAGGCTATCGAGGCCTGACGGCTTCACTGCGCCGCAGCATGGTGATCGATATCACCATGACCAGGATCACGGCGGCCAGCACGCCAAGTTCCAGCATCGTCGAGTTCAGCATGCTCCGGGCTTCCGGCGTCGGCGTAGCTGTGTTGGTCTGGGATGATTTCAGCGTGATGACCAGCACGCGCCGGATCGAGGCGATCAGGCCGACGATCAGGAAGGGCTCGCATACCAGTATGCCGGAACGGAACGAGACGCCCACGGTATGCAGGATCTCGACCAGCATGAGCACGAACAGCAGTTGGTCGATCGTGCCGACGATGGCGTCCGTGCTGCCATGGGCCTGCACGACCGTCCAGAGCGACGCAGCCGCGCTGCCAATGCCCATCAAGGTCGCGAGCGCGAGCAGCACGCCCAGCGCCATGTAGGCAAGGACTTCGACCTTCAGGAATGCACTGGCGGCGATAATCCCGGTTCGCGTAGCTTCTTTTTCGAGTGGTTCGTCACTGTCCATGGCTGCTGCTCCCGTGGTGAAGCTAATGTTCCGGCCCCGCCGATTGGCCATGCAGGAATTGATTGAGGCCCGGCGCGGTGGAAGCAAACACCTCATCCGGCGTGCCGTCGGCTTCGATCCGGCCCTGGTGCAGGAAGATCACCCGGTTGGAGACATTGCGCGCGAAACCCATCTCGTGCGTGACGACCAGCATGGTCCGTCCCTCATCGGCCAGGGTGCGCATCACCCGCAGGACTTCTCCGACCCGCTCGGGATCGAGTGCCGAGGTCGGCTCGTCGAACAGCATCACCTTGGGTTGCATGGCCAGCGCCCGGGCGATGGCGGCGCGCTGCTGCTGGCCGCCGGAAAGCTGTGCGGGATAGGCATGCCGCTTGTCGGCGATGCCAACCTTCTCGAGCAGCGCTTCCGCTTCCGCGACGCATTGCGCCCGCGGCCGTTTCAGGACGTGCACCGGACCCTCGATCAGGTTCTGCAGGATGGTCATGTGCGACCACAGGTTGAAGCCCTGGAACACCATGCCGAGCCGGCTGCGGATGCGGTCGAGCTGCCTGCGATCGCGTGCCTCCAGGCATCCGTCGCGGCGACGCCGCAGCACGAGGCTCTCGCCGTCCACGATGATCTCGCCGGCGTCCGGCAGTTCGAGCAGGTTGATGCAGCGCAGGAGCGTGCTCTTGCCCGAACCGCTGGCGCCGAGGATGGAGATGACCTCTCCCTTGCGCGCGTCGAGCGACAGGCCTCTCAGGACAGGCGTCCCGCCATAGGATTTCTCGATATTGCGCAGGCTCAAGGCCATGTCGGGCAGCACCTCCGAGGTCATGCGTCATGCCCGCAGGTGAAACGACAGCCGATGTTCGAGCAGCGCCACCGACCGCTCGATCAGGAAGTTGAGCAGCAGATAGATTGCCGCCGCGCACAGGAACACGTCGAGGGTGCGGAAACTCTGGGCGATGATCCTCTGCGCGACGCCGGTAACTTCCCACACCGTGACCAGGCTGGCCAACGCCGTCGATTTGGTCATCAGGATGATCTCGGTCGAGTAGGCCGGCAGCGCGTGACGGAATGCGATCGGGGCGATGATCCGCCGCCACAGAAGCAGGCCCGACATGCCGCACGCGCGGGCCGACGCGATCTCGCCCTCGGATACAGCCATCAGGCCGCCGCGGAAGATCTCCGCGCTATAGCCTGCGCTGCAAAGGGCAAGTGCGATGACCGCGCACAGGAAGGGTTCACGCAGCAGCGGCCAGACGAGGCTGTGCCGGACGGCCGCGAATTGCCCGGTACCGTAATAGATCAGGAACAACTGTATCAGCAGCGGCGTGCCGCGAAAGACGAAGACGTAGCCGCGCGCGAGCATCGAGATGAACCGGTTGCCGCTGACGCGCATCCACAGGATCGCCAGCGCCAGCACGGAGCCGGCCACGATCGACAAGGACCAGAGCGCCAGGGTCATCGGCAAGGCCGCAAGCAGTTGCTGCATGGTGGCTGCGAGAAAATGGATATCCAACCGGGTCAGCTCCTTCCCGCGCCGCGACGCATCCTGCCGGGAAGGCTTCTGGCGACACGATGCTCCATCGCGCCGAAAACCCCGTGGGAGACGCCGGTCAGCAGGAGATACAGACATCCGCCGACGATGTAGAATCCGAAGAACCGATGAGTGGAACGGGCACCGATCTCGCTGACGCGCATGAGCTCCGCGAGCCCGGTGACGGAGATGAGGGCGGAATCCTTGATGGTAAGCTGCCAGACGTTGCCGAGCCCCGGCAATGCCGCGCGGATGACCATCGGCCCGACGATGCGGCGGAACCGCATCAGGCGGGGCATGCCGATGGCGCGCGCGGCCTCGATCTGGCCACGCGCCAGCGACCGGTAGGCGCCGCGATAGACCTCGGCCTGGTAGGCGCCCGAGATGACGCCGACCGCAACGGCGCCGGCGAGGAATGACGGGAGGCTGACGAAGGCATGGATCCCGAACAGCGAGCCGAGCGAGCCAATCGCGCTCGATCCTCCGAAATAGATGAGATAGATGACCAGCAGTTCGGGTATGCCGCGGAACAGCGTCGTGTAGGCACTGCCGCCGAAGCGCGCGATCCGGCTCGGCGACAGCTTGGCCAGGGCCACGAACGCGCCGAGGACCGCGCCGATCGCCATCGCGGCCAGGGTGACCGCCAGGGTCATGCCGAGGGCCAGGATCAACTGGCCGCCCCATCCGCGCGCACCGAAGCCGAACAGGACTCCTGACCCGGCCATGTCAGCCAGCGTCCGGTCGTGGCCGTCGGGTGGTCATGGCGACAGGTCGAGCTTGAACCATTTCACGCTGAGCCGCTTGACGGTGCCATCGGCCAGCGCCCCGGAGATGGCGCCGTCGAACATCGACTTGAGCTGGCCGTCGGCATGGCGCAGGCCGAAGCCTTCTCCGACTCCCCAGATCTGGCCGGCGATCTCGGGACCGGTATAGCCCAGGTCGGCATTTTCCGGTCTGGCCAGGATGAAGGCGAGGTAGCTCATGTCGTCGAAGGTGATGTCGATGCGGCCGTCCACCAGATCGAGCGTCCGGTCGGCGGCGGTCCTGTATTCGCGTATCTCGGCGACATCCTGGAAATGCCTGTAGATGAAACTATTCAGCGCGTTGCCGGCCTGCACGCCGATGGTCTGGCCTTTCAGCATCGCGCGCAAGGGCGCCAGCGCGTCCGGCAGCGCCGCGTTGTCCGCGCTCAGGTTAATGATGCTGCCGGTGCCTGGAAGCTTGCCGAGCGGTCCCGCCTTGAGGGCCATGAAGCTGGCCGGCGTGCGGGCGAACGGCCGCGTAAAGGCGATGACCTGCGCCCGTTCCGGAGTGATCGCCAACCCGTCGGCGATCATGTCGAACTTGCCGGCGTCGAGGCCGGCGATCATGCCGTCCCAATCCTGGCTGACCAGCTTGCAGGTGATCTTCAGGCGCAGGCACAGATCCTGAAGCAGGTCCGGCTCGAAACCGATGATGCTGCCGTCCGGGCTGGTCATGTTCCAGGGCTCGTAGCCGCCCTCGGTGGCGATCGTGACCGCCGTCCAATCCCTGGCGTCCGCAGGAGACGCGACAAATGCCGCGAGCACGAACAGGGCTGCCGCACGCCTCAAGCGGCACGTCCGTAGAAGCCGATGCGTTCTTCCGGCGAGAACAGCACGTTCGGCTGCTGGTAATAGGAGAACACGGCGATGATGCGATCGGCAGCCCCCGCCACCGGCGTCACGCGGTGCGCGGTGTTGCGGCCCTTGAACAGGTTGAGCGTGCCGGCACTGACGGGCAGTTGCCTGACCTGGTCGTCCGCTCCGGTCAACATGCGGCCGACACCCTGGTGGTTCGGATCGCCATCGGACCTGAGATCCGTGCGGTATTCGAACATGCCGCCGGCCCGAGGCGCCTGCAACAGCAGCGTCGTCGTGAAGACCGAGCGGTCGAAATGCCAGCCCAGTCCCTGCCCGTCGCGATAGGCCATGACATTCAGCCGCGCCAGCGGATCCGCCATGACATGCAACGCCGGCTGCTCCGTGGCCTGCTGGATGAACGCCATCAGCGGAGCCCACTCGTAAAGCCGGCAAAGCAGATTGTCCGCGAACTGGTCGGCGCAGACCGTACGATGCGCGGTGTTCGAGCGCTTCAGGGCGGGATGATCGTCCGCGAGGCCGGCCACGGATTTCAGGAAGTAGATGTTGTGCTGGCGCTCGTGCAGGAACGATGCGTTCTCGATCAGCGGCGCCAGCCCGGCCAGCGAATGCGCCAGCGCCTCTGGACGCAGGAAGCCATCGAGGTTGAACATCCCGGTCGATGCCAGCCCGGACCGGCAGCTCCTGATCAGCTCCCTGCCCCGCGCACTGTCGAGGTCGTGCAGCGGATAGCGGTCCAGGTCGATCACATCGGCAAAGTGAGCCATGGGTCCGGTTATTCCTACAATTCCATGCAAGGAGACGTCTCGGCGGCAGGAACAAATATTTCTCCGGAAGCAAATTCCTGTAATACAGAATGATCCGTGCCTCGTCACCTGCAGCATCCGCGGGAAGCCTCCATGAACCACGCCGCCGAGACAAGCGTCACGTCGCTCGCGGGTCCGATCATGACCGGTCGGACGCTGCTGATCGACGGCACCGGGTTGAGCCTGGCCCAACTGCAGGAGGCCACGGCAAGCCGTTCGGTGCTGGTCGTGGCGGGGGTGGCCTGGGAGCGTATCGCGCAGGCGCGCGCCGTGGTCGACCGGATCGCCGCCGCCGGGACGCCCGCCTACGGCATCACCACCGGGGTCGGCAGCCAGAAGGACTTCATGCTCGATCCGGACAGGCTCGACAGCTACAACAACCGCATGCTGCGCGCGCACGGCACGCACGCTCCTGGAGCGCCGGCCACCGACGCGACGCTGCGTGCCGCCCTGATCATCCAGATCTCGCAATTCGCGCGAGGCCGCTCCGGCGTGCGGCCGGCCCTGGTCGAGCGGATGGTCGCGCGGCTGAATGCCGGCCACCGGCCACGGGCGTTGCTGGGAAGCTCGGTCGGCGCGTCGGACATCGTCGGCATGGCCCAGCTCGCCCTCAGCCAGATCGGGCCGGGTGCCGCCGACCGCCAGGCGGACCTGATGCTGCAGGCCAAGGAGGCGCTGTCCCTGATCAACTCCAACGCCCTGACCCTCGGGCAGGGTGCGATGGAACTCGCCGGCGCGCGCCGGATGCTGCTCATGGCGGACCGGATCGCGGCGCTCTCGCTGGAGGGTTTTCGTGGCAACCCGCGCTCGTGGCGCGCGGTGGTGGACCAGGTCCGTGGCCAGCCCGGCCAGATCGCGGTGGGGCGCCGGCTCCGCCACGAGCTGGAAGGCAGCCGCCTGCACGAACCTGGAGAGGCCCGCTTCCTGCAGGACCCGCTCAGCTTCCGCTGCGTGCCGCAGATCCATGGTGCTACCGAGGCGGCGCTGGCCTGGACCGAAACGATCTGGGAGGACGAGCTGCAGGCCGGCGTCGACAACCCGCTGGTCGATGTCGAGGCCGACGAGGTGGTGTCGCACGGCAACATGGAGACCACCCTGCTGAGCGTCGCTCTCGACGCATTGCGGCTGTCGCTGGCGAAGCTGCTGGAGGCGGCGGCCGAGCGTATCCACAAGATCCAGTGGCCGGCCTTCTCCGGCCTGCCGACCGGGCTCGCGCGGGTCGAGGGACCGGTCGGCGGCGTGCAGTTCCTCAACCTCGGCCATATCGCCGCCGCGGCGAGCATGGCCGCACGCTATGCGGCGAACCCGGCCGCGCTGCTGTTCCACGGACAGCTCGATGACGGCGTCGAGGATGTGGCGGGCGGTGCCCCCTTCGCGGTCGCCCAGCTCGGGAAGCTGATCGACGCCGGCTGGACCGTGCTTGCCGTGGAAGCGATCTGCGCCGCCTGGGCCATACACCGTCGCGATATTCCAGCCGAGAAGCTGGGCCGGGGCACCGGGCCGATGTACCAGACGCTTCTGCCTCTGCTGCCGATCGGGCATGAGGGCGACGCGATATTCGACATCGGCATCGTCATATCCGTCCTGCGCGACTGATTGAATTCGCGTGAGATTAGTGCTGAAAGGGACAGAATGAACGTCAACGAACCGGATGTGTTGGCTGAAGTTTCGGCAGCCTTCGCTGCTTACGAAACCGCCCTGATGGAGAATGATGTCGCGACCCTGGACGGCCTGTTCTGGAACTCGCCGCTCACGCTCCGCTACGGGGTCGGCGAGCGGCTATATGGCCATGACGCAATCACGGAGTTCCGCCGCCAGCGGCCAGGAGGCTCCCCGCAACGCCGGCTGCTCAAGACGGTGATCTCGACGTTCGGACGCGACTTCGCCGTCGCGGACACGGAATTCCAGCGCGACGGCGAGACCCGGATCGGACGGCAAAGCCAGAGCTGGGTCCGCATGCCGGAAGGATGGCGCATCGTCGCGGCGCATGTGTCGCTGGAGGCTGGAGGCTCCTGACGGTCCTGGCAGTTCAGGCCGGGCTCCAAGGTCTGTAGCTCATTAAGCTGTGGTTCAACCTCACGTAGCTGTAACAAGTCTAGGTTCAAGCTTTATCGAAGGGCTTCCAGAAGCCGGCAAGTGGGAAATACGGCCTTCGTCGTTCAGGCGCGCATAGCTGTGCGCTGTTATGAACTCGGATCCGTCCGGATTGACCTGACTCCACTCTGCCAGCACCTGATCATGCTGCTGAAGAAACCAGTTCGCGTTCCGGCTTGAGCGCGCGCTTCAGCCAGACCGTCGGTGTAGGACCGATGGCCTATCTGCAGCGGTGGCGGATGGCGGTGGCCAAGGACGAATTGGCAAGAGGATTGCGTAGCGTGACGGAGATTGCGCTGCTTGTCGGCTTTCAATCGAACAGCGCCTTCAGCACCGCCTTCACCCGGACCGTTGGCTGTCCGCCCAGCCACTGGGCAAGACGAGCGTATCGATGATCGGCGTCTTCGTCACTGACGAGTCCTCGACCTCGGCCGACAAACGTCTAGCCGACCGCACCGATCAACGAACGCTCAAGCCAGTCGGAGCTCCCGCGCACGTCCGCGATCGCCGCAGCTCGCGCTGCATCGCCGTCATGACGGCGAAGGGCGGCGACAAGCTGGTCGTGAGGGTGGTCGCCCTCCATGACCGGTATCGAGGCAGGTTCCAGCTTGAGGGCATAGACCGGCCCGATCCGCATCCAGATCCCCTCGAGCATGCGCAGGATCAACGGAGCGCGGGCGACCCGGCAGATGACGCGGTGCAGCTCGGCACTACGGCTCAGCGTGACCGGCCGGTCGTTCGATTGCACGGCGGAGTGATAGGACTGAACCAGGGTCACGATCTGCTCGACCTCCGACGGGCTGGCCCGTATCGCGGCACGGGCGGCGGCACGCCCTTCGAGGTCGCAGCGTATGTCGATGATCTCGCGGAACTCCTCGAGATCGATCACCGGCACGATGGCGGAACCGCGCTCGTCCAAGGTCAGCGCCTGCTCCGACACCAGGCGCAGCAACGCCTCCCGCACCGGAGTCGGGCTGAGCCGCAGCTCCGCCGCCAGAGGGCGCAGCACCAGTTTCTGTCCGGGCCGCAACTCGCTGTGGATCAGCGATGACCGGATTCGCAAATAGGCACGCTGGCTCAGGTTCTCGCGTCCCGCCGAGGTCATCCCCAGCGCCATTCCCGGCTCCAGGAAGGAGGTCGCGGCGGAGGACTGGGCAAGGCCGGCGTCGGCGGCCAGATGCATCGGAGCGGCACCCAGGATCATGGGTCGGATGGAAAGTTCGGACGAAATGATGACACTCATACGCGATCCTCCGGCTGAAACCGGCTTCGCGGAGTGCTGCGGCCAGAACGATATTATTATGGTATCAAAACGCTCAGATCACAAGCATTTGATGATGCTTTTCCTCAATCGACTGCCTCGAGAGTGACGGATTGAAGGCTCAACAGGTCCCGATAGGGTCCGTCGACACGCTCCAGATCACCCGGAGCGCCGTCCTGGAGCACTTTTCCGGACTGCATGACGATTATCCGGTCGAAGTCCCGCAAGGTGGACAGCCGATGGGCCACCGCGATCACGGTGCGTCCGACCATCAGCCGGTCGAGCGCTTCCTGCACCCTTAACTCACTTTCCGAGTCAAGCGCGCTGGTCGCTTCGTCCAGCAGCAGTATCGGCGCGTTGCGCAGGAAGGCCCGGGCGATGGCCAGCCGCTGCCGCTGGCCGCCGGACAACTTGACGCCGCGGTCGCCGACCTGGGTGGCGAAGCCTTCCGGCATCGCTTCGATGAAGTCCTGGCACTCGGCTGCCTTGGCCGCCGCCTCGACCTCCTCGTCTGAGGCTTCCGGCTTGCCGTAGCGGATATTCTCCATGACGCTGCGATGGAACAGCGAGACATCCTGCGGCACCACCGAGATCACCGACCGCAACGCGTCCTCGGTCAGCCGGCCGAGCTCCTTGCCGTCGATCAGGATGCGCCCGCCCTGGATGTAGCGGAGCCGTTGCAGCAGGGCGAGCACCGTTGTCTTGCCCGAGCCCGAGCGGCCCACCAGGCCGACGCGCGTGCCGGCCTCGACCTTGAAATCGAACCCGTCCAGGATCGGGCTGCCGCCGGGATAGGCATAGGTGACCCGGTCGAACACCACCTCGCCTCTCGGCGGACCATGGAAGCCGGTGGCGTCGTGGGCGTCGGGCATGTCGTGCGGCAGCAGCAGCGTGCCGAGCGCCTCGGACAGGCGGGCGACGTGCTGGATGGTCTCGACCAGGGCGACGGCGAGGTCGCGGGTGCCGTGCAGGATCATGAAGCCGAGCGTGGTCACCATGACCACCTCGCCGACGCTGGCCTGGTGCGCCTTCCACAGCAGGATCGCCCAGATCAGCAGCCCGGCGGTGAGGATAGCGGTCAGGCCGGCATGGACCAGGCGCAGCTTCTCCAGGTAGCGCAGCGAGCGGCCGCGCCAGCTCATCTCGATCTTCATCCGCTCGCCGAAGCGGCGGCGCTCGCGATGGGTGGCGCCGAACGCGCGAACCAGGGGCATGTTGTTGATGACGTCGAGCAGCTCGCCGTCGACGCGCGCGGCCTCGGTGGCATAGCGGTGATGCAGCGGCCGGCCGCCGGCGGCGAGGCGGAACATCAGCCAGGACAGGATGGCCGCCAGCACCACCAGCACGCCGGCCATCAGCGGGCTGACGATGATCATCAGCAGGATCGAGAAGGCGACGTTCAGGCAGGGCGGCAGCACGTTCCAGAAGGTCAGGTTCTCCAGCGTGAACATGGCCGTCGAGGTCGACGAGATGCGTCCGGCCAAGGTGCCGGGCATGCGGTCGGCGAAATAGGACGGCGCGTGACCGGTCAGATGGCGGAACAGGTCACGCCGCAGGTCGCCGGTCACGGTCACGAAGGCATGGGTCGAGATCCACCCCCCCACCCGCCAGGCCATGTTGTCGAAGGCGATCAGGCCGCCGAGCAGCCCCACGGCCTTCCACACCGGTCCCATCCTGCCGTCCTTGGCGCTGTTGAGCGTGTCGACCAGGAAGTTGACCGCATAGGACGAGCCGACCGCGCAACCGACCGCGACGATGACCGAGAGCATGATCAACGCGTGCGGGAGCTTGTGGCGCATGACGTAGCGGAACATGAAGGCCATCGGCTGGCTTGCCAGCTTGACCAGATCGGCGTCCGAGACCGTGACCGTTTTCTCGCCTGGCTGGGTTAACATGCTTCTCTACCTGATGCGTGAGCCGCGGATAACTGGATGCGAGAGCCGCGGGTAACTGGATGCGAGAGCCGCGGGTAACTGGATGCGAGAGCCGCGGGCGCTGGCTCGCGGTTGCGTGGCGGTAACCCATGACGTTCCGGCTGGTTCACGAGAACCTTTGCGCCAAATCCGGTCGGACGCGAAGAAACCCGAACATTGCCCATAAATTGCCGTGATCACGCTGTCTAACCATTATTGCAGAAACAGTGGAGCCTATCTTTATGCGAATCGCCCAGGTTGCCCCCCTGCACGAAGCCGTCCCGCCCAAGCTTTATGGGGGCACTGAGCGTGTTGTCTCCTTCCTGACCGAAGAGCTCGTCAACCTCGGTCACGACGTCACCCTGTTCGCCAGCGGCGACAGCGTCACCAACGCCGACCTGCACGCTTCCTGGCCACGCGCGCTACGGCTGGATCCGGCAATCCGTGATCCGATCGCGCCGCATATGCTCATGCTGGAGCATGTCGCCCGTCGTCTCGAAGACTTCGACGTGCTGCATTTCCACATGGACTATTGGCCGTTCTCCTTCTTCAGCCGCCAGAATGTCCCCTTCGTGACCACCATGCACGGCCGCCTGGACCTGCCCGAGCTGCAGCCGGTGTTCAACGCATTCAACAAGGTGCCCGTGGTCTCGATCTCGGACAGCCAGCGCCGTCCGTTGCCGCAGGCGAACTTCGTGCGCACGGTCCATCACGGCCTGCCCAAGGACCTGCTGACCCCGCAGCCGAGTGCGCGTGACTATCTGGCGTTCCTGGGACGGATCTGCCCCGAGAAGGGCGCCGACAAGGCGATCCGCATCGCGCGCGCAAGCGGCATCAAGCTCAAGATCGCGGCCAAGATCGACCGCGTGGACACCGAGTATTTCGAGCACGTGATCCGGCCGATGCTGGGCGACGGCGTCGAGCTGATCGGCGAGATCAGCGACAGCCAGAAGCCCGACTTCCTCTCCGGCGCACGCGGTCTGCTGATGCCGATCGACTGGCCCGAGCCGTTCGGCCTGGTGATGATCGAGGCGATGGCCTGCGGCACCCCGGTGATCGCGTTCAACCGCGGCTCGGTCTCCGAGATCATCGAGGACGGCCTGACCGGCTTCATCGTCGAGGACGAGACCGGCGCGATCAGCGCGGTGGCCCGCCTCGGCGAGACCACGACGGAGGCGATTCGCAGCCGCTTCGAGACGCGCTTCACCGCGCGCCGCATGGCCGAGGATTA
>CAXSEE010000125.1:0-12893 GCA_964235615.1 uncultured Acetobacteraceae bacterium | reverse complement strand
TGGCGAGGGTGAAGCTCTTGCCGATGCCGCCCTTGCCGTAGATCGCGATGATCTGCGTCTCGGGCTTGGTGCTCATGTCCGGCACGATCGGGGCCGGCACTATCAAGGTCTGGGCGTTCATGCCGGTTTGCTCCATTCCAGAATCATCTTGAGGCAGTCGGGATCGTCGAACGCGGTGCGATAGGCATCCTGCGCCGCGGCGGCAGGGCTGCGATGGGTGATCAGCCGGTCCAGCGCGAGACTGCCGCCGGCGATCAGGCGCTGCACCGCGACCAGGTCATCCGGCTGCCATTCGGCGGCGCAGCGCAGACGGGCCTCGCGCATGAAGGCCGGCGGAAAGGCGAACGAGACGGTGCCGGGATAGAAGCCGGCAAGCACGATCTCGCCGCCGCGCGCCAGGCGGGGGATCAGCAGGTCCGGCATGGCGGCATCGCCACTGGCGTCATAGATCGCGCGGTAGTCACGCCTCGTGTCCTGATCAGGCGTGATGACATCGTAACCGGCGGCGCCCGACGCACGCACGGCGCGTTCTTCCCAGACCGTCGGGGCCGGATGACCCAGTGCCAGCGTAATGCGGGCCAGCAGGCGGCCCAGCACGCCGTGACCGATGATCAGTTCCGGCGGCGTCGCGCCCGCGGCGGCGATGGCATGGTATGCGGTGGCCGCGAGAGCCAGCAGGGTGCCGCGCTCGCCGAGATCGGTGTCGATCGGCACCGCACGCGCGCCCGGCAGCACGAGCTGCGCCGCAGCACCACCGAACAACCCACGCACCTCGCCAAAGCATTTGGCTCCGGGAACGAACACGATTTCGCCCGCGTGTCGTCCGGACTGCGGACCGGCTTCGACGACATGCCCGACAGACTCGTAGCCGGGCACCAGCGGATAACCCATGCCGGGGAAGTCCGGCATCCGCCCCATCCACAGCAGGCGCTCGGTGCCGGCACTGATACCGCTCCAGTCGATATCGACGACGACATCAGCAGGCCCGGGCGGGGATAGTGCAAGCCTGCTCAGCATCACCTGGCCGGGAGCGTTCATGACGACGGCGGTGGTCTGCATTGCTCCCTCCTGCGGGTCTCTGTTTCGCAAAGCCAGAGTGTCAGCTTAACATAACAGATATGGTTGACAACCAAAGTTGACACTCTCGATCTTCACGGGAATGCGAGGATGATCCTGGCCACCAGGGGAGTCCGGGTGGACAGCAGACGGCTGCGTCCGAAGCCGGCTTCCCGCAGCATCTGCCTGATCCGCGCCGGCGTGCGTGGGCGTCCGCTGCCCATCGCCATCAGGTAGAATCCGAAATAGGCATCGCCGCTCGCCTCGGCGCCACGGGTGCCGGACATCGGCTCGGCGATCAGCAAGGTGGCTCCCGGCTTCAGTGCTTTTCGTGCCGCGCGCAGCAGTGTGAGGGCCGCTTCGTCGTCATGGTCGTGCAGCACGCGTATCAGCGTGATCAGGTCTGCATCGTCCGGCAGCGGATCGTGATGGAAATCTCCGCCGACTGCCTGCACCCGCGACGTGAGGCCGGCCCGCTCGAAATTCTGCCGTGCCAGTTCCGCCACCGCGGGCAGATCGAACAGCAGCAGCCGTGCGTCGGGCGAACGCTTGGCCGCAGAGATCAGGAAGCTGCCGTCACCGCCGCCGACATCGAGCAGGCAGCGATGCCGGCTGATGTCGTAGGCGCTCAGGATCTCGTCGCGGACCATCGCCTGCGACGCCGCCATCAGCGCGCTGTAGGGAGATGCCTGCGGCCCCGTGGTATCGGGCGAATAGGCCCAGTAGCGCTGGAGCACGGTCTCGCGCCGGTCGCCGCGCAGCAGCGCCAGCGGATCGCGCAGATCATTATAGAGCATGTCGTGATGCGTGATCATGGCGACCACGCCGGGATTGTCGATCAGCGCCGCACCGAGCGGCCCCAGCGCATACCGCCCGTCCCGCCGCCGCCGCCGGGCGATACGCAACGCCACCGCGGCATCGAGCAGGCGCGCGGCTGCGTCCTGGGTCAGGCCGATCCGCCGGCTGATCTCGGCGGCATTGCCGGGCGCGTGCAGCAGGGCTTGCGGCAGATGCGACGCAACCGATGCCGACAGCACCTGCGAATAGACGAAACCGGCGCACAAATCGAACAGGGCGGCGGCCCGGCGTCGCGCGATCGGCCGTGTCAGCGGGAATGCGCTTGCCAGCCTCCGGAAGCGTGCGCTCGCAAGCAGACGGTGGAACGCGTCCGTGCGGCCTGGAGGATGCCGCCATCGCGCGCCTGCGATAGCGTCCACGAGCTTCATATTCAGAGCTTCACGCGGCCAGCAGCTCCTGGGGCAGCAGCCTTTGCACTTCCAGACGGATGAGAGCGCGCAGTTCCGACGCCAGCGGACATTGCGGGATCGCGGCGATCGCCTCGCCAACCAGTGACTTCAGCCGCAGCATCGCCCCCGGCACGCCCTGTTGCAGCGCCACGCTGGGACGTCCCAGCGCCTGATCGCGGCCGTTCGGCTTGCCGAGCTGGGAGGGTGTGGCGACCACGTCACGGATATCGTCGGCGACCTGGTAGGCCTCGCCCAACCGCTCGCCGAGCGCCTGCCAGGGAGCCGCCTCGGCGCCTGCCGCGAGAGCACCGGCCATCGTCGCGGCCGAGAACAGCGACGCGGTCTTGGCACGGTGATAGGTCGCGAGCGGGATCTCCGGCTCGCACTCCCACGCCTGCCCGGCGATGATGCCGCGCGGCAGACCCGTTGAGCGCGACAGCAACAGGATCAACGGCGCCAGCGATGTCGCCTGTTGGGCCCCCCCTGCCTGAGACAATGCTGCCTGGGCAAGCGTTTCGAACGCCAGCACGATCAGCGCGTCGCCGGCCAGGACCGCCAGACTCTCCCCGAAGGCGTGATGCACCGATGGCAACCCCCGACGCAGGGTTGCGGCGTCGAAGCAGGGCAGGTCGTCATGCACCAGCGACGCGCAGTGGATAAGCTCGAGCGAGGCCGCGGCGGCGTGGGCCAGCGCATCGCCGCCATGCCCACAGGCGCGCGCGACCGCCAGGCACAGCCTTGGCCGCACGCGGGCACCGCCGGGAAATACGGCATGGCGGATCGCAGCGCCCAGCCTGGGCGGTCCAGCGAAGCTGAGCGCCGGGGCAATGGCCGCTTCCAATGTCCGTTCGATCTGTGCCACCACGTCCATCGGTCTCTCCCACCGTCGACTGTCATTATTTGTTGTCAGTTAGTAGTGTCAGACATTATGGACACATTCGTCAATTGCGATCTTGATGCGATCCTGGAATATGGAGCGGTGATGAGGACCCCAAACGCGATCGTCATCGGTGCCGGGATCGGCGGCATCGTGGCCGCCCTCGATCTCGTTCGCGCGGGCTTCGCGGTGACGATCATCGAGGCTGCCGCCACACCGGGCGGCAAGCTGCGCGAAGCGGCGCTCGGCGATACGCGCATCGATGTCGGCCCGACCGTGCTGACCCTGCGTCGCGTGTTCGACCGGATCTTCGACGATGCCGGTGCCTGCCTCGATGATCGCATCACCTTGCGGCCGGCGGAGATCCTGGCGCGGCATGCCTGGGACGACCGCGCGCAGCTCGATCTGTTCGCCGATCCGGCCCGCACCGCGGATGCGATCGGCCGGTTCGCGGGGGCCTCGGAAGCGCGCGGCTACCACGCCTTCCGCGCCCGCGCCCGGGAGATCTACCAGACGCTCGACAGCAGCTTCCTGCGCGCCCAGAGGCCGTCGATGGCCGAACTGGTGGCACGCACCGGCGCCGGTCCGCTGCTCCGGATCAATCCGTTCACCAGCCTCGCCTCGGCGCTGGAAAGCAGCTTCCGCGATCCCCGCCTGCGACAGCTCTACGGCCGCTACGCCACCTATTGCGGATCCTCCCCCACGCAATGCCCGGCGACACTGATGCTGGTAGCACACGTCGAGCAGGAAGGCGTGTGGCTGGTCGAGGGCGGCATGTTCCGGCTGGCCCAGGCGCTCGCCGACCTGGCCGGGGAATGCGGCATCGGCATCCGCTACGGCAGCCGGGCCGCGGAAATCCTGGTGGCGGGACGACGCGCGGCCGGCGTGCTGCTGGACAGCGGCGAGCGATTGGCGGCGGATCACATCGTCTGCAATGCCGATGCGCAGGCGATCGCGGCCGGGCATTTCGGCGATGCCTGCCGCAGCGCGGTAGCCGCGACGCCGCCAAGCCAGCGGTCGCTGTCGGCGATGACCTGGGCGATCCTCGCCGACACCAGCGGCTTTCCGCTCGACCGGCACAATGTATTCTTCGCCGACGCCGCCAATTCGGAGTTCGACGACATCTTCGGCCATGATCGCCTGCCGGCCCGGCCGACGGTCTATGTCTGCGCCCAGGATCGCGGCGATACGCAACCCTCGCCCTCGGGGCCGGAGCGCCTGTTCTGCCTGACCAACGCACCGGCGACCGGCGACCGGCATCAGTTCTCGGAGGAAGTCCAGCAATGCGAGACCCGTTTGATCGCGGCGATGCGGCGGTGCGGCCTGACGTTGGGAGCGCCGTCGGCACGGATCGTGACCACGCCGAACGAGTTCGAGAGCCGGTATCCGGCGACGGGAGGCGCGTTGTACGGCCCGGCGTCGCACGGCTGGATGGCGTCGTTCCGCCGGCCGGGCGCCCGTTCGCGGCTGCGCGGCCTGTATCTGGCGGGGGGCAGCGTGCATCCGGCACCGGGATTGCCGATGGCCGCACTCTCGGGGCGGCTGGCGGCGGCGTGCGTGATCGCCGACCATGCTTCGACAACCCGGTCGCACCCGGTGGCTATGTCTGGTGGTATGTCGACGCGTTGAGCGATTGCGGCCGCTTCGGCATCACCGTCATCGCCTTCGTCGGCAGCGTGTTCTCGCCCTATTATGCCCTCGCCAGGCGTCGCGATCCGGACGCCGACCCGGGGCATTTCTGCACTCTCAACGTGTCGCTCTACGGCGAGCGCAAGCGATGGGCGATGACCGAGCACGGACGCGACGGCGTCACGCGCGAAGCCGGCACGCTCGCCATCGGCCGCAGCCTGGTGCAATGGCAGGATGATGCCCTGGTCATCGACATCGACGAGTTCACGGCGTTATTGCCGCGACGCCTGCGCGGACAGGTCCGAGTCCATCCCCAGGCCCTGACCGGCCATGACGTCACGCTGGACGCGGCCGGCCTGCATCGCTGGCGGCCGATCGCGCCGCACGCGCGCGTCGAGGTCGCCTTGCGGCGGCCGGAGCTGCATTGGGGCGGTACCGGCTATCTCGACAGCAATGACGGCGACGGTCCGCTCGAAGCCAGCTTCCGGCGCTGGGACTGGGCGCGCGCGCCGCTGCGTGACGCGACCGGGATTGTTTATGACGTGACCAGCCGGGACGGTATGGATCGTGCGTTCGCCTTGCATGTCGACCGCAACGGCGGTGTCGTCGAACGGGTCGTGCCGCCGCGGGCCGCCCTGCCCCACACGCGCTGGCGGCTGCCGCGCTTCATCCGCGCCGATGCCGGAGCTTTGCCAGGCGTCGCGCGCACGTTGCAGGACTCTCCCTTCTATGCCCGCTCCCTGGTCGACACGCATCTGTTCGGCGAGGCCGCGCAGGCGATGCACGAGAGCCTCGATCTCGACCGCTTCGCCGCCCCCTGGATGCAACTGATGCTGCCATTCCAGATCCCGCGCGCCCTGATGTGATGAGCCGGACCGTCCTCATCCCGACGATCGCCCTGGCGGCCCTGGCCGGTGCAGGGATCTGGCTCTACACGCCGGACCAGCCGCGCGCCGTGCTGGAGGCGAAATACCTCGTGGCACCCACGGACTACCGGCAGGTCGCAGGTATCCGCCTGCATGTGCGGGATACCGGTCCGCGCGATGCGGCGGTGGTGATCCTGCTGCATGGCTTCGGCTCCAGCCTGCAGACATGGGAACCCTGGGCTGAAACCCTCTCGATGCAATACCGCGTTATCCGCTTCGACCTGCCCGGTTTCGGACTGACCGGCGCGGATCCGACCGGGGACTACTCGACCCGGCGCAGCATGATCGTCCTGGCCGCCCTGATGGACCAGCTCGGCGTGCCGCGTGCCAGCCTCATCGGCAACTCCCTCGGCGGCTTCATCGCCTGGAAATTCGCAGTCGGGCACCCGGACCGGGTGGACAGGCTGGTGCTGATCTCGCCGGACGGTTTCGCCAGTCCCGGCTTCGAGTATGGCAAGAAACCGAGCATCCCCATCACGGTCAGGCTGCTGCCCTATGTGCTGCCGACCCGGCTCCTGCGCATGAGCCTGGCACCGGCCTACGGCAACCCGGCAAAACTCACCGATGCCACCGTCGCGCGCTACCGCGACCTGATGCTGGCGCCGGGCGTTCGCGACGCCATCATCGCCCGGATGGGACAGGTCATGCTCGAACAACCGGCACCGATGCTGCGGCGCATCCAGGCGCCGACCCTGCTGCTCTGGGGAGAAAAGGATGCGATGATCCCGATCAGCAACGCCGCCGACTACGCCCGCGACATTCCCCGCGCCACGCTCGTGACCTTGCCCGGACTTGGCCATGTCCCGTTCGAGGAAGCGCCTGCCGCTTCCCTGGAACCGGTGCAGCGGTTCCTCGCCTCTCCAGGATCAGGCCAATGAGGCTAACGCTTGTCGGTGCCGACATTCGTGCCCAGTCTGCCCAGGTTGGCGACGGCGTTCAGCTCGAAGCCGGGATCGGGCGTGCAGCGCTTGCCCGGCCCCGCGTGTGCCAGGCAGACATCGCCGCTGCCATCCACGCTTGGCCAGCACTGCATGACGGCAAAACCCGGCAAGCCGTCGGCAACATTCCGCCCACCGATCGCGGCGTTAATGGCGGGTGCGACACGGGCCACTCCGGCAGCACTGACAAACGCATAGATCGGG
The DNA here is from genome assembly GCA_964235615.1 of uncultured Acetobacteraceae bacterium. Classification (GTDB taxonomy): domain Bacteria; phylum Pseudomonadota; class Alphaproteobacteria; order Acetobacterales; family Acetobacteraceae; genus Lichenicoccus. Next base: position 6,016 of record CAXSEE010000125.1, on the reverse strand, counting down.
ATATGCTTGCCGAGCAGCGCGTCGCTGCCGGTCCAGCCCCACTCCACCGGCCAACGCAGGCCCAGGCCGCATAGGCTGTTGTCGTGGGACAGGATCGCATCCGCCAGCAGGTTCGCCCGGTGCGCTTTCCACATCGCGAGGAAGCCGGTGCTCAGAGCTGTTGCCGTGCTCGTGGCGATCCAGAAGGCCAGTGCCGCATGGACGGGTCTGAGCCGTAAAGGCAGAACGGGCAGGCGCCAACTTGGTTCGATAAAACGGCAGGTGCCGAGACCTGACAGGATCAGCATCGATGGCAAAGCGGCATAGATGAAGCTGATTTCCTTGTGGGCAATCAGGCTGTGGGACAGGATCACCAGGATCGCGACGGCCGCCAGCAGCGGTGCGCGTCGTGCGCCGAGCACCATGGCAACCCCGAGCGGCACCACGGAGCCACCCCAATTGGCGACTAGCCGGGCAAGATACCAGCGACCCGATTTGATCCCATACTCCCGGCTGACATGCTGCATGGCGTTGATCGCGAAATTCGCCCATACGGAGTGAAACGGCGAACCCCAGAACCTCCAGTCGGCGGCACCCATGATGAGCAAGGGCACCGAGCCGCCCGCAACCAGCCATGGCAGACGATGCCCCAAATCGCGCCGGAGATCGCGCCGGCCATTACGCAGGCACGACCAGGCGGCGACCAGAAGAATAGCCGGTGCAAGCTGGAAGCGCAGGGCAAAACTGAAGCCCAGCAGCAGGCCGATGACGAGCATGGTCGCGGAACGGGGATCTTTCGCGGATCCGGCACGGCCTGGGCAGAGAACGAAGCCCGTGGCGAGCGTGAGCAGGTTGCCGGCGACGACCTCAGCCAGCGGTTTGGATCCGAAGTAGATCAGGTCTGGCCAGACGGCGCACAGCACGCCACAGATCAGCGCACCCGACAGCCCATGACGTTGCCGCCCGATGCGGAATGCCATTGCCACCACGGCGGTGGATATCAGCGACATGACGGCGGCGATCACGGCCATGTAGGCTGTGGGACCGAAGCCCAATATGCGGACCACGCCGATCAGTCCGGCAAGGAAGCCCGGGAAAACCGGCGAGCGGATGCCTACCCGCCATTCCCAGGTGACGGTGCCGTAACCCGACCACATTCGGTAAGCCGGCTCGATATTCTGGAATATTTCGTCCGGACGGTGGATGTTCGGCATGGCCAGCGCCATCCCGAACCGCAACGCGAATGCGACGACGCATACGAGCATCAGGGCCAGGCGAAACCGATCCTCTGCCCGGCTACCCGCCGCCGGATGCGGGGGCGCAGCCCGTCCAGCGAGAGAGGAGACGACGCGGCTCAAATCGTCCGGCTTGTGTCACCGTCGACGCACCCGCCGAAACCGGACGCAACCAGCACGCCATCGGCAAGCTTTACCGGCAAGCTCGGCAACGACCGCGGCGCCGGACCGCCCACCACGGCACCATCCTGCCGCGCCGCATAGACCGAGCCGTGGCGTGGGCAGACGAGCTGACTGGAGCCGGCGTTCCACTCGGTGACGACGCAGGAGGCATGGGTGCAGATGGCGGAAAAGGCGGCGAACTCTCCGCCCGGATCGGGAGCCAGCCGCAGCAGCAGGATCTGGTTGAACCGGGCGCCGTTACGAACAAGGCGCTGACTTGGCTGCATCGGCCAGACCAGTGGAGGCCAGACCAGCAGGGGTGCGGCGCCGACGCGCAAATCCGACGGCGTGACGACATGGACCGATGCATCGTCCTCGAGCTTCACCAGGATATCATCCGCGGCCGGCGGTGCGGCCCCGGCATCGATATCGGTGGCGGATGCCAGGATCGGCCGAGCCGCCGTCCCAAGACCGGCCATAATCAAGGCACGCCGCCTGATCCGATCTGTCATCCAGTCCTGCTTCCTTCAAGGTTCATGCGACTCCAGAGGTCGGCACAATGCGTGCACAGGGCGAGGAACAGCACGCCACAGATCACGAACCATGGCCAGCCGCCCATCGAGAGGCGCATCGCCAGCAGCAGGAAAAAACCGGGCAGCAGCATGCTCAGCACCGGTCTCCGGGGCAGGCCGCGACCGGTGCGCTGGTGCAGCAGGACCAGGGCCACGCCTTCCAGCAGGATCAAACACAGGATGGCGTCGACGACAAGGATCAAACCAGGGCCGCGATCAGCGCCGGCTGTTCCTCATGCGCGAGATGGCCGAGCCCTTCGAGACGGACGATCCGGGCTTGCGGGACCAGGGCGTGCACCCGTTCGGCATCGGCGGGCGGGATCATCCTGTCGTTGCTGCCAACCACCAGGGTGAGCGGCAGTTGCAGATCCGGCAACTGGGTAGACAGGCCTTGCAGGTCCCAATGCGCCATCATCTGCAAGGCGGCCGACACATGCCCCGGATTGAGCAGCAGGCGGCGGTAGAACTGGAGGTCCGCGGGTGCCAGGCGCGAGCCGGTGTTGCCCAGCATACGCGCCACCAGGTCGCGATTGGCCGCATGCAGGGAGAAGATCCACGGCACCACGCCGGTTCTGGCCAACAGCCGTGCCGCGGCTGGAAACAACTGCGACGACGCGCCGGGTAGCGGCATCAGCGCGCCATTCAGACTGATCATCGCCCGCGCGCGCGGCAGGCTGCCGTCGAGGATCATTCGTGCCAGGATCGCCGCCCCCGCGGAATGGCCGATCACGATCTCCGGCTCGAACTCCAGGCGATGCAGCAACCCGCCGAGCAGACCCGCCATGCCGGGCAGCGACATCCGCTCGGCCAATGGCATCTCGGTGAAGCCGTGGCCGGGCAGGTCCGGCGCGAGCACGGCATGCTGCTGCGCCAGCAATGGCAGCAGTCCACGCCAGGAATGCGTCGCAGCACCGGTGCCATGCAGCAGCAGGATCTTCGGCCCGGCGCCCATCTCCTGGACATGCCAGCGCAGGCCGGCGGCCCGGACGAACCGGCTCGACGCGCGGTTCGGCCAGTCGCGTCCTTCCTGCTCCCACTCCAGGCCGCCGGTCAGCGTGCCGCTGAGACCGCCGATCACGTTCGCACCCGGGCTCGGATCAAGCGGCGGCTTCGCGCACGGCTCGGGACAAGCCCGTTGCATCGGGCAGCTTCAGGTAGAGCGCACCCATCTTCAGAGCCAGGGCCTCGGCCTTTACCTCCGGACGCGGCGAGATATCGACCAGCAGGGAAGAGACGCGGGCCGTCCGCAGTTGCGACGCGCATACTCCAGCCTCCTCGCCTGCCCGGACGCGGTCGGCGGCACCTGCCCTGGTAATGTTGGCACGGCCGTCGGTCAACAGCACCACCAAAGGCGTCTCCCCGCGCGCACGCAGCGACAAGGCCAGGGACGTCGCTGCTTCGAGGCCGGTGGCGAGCGGCGTCCCGCCACCGCCAGGCAGGCCGGCGAGGCTGCGTCGCGCGCGCGTCAAGGCTCCCGTGGGAGGCAGCAGAAGCTCGGCGCCGGTGCCGCGAAAGGCGATCAGCGCGACACGGTCACGTCGCACGTAGCAATCCGCCAGCAGCCGCTCGATCGCGCCCTTGGCCTCGGCGAGACGCCCCGTCGCGGCCGATCCGGATGCATCGACCACGAAGATCGCGATGTTGCGCGGCCGCTGCTCGCACTGGACGACGCGGAAATCGCTGGCCCGCACCTCGACCCGCTTGCCGGCGATGCCCGCGTGCTGCCGCGCGTCATCGATACCCGAGCGCTGCCGCGCGTCACGGCGCAGGGCCTGCCAGGGTGCTGCCGTGCGCAGCGTATCGACGACGGCCAGCCGCTTGCCACGTTCCGGCCGCCCTGCGCGCGTGAACAACGGCCGGCCGTGCAGGGAGGCCACCGCCTGCCCAGCCGCCACACGCCCGCCACCGGCGGCGGCAGAGGTGTCGGCTTGCGCCTGCAGCCGTCCGAGCAGGTCCGACGGCAACGAGGCGAGCACGGCTTCGAGCATCTGGTCGGGCATCTGGTCTGGTGCCGGGTCCTGCGCCAAGTCTCGCGAATTCCGCTCCCGGTCCGGGTTATCGGTTTCCGGCTGGCCCTCCCGAGGCTCCTGCGTCTGGTCGTGTTCGTCCTGTTCGGAAGGCGTCGCCTCGACAGGCAGGCGCGTGGCTCGCCAGGCCAGCACCAGCCGCGCCGCCACTGTCGCATCCTGCTCCGTGACCTCCAGGCGGCCGTCCAGTGCTGCGGAAGCCTGAGCGATGCGCAACGCCATCATCGGCGCCCGCAGCGAGACGATCCCCAACGCCTGTGCCGTCTGGCACAGGGCCTCGATGATGCGGGCGTTAGCGCGCACCTGCGACAGGATCCTTCGTGCCGCCGCAACCCGGGGTGCGAGATCCTGCAACGGAAGATCGGAAATCGACAGGCCATCCAGGGTGATCTGGAATGCCGATCGCTCCACGAGGGCCGCCGGAGGCTGCTCCTCCGCAACGCCCTCGTCGAGCAGTATCAGCCCGAGCCGCGCCGCATTCCGGGAGGCCACGCCATCGCGCTCGACCAGCACCTCGCCGTGATCCAGCACCGGACACAGGCGTGCCGCGGCCTCGCGCGTCAGCCGTTCCGCCATCGGCAGCACCAGCACGCCGCCGTCGGTCTCCGCCAGCATGCCGCGCTGTGCCACCCGCCTGCCACAAGCCAATGTCGATGCGAGGTCGAGCCCGCCTAGCAGCCGGTCGTCGCCGATGCCGAGCGGACAACGACGCAGGGGTGCGGAGTCCGGCAACGCGTTGCGAAGCATTGCCAGCAGGGCATCCCGCACCGGACCTGCCGACGACTTCACGTGCCAGGTGAGGCCTGCCGGATCCAGGGCGAACAAGCTCGTGACCAGTACTACATCGTTCCAATCCGGATACGCGGCTTTTGGCGCCGTGGTCACGGCCCGAACAATTCCGCCACGGCTCGTTCGACACGCGGCGTGGCTCCCGCCTCATCCAGCGGATTACGACGCAGACGATGGCGCAGCGCCGGCAGCGCCACCGCACGCAGATGCGCGATACTCAGCGTATCCATGCCCTCCAGACTGGCGAGGGCCTTTGCCGCACGCAGCAGCGAAAGCTCGCCCCGAAGCCCATCCGTGCCGAGGGCAATGCACAGTCGCGCCGCCTGCTCCAGCAGCCCGTCCGGTATCGCGACTTTTTTCACCAGAACACGCGCCGATGCGATCCGCCCGCTCAACAACGCCTCGGCGGCCGCCCACTCGGCCATGAAGCCGGCAGGATCGCGATCGAAGGCTTCCCGCCGGCGCAACACCTCGACGCGATCGCCCAGCACCGTCGGCGTCGTCACCTCGACCGCGAGCCCGAAGCGGTCGAGCAGTTGCGGCCTCAGGTCGCCCTCTTCGGGATTGCCGCTGCCGACGAGCACGAAGCGGGCCGGATGGCGGATCGACAATCCTTCGCGCTCGACCACGTTCTCGCCGGAGGCCGCAACATCCAGCAGAAGGTCGACCAGATGGTCCTCGAGCAGGTTGATCTCGTCGATATACAGGAAGCCGCGATGCGCCCGTGCCAGCAGCCCGGGCTCGAACGCCTTGACGCCTTCGGTCAGCGCCCGTTCGAGATCGAGCGCGCCCACGACACGATCTTCCGTGGCGCCGAGCGGCAGGTCGACGCTCGGTACCCGCGCCATCCGCGTGCGCGGACGACGTGCGCCAGGACGGATGCCGCAGCTCGGGCAGTCGCGGCGTTCGGCTTCCGGATCGCAGCCGTAGGGGCAATCCTCCACGACACGGATCAGCGGCAGCAGCCCGGCCAGGGCACGCACCGCGGTCGACTTGCCGGTGCCGCGATCTCCGAGCACCAGGACGCCGCCGATGCCGGGATCCACGGCAGCCAGCAGCAGCGCCTGCTTCATCTCGTCCTGGCCGACGATGGCGGTGAACGGAAACACCCGGCGCAACGGCGCGAGGGCAACGGAACGACGCTCCAGCCGTACCGGCGCGATGTTGTTCATCAGGCGCTCCGCTTGAGGCTGGACGCGAACCATTCCATGCTGAGCGCCTCGACGAGCTGGTCGATGTCGGCGTCGCTGTG
>CAXSEE010000124.1:5701-12906 GCA_964235615.1 uncultured Acetobacteraceae bacterium | reverse complement strand
CAGGGCTGGCCCCTTCAGATGCCCAATTCCGTCCGGAAGTCCTTCGATGGCATCCAACTCGATAAGCTGCACTTCCGGAACGTCCATGCCGAGCCTCTTCGCCAGCGTCATCATGGAGAACTCGTTCTCCGGCACGGCGGTGTAGCGCTCGGACGGAAGCTTGACGATCCAGGAGCCGCCGACGCCTTCGGCGGGGATAGTCAGGCCGCCGTTCTTGCCGGCGTTCTTCACCGCCGAGAACTTCAGTTGAACGCCCGCGAGAGAGAATCTGAGTATGTTGCTCCGGCGCCTGTTGCGAGCTTCACCAGCCTGCTTGTCCACGCTGGGGAGCAAAGCCTCTCCATCTGCCGGACGAATGGTAAGCGCGCCGGGGAGATCCTGCCCCAGGACCCACAGCAGGAAGAACTCGCGCTTTTCGTTCACTCCAGCTTGCTTGGCGAGATACTCACGAAGCGGACCCTCCGGCAGCAGGTTCGCGAAGAAGGGTGGTACTCTTGAGTTTGTGGGCGGGATGTCCGTCAGTAGCTGCCCGAATTGGTCCTTGAAGGATAGGCTCAGCGTGGGCCGATCAAGATTGTCGACATAGGCCTTGTTGAACGCGAACAGCGTTCTGCTGCCCTGAACGAGGGTCAGGGTTCCGATTTGCTCCTCATACAGCAGCACATCGAGGACGGATACGTCAGGCATCCTCATCCTCCTCGTCCAGCAAGTAAGCTGGCCGCGGCGTTTCCGGCAGGGCATGAGCAATCCGGTTACGCAAATCCCACAATCGCTTCGACAAGTTCTGAATAGCCGGCACTGCGGTTGGACCACTTGGCAGCTTCATAAGTCGGCCGGTGAGGCCCCGGATCGCTTCAAGTTCCGAGCTTCCAAGCTGGAAATTTGCGAGTTCGCGCAGTGTCTGGTCAAGGCGAACCAGCTCCGGCGCATTGGGATGCAACCGGTTAAGCCTCGTAAGAGCGGCCTGTGCGTGGTTCAGCACGGTCGAACGCAAGCGTGCGTCGCCGGACAAGGCGGATGAAGCGTTCCGGACAATGGCCTCGACAGCTGGCAGAAGCTTGCGCGGCACGAGGACCAACTCGTGGTCGAGCGCGCGCGCAAGCTCGACGAGGCTGGAGAGCCGCAGGTCGGTCCCGCCGCTCTCTATCTTGGAAATATGGCTCTGCGGGATGCCGATCCGTGCGCTGAGATCGCGCTGGCTCAAGCCAGTGCCCTCGCGGGCGGTTCGGAGCGTTTGCAAAATCTCTTCGGTCGCATAGGTCATGATGCGCTTCTACATATCAAATTAGCGTTCAGATATGCAGATATATATCACACCGGTGGATGAAAGATGCAGTGGCTGATCTATACCTGCATATCGATCAACCCCTACAATCTATCATAACATATCGTACCAGTCGCCGCGTTCGCCCAGCGCCAAGTGCGACTTGTCCTCCACAACCGCTTTCCCGGATGGCAGGATCAGTAGGCCTTGCCGGATCGAGTGCCTGGAACGACAGCTCCCGGACTGGCGAATTTGGTGGCCAGCGCGTCGCTGGCACGGGCGAGCAGGCCGACGTCGGTACCCACGGCCACGAAGCGGGCGCCGAACTCGATATAACGTCGTGCCAGCGCCTCGTCGCCGATCAGGATGCCCGATGCCTTGCCGGCCCTGGCGATGCGCGAGAACGCATCCTCGATCGCTGCCTGCACCTCCGGGGCGGTCGGGTTGTCCAGATAGCCGAGCGAGGCGGACAGGTCGGCCGGGCCGATGAACAGGCCGTCGACGCCGTCCAGGGCGGCGATGGCATCGAGATTCTCCAACCCGAGCCGGGTCTCGATCTGCACCAGCAGGCAGATCTCGCTGTCGGCGCGATGCAGATAGCCGGCCTCGCGGTCGAAACGCGAGGCGCGCGCGATCGCCGCTCCCACGCCGCGCACACCGGCCGGAGGGTAACGCGTCGCGGCGACCAGGGAAGCTGCCTGCTCGGCGGTCTCGACCATCGGCACCAGCAACGTCTGCGCGCCGATGTCCAGCAACTGCTTGATCATCCAGGTCTCGCCGATCGGCGGACGGACGACCGGATGGCAGTCGTAGGGTGCCAGGGCCTGCAACTGCGACAGGATCGAGCGCACGTCGTTGGGCGCGTGCTCGCCGTCGATCACCAGCCAGTCGAAGCCGGCGCCGGCACAGAGTTCGGCCGAATAGGCGTTCGCGAGCGCCAGCCAGAGGCCGATCTGCGCGCCCGGCTGCTTCAGCCTTGCCTTGAAGGCGTTGGATGTGGATGTCATCGCTCTGAACTCATGCTTCTACCGGAACGGCGGCTCGTCGAAGCCGCGCAGCTTGCGCGAATGCAGGCGGTCCACGCCCTGTTCGCGCAGGCGGCGGACGGTTTCGATACCGATATGCAGATGCTGGCTGATCCGCTCGCGGTAGAAGGCCTGTGCCATCCCGCGCAGCTTGAGCTCGCCGTGCAGCGGCTTGTCCGACACGCAGAGCAGCGTGCCGTACGGCACCCGGAAGCGGAAGCCGTTCGCGGCGATGGTCGCGGACTCCATGTCCACCGCGATCGACCGGCTCATGTTGATCTGGCCGAACAGCGCCTTGTAGCGCAGCTCCCAGTTGCGGTTGTCGGTGGTCATCACCGTGCCGGTGCGCATGCGCGTCTTGAGCTCGCCGTCGCGCAGGCCGGTGATCTTGGTCGTCGCCTCCTGCAGCGCCACCTGCACCTCGGCGATCGGCGGCACCGGCACCCAGGTCGGCAGGTCCTCGTCGAGCACATGGTCGTCGCGGACATAGCCATGCGCCAGCACGTAGTCGCCGAGGCGCTGCGTGCGCCGCAGCCCGGCGCAATGGCCGAGCATCAGCCAGCAATGCGGACGCAGCACCGCGACATGGTCGGTGATGGTCTTCGCGTTCGACGGCCCGACGCCGATGTTGATCAGGGTGATGCCGTCGCCGTCCGGGCGGACCATGTGGTAGGCCGGCATCTGCGGCGATCCGTCCGGCTCGGCGAAGCGCTCGTACTCGCCACCCGCGGACGACGCCGCCCGGCCAAGGGCGACGAACTCCTCGACGTAGCGCTGGTAGTTGGTCAGCAGCACGAAACGCTGGAAATCCGCCGGCGGCGTGCCGGTGTAGTGGTGCAGCCGGGCCAGCGAGTAATCTACCCGCTCGGCGGTGAACAGCGACAGCGGGCGCGGCAGGTCGGGGTTCGGCACGAGCTGGCAGTTGGCGATCTGGTCGTCGGTGCTGGCGAGGTCGGGCAGGGCGAAACGCTCGGCCAGGCGCCTCAGCTCATCCTCGGTGATGTCGGTGACGCTGTCCTCGATCACGTAGGGCAGGGGGATGCGCCGGCGCGACCGCCCGACCAGGACCGGCCGGTGGTAATGCCGCAGCAGCAAGGTGATCTGCTCGTTCAGATAGCTCGCGAACAGCTCCGGCCGGGTCAGGCTGGTGCCGTAGAAACCCGGCTCCAGCAGCACGCCGTAGGGCATCCGCGTGTCGTTGGTCAGCGCCGAGCCGTCCACCTCGATGCCGAGATAGGGATAGACGGCACCGGAAGCGTCGCCGGCCTGACCGCGCGCCTGGAATGCCTGGCGGAGGATCGCCGTGCTTTCGTCATAGATCTCGCGGATGCGTGCCACCGCCGCATCGGCGTCGGTAAAGGCGGTGAACCCGGTGCCGGCACGATCCTGGATGGGGTTCGCCATGCAGCCTCACTTGCGGATCAGGATATAGTCGATGGTCAGATCGACGTCGAAGCTGTTGCCGCTCATGTCGGGAGGCACCGGCGGCAGTTGGGCGTTGTCGAACATGCCCGTGGTGGCGGCGTCGAGCAGATACGAACCCGAGCTGTCCACCAGCCGGACGCTCTTCACCTTGCCCTGCCGGTCCAGCACCACATGCACATGCGACGGCCCATCCTGTCCCTGTTTGGCCGCCTCCTCCGGATAATACATATGCCGGCGTATCCAGGCACTGATTTCGTCACCGTAATCGTCGCTGACCCCCTTGATGCTGGTGGCCGAGGCATAGGGGGTCAGCAGATGCCCGCCCTGCACCAGCGGTCCCACGGAAAGATCGACCGCCGCTCCGGATCCGGCGGCTCGGCCGCGTCTCGCGCGACGCGGCGTCGGAGGCTGCGAGAAGGAAAGATCCATCGGATGCGAGAAGGGCGAGCTGCGAGCCTTCGACTGGGCCTGGGGCCGCAGCGGCACCGGCGGCGTGGGCTGCTCCTGCGGCTTGGGCAGCGGCTCCGGCACCTCCATCTGCGGCGACGGGACCGTCTCGGGCACCGGCGGCGGCTCGACCGGAGGCAGCGGCGCCGGCGGCTGCAGCTCGGGCGCCGGCTTGGCAGCCTTGCTCGGTGGAGTGCCGGCGTTGTCCGGGGAGGACGGTCCGGCCATGCCGGCGCTGCCGGGTCGGTCATAAAGCATCTCGACCGGAGCCTGTTCCTGCGGCTTGCCGCCCTCCTTCTGCTGGGCGTACAGCACCGACAACAGCACCAGCAGCGCATGGACGAAAGTGGAACCGGCCACGCGGCGGCCGAGCCGGTCCTGGATGCGCCTGGTGCGGCGGGTGAGTGGCTGCCCGGGCATGTCCAGCGGCAGCGTGCTGTCCGTCTCCGGCTCGAAGCCCGGACGCGACGTGCCGGCCAGCGTCGGCGCGCCGCCTCGCGCCACCGGCCGGAGCAGAGGCGGCAGCACGTCACGACGCGATGTGCGCTCGTCCCGGGCCTCCCCGCTGCCCTGGGATTTGAGGAGCTGGGAGCTGCCGGCGCGCTGGCCTGTGCTGGATGGCTCGATCATCGAAATGCCGGAAGTCTCCGCCTGATCGCCCGCGGCGACGCCCACTGCCTTACCCCCGTCGGGATCGCCGGCCAATTGTGCCATCGGTGGGATTGCTCCGCTACCTCCCGTCTGGTCCGATACGTATCGTGACAGAAGCGACCCCCGACCAGGCCGAACCTATCCAGGCCGAACAGGTGATGCGCGCGCCGGAGGCACCGGCCGTCGCCCCCGCCGGACGGGATGCGGTCCGCCGCCATCTATGTGCCGCCGATCCGGACCTGGCGCCGCTGATCCGCCGCGTCGGACGCTGCGGCCTGCGCGTCGACCGGGCCCGCGAGCCGTTCGAGAGCCTGGTCCGCGCGATCGCCCACCAGCAATTGCACGGCCGCGCCGCCGAGGCGATCCTCGGCCGGATGATCGCCCAGTTGGCCGGCAACGGCGGTTTCCCGGCCGTCGAGGCGCTGCGCGCGGCGGACCCGCTGCTGCTGCGCGGCTGCGGTTTCTCGATGGGCAAGATCGCCGCGATCCAGGCCGTCGCCGAGGCCGCGCATACCGGCCTGGTGCCGAGCCGGCGGCGGGCGCTGCGGATGTCCGACACCGCGCTGATCGAGCAGCTCACCGGCCTGCGCGGCATCGGGCGATGGACCGTGGAGATGCTGCTGATCTTCAGCCTCGGCCGGCCGGACATCATGCCGGTGGATGATTTCGGCGTCCGTGAGGGGTTCCGCCGCATCAAGCGGATGCCAGCCCAGCCAAAGCCGCGCGAACTCGCAGCACTGACGGCGAGCTGGAGCCCCTACCGGTCGGCCGCCGCCTGGTATCTCTGGCGCGCGGCCGACGAAGCCAAGCCGGCCGAGGCGGCCAACCCGATGACCGCCTGACCGGGCGTGGGGCAGATTTTCAATAGGTGGCCGCGAACTCTTCCAGCAGGGCGGCGAACCGGGTCGGGTTCTCCACATGCAGCCAGTGCCCGGCCTGCTCGATCATCTCGAGCCGATGCTCCGGGAACAGGCGGCGCATCACCGCATGATGCTCCGGCCGGATATAGGGCGACAGGCCGCCGGCCAGGAACAGGGTCGGACCGCGATAGGCATGGCCTTCCGGGATATAGGGCCAGCCCTCGATATTGATCATCGAGGCGGAGATCTCGGCCAGGCCGATCTCCCAGCCGGGCGCGTCACCCAGGCGGAGGTTCTGCACCATCAGCTTGCGTATGCCGCTGTCCGGGATCGCATCCGCCAGCAGGACGTCGGCGCCGGAGAGGTTGAGATGGTCGGGAAACTTGATGCGCAGCATCTGCCGGGCGAGCTGCGAGCTGCCATGTCCGGTGATCGCGGGCGGGATGTCGGCCACCAGCAGGCTGTGCACCGCCTCGGGCCGGTTCAGCGCCAGCGTCATCGCCGCCTTGCCGCCCATCGAGTGCCCGACCAGCGTCGCCGGCAGCGCATCCTCGTCCGCCAGCGTCTCCATCAGGTCGAACGACATGGTGGTGTAGTCCATCTGGCCGTGCGGGCTGCTGCCGTGGTTGCGCAGGTCGATGGCCAAGGTGCGCCGGCCCGCCGCCAGCCGGCGCTGGAAGAAGCCGAGGTTGCGGGCGCGGCCGAACAGGCCGTGCAGCAGCACGATCGGCGGCCGGCGGCGGGCGTCATCGTTCGGGTGTTCCGGCTCCCGCCGCACGACATTCAGTTTCAACCGCGATCTCCAGCTTCCCGCGTTCTCAAGCGTCAGGCCAGCTTCAGGATGATCTTCCCGGCATGCTCCCCGCTTTCCATCAGGGTATGGGCTTCCGACACCTCCGTGAAGGGGAACACCTTGTGGATCAACGGCTTGCAGATGCCAGCCTCCAGCATCGGCCAGGCATGGGCGAGCAACGCGCGGGCGATCTCGCCCTTGAAGGCGCGGCTGCGCGGCCGCATCGTCGAGCCGGTGATGCTCAGGCGCCGGACCATCACGCGGCCCAGGTTGAAGCCCTCGACCTGGCCGCCGCTCTGGATGGCGACCACCAGCAGGCGGCCGTCCTCGGCCAGGCTGGCCAGGTTGCGCTCGAAATAGGCGGCACCGACCAGGTCGAGGATCGCATCCACGCCGCGGCCGTCGGTCAGCGCGCGTATGCGTGCGGCGAAATCCTCGTCGCGATAGTTGATCGCGGCCTCTGCTCCGAGTGTCACGCAGGTCGCGCATTTCTCATCGGTCCCGGCGGTGGCATAGGGGATCGCTCCCCGCCCGCGGGCGAGCTGGATCGCGGTGCTGCCGATGCCGCTGGTGCCGCCGTGGATCAGCACCGTCTCGCCCGCACTCAGCCGGCCGATGCGGAACAGGTTGGCCCAGACGGTGAAATAATTCTCCGGCAGGGCGGCGGCATGGACGGCATCGAAGCCGGCCGGCCAGGGCAGGCATTGCAGCAGCGGGGCGACGCAGTACTCGGCATAGCC
>CAXSEE010000124.1:0-5601 GCA_964235615.1 uncultured Acetobacteraceae bacterium | reverse complement strand
TTGTCGCCCACGGCGAATGCCGCCTTGTCGCCGGCCGCGAAACCTTCGCTGTCCGGGCCGAGGGAGACGATCTCGCCCGCGACCTCCAGGCCGAGCACCGGGCTCGCATCCTTGGGTGGCGGATACAGTCCCTTGCGCTGCATGATGTCCGGCCGGTTGATCCCCGCCGCCATGACCCTGATCAGCGCCTCGCCGGCACCGGGCATCGGCACCGGCCCCGTCGCGGGCTGCATCACCTCGGGTCCGCCGTCACCGTCGCGGTCGATGAATGTCATCATGCGTGTCTCGGATTGTGCTTGCGGCATCGTATTCATGGTCCCTGTTGCGGCCGGCATGGCGTATCGTCCATGCGAGCCCGAACCCTCGTCCGGGAGAGGTCATATATCATTGCAACTGCGGCAAGGAGACAGATCCATGTCCACCGTCATGCATTGCTCCAGGCACCCACCCTGGCGTGCGGCAAGCGGCCATGATGCGCCGCCGCCGCCGGCCCCTGAAGACGATGACGATGATCCCGACGCCCCGGCTCCACTGGGCGATCCGCCGCCGCCGATCCCGGTGCCGCCGGATCCCGGACCGCCGCCGATGCAGGTATACGGGCGTATGCCGTTCTGAAAACAGAACGGCCGCCCCGGGGCGTTGGTCTGGAGCACCAGTTTGGGGCTTGTGCGCCACATCTGGAAACTTTCGCCGGCCCATAGCGGCAAACCCACGAGACTTTGGTTGATCCTGCGCGGTCCGGGCTTCAGAATCACCGTAGGGATCCTGTCCTGGGATCCTGGACATGATCACACCGACAGGGGCGACGTAAAAGCATGCCCGGCATGTTCGCCACCATGCTTCGCCTCACTTCAGGCGTGGGCCGTACTTCGAGCGTGAGCCGCACTCCGGCCGTAAGCCGTATCCCCGACCCGGCGGCACCCCCGCGTCCGCGATGGGGCCGCGACAGGCTGCGTCCCGCCGGCATCTCGCTGCGCGAGCGGGCGCTTCCGGTGCGTCGCTGGGTCGTGCATGCGCCGCAGACCCTGCGCGCGCTGGTCCGCGCCGACGAGATCTGGCTGGTGCTGCTGGCGGCGATCGTCGGCATCGCCGCCGGGCTGATGGTGGTGGCGATCAACGACATCACGCTGCAGGCGCATCGTTTCTTGTTCGCGCTCGACAATGACGGCCGGCTGTCCGGCCTGGTCTCGATCGATCCCGCCCGCGCGGTGCTGGTGCCGACCCTCGGCGGCCTGTTGCTGGGCGTGCTCGGCCTGGTCATCTCGCGCTACGTGCCCGGCCGGCCGGTCGACCCGATCGAAGCCAACGCGCTGCATGGCGGGCGGATGTCGTTGCGCGACAGCCTCATCGTCGTGCTGCAGACCCTGATCTCCAACGGCGCCGGCGCCTCCATCGGGCTGGAGGCCGGCTACACCCAGATCGGCTCGGCGATCGCGTCGCGTTTGGGACGCGCGTTCCGGGTGCGTCGCGGCGACCTGCGCGTGCTGGTCGGATGCGGCACCGCCGGTGCGATCGGGGCCGGGTTCGACGCCCCTCTGGCCGGCGCCTTCTACGCCTTCGAGCTGGTGATCGGCACCTACTCGCTGGCCAACCTGGCTCCGGTCACGCTCGCCTCGATCGCCGCCATCATCGTCACCCATGCCCTCGACGGCGCCGCCCCCTCGCTCAATCTCGCGATGCCCACCGACATCGCCTGGCGCGACTACGTGGTCATCCTGACGCTCGGCGTGATCAGCGCCCTGGTCGGCATCGCCATCATGCGCATGGTGACCCTGACCGAGGCGGCGTTCCGGCGCTCCCGCGTGCCCGGATGGATCCGCCCGGCGATCGGCGGCCTGATCGTCGGCAGCCTGGCCCTGGTCACGCCGGCGGTGCTGTCGTCGGGTCACGCCGCCCTCCGGCTCGGCCTGAACGGCGAATACGGCCTGGAGCAGGCGGCGTTGCTGCTGGCGCTCAAGGCGGTGGCCTCTGCGGTCTCGATCGGCTCGGGGTTCCGCGGCGGATTGTTCTTCGCCTCGCTGTTCCTCGGCGTGCTGACCGGGACGCTCTGCGGCGACCTGCTCAGCCTGGTCACCACCGACAGCCTGCCGCCGGTGACCTGCGCGCTG
Source organism: uncultured Acetobacteraceae bacterium (assembly GCA_964235615.1). Lineage (GTDB taxonomy): Bacteria > Pseudomonadota > Alphaproteobacteria > Acetobacterales > Acetobacteraceae > Lichenicoccus. The sequence continues at coordinate 3,493 of CAXSEE010000124.1, read as the reverse complement.
ATCTGCATGAGCGCGCTGGCGGTGGCGATCGTCGGCGGTCCGCTGACCATGGTGTTCCTGGCGCTCGAGTCCACCGGCAGCCTGCCGCTCACCGTCGCCGTGCTGGTCGCCTCGGTGGTGTCGTCGCTGACCGTGCGGCGCACCTTCGGCTACAGCTTCGCGACCTGGCGCTTCCACCTGCGCGGCGAGTCGATCCGCAGCGCGCTCGACATCGGCTGGATACGCAACCTCACGGTCGGGCGCATGATGCGCCGCGAACTGCGCACCCTGCGCGCGGACACCTCGATCAAGTCGGTGCAGCGCGACTACCCGCTCGGCTCGGCGCCGCGCATCGTGGTGGTGGACGAGCGCGGCCGCTATCTCGGGATCGTGCAGGTGCCGGAGCTGCATGCGGCAGACAAGGAGGTTGAATATCTGGGCGATCTTCTCGATGAAGAGGAGGTCGTGCTGTTGCCGCAGATGAACGTAAAGGAAGCTATTGCGTTGTTCGAGCGGGCGGAGAGCGATGCCCTCGTGGTGGTGGATGATGTGGGGGAGCGCCGCGTGATCGGACTGTTGACGGAGCAGCACGCCTTGCGCCGCTACAGCGAGGAGCTCGATCGCAGCCGGCGCGAGCTGTCCGGCGAATGACCCTCGACCGGCGGTTGCTGTTGCGGGCCGTGCCCGCGCTGGTCGGCGCACTCGCCACGGGTGGGGCGGCGCGGCCCGGTGTGCCGGCTCCCGTGCTCCCATCCGTGGGCTCCGGCAATGTCGTCCGCACGCGCTCGGGCCTCGTCCGCGGCACCAGTTTCGGCGGCATCCGCCGGTTCCTGGGCATTCCGTATGGCCATGTTCCGGGCCGGTTCCGCCCTGCGGTCGCGCCCGCGCCATGGCCGGGCATACGCGATGCGGTGCAGTTCGGCCCGGTGGCGCCACAGCGTCTCGGCGGGACTGCCAGCCCCGCCGCCAGCAGCGAACCCAGCCCTCCGGCCAGCAGCGAGCAATGCCTGTCGGTGAATGTCTGGTCCCGCCCAGAAGCGCCGGCCCAGGCTGTGGCTCCAGGGCCAGGCAATTCTTCACAGTCCCCGCTGTTGCCTGTGCTGGTGTGGGTGCATGGCGGCTCCAACGTCAGCGGCGCGTCCAGCCAGCCGATCTATGACGGCACCGAGTTCGCCCGGTCCGGGGTCGTCTGCGTGACCTTCAACTACCGGCTCGGCGTGCTCGGCTTCCTCGAACTCGGCGACGTGCTGGGCAAGCATTACGAAGGCAGCGGCAACAATGCCCTGCGCGACCAGTTGCTCCTGCTGCGCTGGGTCCGCGACAACATCGCGGCGTTCGGCGGCGATCCGCGGCGGGTGACGCTCGCCGGGCAATCGGCGGGAGCCAAGGATGTCGCGGCCGTGCTGGCTTCGCCCCTGTCGCGCGGGTTGTTCCACCGGGTTATCCTCGAGAGCGGCGGCGGCCGCACCGTGCTGTCGATGGACAACGCCCATGTCGTCGCGCGGCGCTACCTGGAACTGCTTGACCTGACCCGCGAGCATGCACCGAGGCTGCTCGATATCGATCTCGAACGGCTGATCGAGGCCCAGCACGCGCTGACGATCGACCCTCCCTACAGTTTTCCCCTGCGTCCGCTGGTGGACGGTGCGTTGCTGCCGGTGATGCCCGAAACGGCGGTCGCCCTCGGTTGCGCCGTCCGGATCCCGCTGCTGCTCGGCACCAACCGCGACGAGAGCCGCCTGTTCCTGGCCAAAGGTGCCGCATCCAGACCGCTGGCCGGTCATTATCTGGCCAACATGGACGCGGACACGTTCGAGCGCATGCTGATGCTCTACGATGCCTCGATGACCTCGCCGGAGCCGTCGGAGATCCGCTGGCGGGCGCTCACCGCGGAGGAATACTGGATCCCGTCGGTCCGCGTCGCGGAGGCGCAGAGCGGTGCCGGGGGTGCGGTGTGGATGTATCGCTTCGACAAGGCCGCCACGTCCGGCACGTTCGAAGGCCGCGCTGCCCACTGCTCGGAACTGCCCTACGTGTGGAACAACCCCGACGATCCGCAACTGGCGCCGCTGACCGCCGGCTTCGACACGGCGCTGGCTGGGCGCATCCACGCGGCCTGGGTCGCCTTCATCGGCGGCGCCGATCCGGCGGCACCTGGCCTGCCGGAATGGCCCGGCTATGACGAGCAGTCGCGCGCCACCATGATCCTGAACTCCACCAGCCGGGTGGAGAATGATCCCTCCGGCTCTGAGCGGCGGCTCTGGTCAAAGCTGTTCCTGGCGGCGTCCGGCCGCTAGACGGCCTTCATGTTCTTCCGCGCCAAGTGCGCCGCTGGATTGGCCGGAGGGACTATTACCGGACGATCATTCGCTGATTGGACGTTGGTATGAAGGCTTCATACTTTAATGCTAAAGGTGACGTCTTACAGACGAGATAAGCATGTCGTCACCTGCCAAGCGTACCTTCAGCCTGCCCGCCGAGCAGGCGAGCTACATCGATACCTTGGTTGCCTCCGGCAGCTACGCCTCGGCCAGCGAGGTCGTGCGGGCTGGTCTGCGGGCTTTGCAGGAGCGCGATACCGCCGTCGAGCGCTGGTTGCGCGAAGAGGTGGTGACGGTCTACGACGCCATGCAGGCCGATCCGACGCGAGGCATTCCGGCAGAGCAAGTCGGCGAACGTTTGCGCGCTCATCATGCTGCCCGTCTCAAGGATAATCGTGGCGCATGAGGTCATCTCCGCACCTGAAGCAGAGGAAGACCTGCTAGCGCTCTATGATGGTCGGGCGACACGCGCCAGCCCGGACATCGCTCTGCGAGTTACTATCGCACCGGCCTTGCCGCTAGCCTTTGTTCGCTGTATGTTCTACGACACTATGCCGACTACCTCCATTACGATGCAGGTCGAAAGGCTGAACCGACTATGGCTCCAAAGAAATTCTTTACCGAGCGGACTGACCAGTCAGAAGTGAAGGCCCGCATCGTTGAAAAGTATTTCTACGCATGGGCCAATGTGATTATGCCTACAGCCAGCTCGGCTGATGGGAAGATCGCGTATATAGACCTTTACGCCGGCCCTGGCCGCTACGAGGACGGAGCTGCATCGACGCCGTTGCTCGTTTTGGAAAAGGCGATTGCACATCCGAAGATGTCGCAGATGCTGGTGGCTCATTTCAACGATGCCGATCAAAATCTGACGGAAACATTAAGCACCGAGATTAACAAACTTCCTGGCATCAAGAATCTGAAGTATCAGCCACAGGTGAGCTGCGGAGAGGTCAACGAGGACGCCGAAGATTTCTTCAGCAAGACACGTTTGATACCTGCGTTTACGTTCGTTGACCCCTTTGGATATAAAGGTTTATCTCTCCGGATAGTCAACGGAGTCATTAAAGATTGGGGCTGCGACTGCGTGTTCTTCTTCAACTATAATAGAATCAATGCTGGCCTGACGAATCCAGCCGTTAAACATCATATTGATGCTTTATTTGGCGAAGCGCGGGCGAAAGAGATGCGTG
>CAXSEE010000123.1:3667-13190 GCA_964235615.1 uncultured Acetobacteraceae bacterium | reverse complement strand
GTGACGTCGGAATGGTAGGCCGCGTGCCGCTCGCCGTCGGACAGGTTCGGCACGATCACGCCGGTGGTCAGCCCGAGGAAGCCATAGACCCGACCCATGTCCTCGGCGTCGCGACGGGCCAGATAGTCGTTGACGGTGACCACGTGCACGCCGCGGCCGGACAGGGCGTTGAGATAGACCGGCAGGGTGGCGACCAGGGTCTTGCCCTCGCCGGTGCGCATCTCGGCGATGCGGCCGGAATGCAGCACCATGCCGCCGATGAGCTGCACGTCGAAATGGCGCATGCCGAGCACGCGCCGCGACGCCTCGCGCACCACGGCGAAGGCCTCCGGCAGCAGCTCGTCCAGGCTCGCGCCGGCGGCGATGCGGGTGCGGAACTCGACGGTCTTGGCCGCCAGTGCCGCGTCGTCGAGCAGCTGGATCGCCGGTTCCAGGGCATTGATCTCAGGCACCCGGCGCTGATGCGACTTCAGCGACCGGTCATTGGCGTTACCGAACAGGGCACGAGCGAAACTTGCGAACATGAAGGCCTTCTGGCGGTGGCGCGAACCGGCGACACAAATGCTATTTTTGTGTTTATATGTGTTTAGTAGTGAAGCTGAGATAAGACCCAGCCCGTCTCTGGTCAACGCCGGCCCGCCTTGTCGCGCCGTTTGGGTTCGGCCATTATCCGCCCAACGCGAACTTCGAGGTCTCTCATTCATGCGGCTTATCCGCCCGGCAGCAGCCCTCGTGGCTTCAGCCTTGCTTGCTCCTGCGCTCAGCTCGGGTGTCCTGGCTCAAACCACGCATCATGCCACCAAGTCCGCAGCTCCGGACGCCACAACGGCCGCGGCTGCCAATCCGAACCCGGTGGTCGCGACCGTCAATGGCGATCCGGTACATCTCGACGACGTGCGGGCGGCGGCGCAGTCGCTGCCGGACGACATGCGCAACATGCCGCCGAACATGCTGTTCCCGATGATCCTCAACCAGGTGATCGACCAGAAGGCGATCCTGCTCGCCGCCCGCAAGGAGGGGCTGCAGAAGGACGCCGCGGTGCAGAAATCCATGCAGACCGCCGCCGACACCGCGCTGCAGAACATCTACCTGACCCGCGCGATCACCCCCAACGTCGGCGACCAGCAGGTCCACGGGGTCTATGACAGCACCATCGCCGGCAAGCCGGGCGACAAGGAGGTGCATGCGCGCCACATCCTGGTCGCCACCGAGGCCCAGGCCAACGACGTGATCAAGCAGCTCAAGACGGGTGGCGACTTCGGCAAGCTGGCGGTGAGCCTGTCCACCGACAAGGCGTCCGCGGCACAGAATGGCGGCGACCTCGGCTGGTTCAAGCAGGGCGACATGCTGCCGGAATTCTCCGCCGCCGCCTTCGCGATGAACAAGGGCGACATCTCGCAGACGCCGGTGCACACCCGCTATGGCTGGCACGTGATCCAGGTGCTGGACACCCGTACCGCGACGCCCCCGACCTTCGACAGCGTCAAGGACCAGATCCGCCAGAAGCTGATCCAGCAGAATGTCCGGGCCACGGTCGAGCGCGCGATGGTTGGCGTGAAGGTGGTGCGCTTCAAGCCGGACGGCACCAAGATGACCGCCGCCGACCAGGCCGGAGCGCCTGGGGGTCCAGCTCCGGTGCAGTCGCAGGGTGGCCCTGCCGCACCCGGCAGCCCGCCGAACGCGGACTGATCGCGATGCCGGCGCTGCCGATCTCGCCGCTCGCACGTCCCTTCCCGGCGATGGCGCCGGTTGCGGGCGTGCGCTTCGCGACCGGTCGCGCCGGCATACGCTACCGGGACCGGACCGACCTCGTGCTGGCCGAGTTCGCTCCAGGCACCCATGTCGCGGGCGTGTTCACCAGCAACAAATGCCCCGGCGCCCCGATCGACTGGTGCCGCGCGGCCCTGGCCGGCGGGACCGCCCGCGGCCTGGTGGTCAATGCCGGCAACGCCAACGTCTTCACCGGCAAGGCCGGCGTCACCGCCACCACCGAGACCGCGGCGGCGGCGGCGGCATTGCTCGATTGCCCGCCGTCGGAGATCTTCCTGGCCTCGACCGGCGTGATCGGCCAGGTGCTGCCGCACGACCGGATCGTGGCCAACCTTCCCGCCTTGCACGCGGCATTGTCCGAGACCGGATGGGAGGACGCCGCGCGCGGCATCATGACCACCGACACCTTTCCCAAGGGTGCGGTCCGCACCGCCCGTATCGGCCGCACCGAGGTGCGCATCCAGGGCATCGCCAAGGGCAGCGGCATGATCGCCCCCGACATGGCGACCATGCTCTGCTTCGTCGCCACCGACGCCGCGCTGCCTGGCCCGGTGCTGCAGACCCTGCTCGCCCACGGCGTCGAGCGCAGCTTCAACCGCACGACGGTGGACTCCGACACCTCGACCAGCGACACCGTGCTGCTGTTCGCGACGGGAAGCGCCGGCAACGGGCCGATGCATGACGCCTCCCATCCCGATCTCGCCGAGTTCGCGGCCGCCCTCGACGCCGTCCTGCTCGATCTCGCGCTGCTGGTGGTGCGTGACGGCGAGGGTGCGGGCAAGCTGATCCGCATCGACGTGACCGGCGCGGTGTCCGACGCGTCGGCGCGCAGGGTGGCGCTCTCGGTAGCCAACTCGCCCCTGGTCAAGACCGCGATCGCCGGCGAGGACGCGAACTGGGGCCGGATCGTGATGGCGGTCGGCAAGAGCGGCGAGCCGGCGGATCGCGACCTGCTTTCGGTCGGCATCGGCGGGACCTGGATGGCGCGCGACGGCACGGTCGTTCCAGGCTATGACGAGGCGCCGGTGGTGGCGCACGTCAAGGGCTTCGAGGTGGAGATCGCGGTCGACCTCGGCCTCGGCCGCGGCGCCAGCACCGCCTGGACCTGCGACCTGACGCATGGCTATATCGATATCAACGGCAGCTACCGCAGCTGATGGCCCCCATCGATGGTTAACGCATTCGACCAGGTTTCGCCGCCGTCGCCGCTGCCTGCGGGCTCCGGGCCGGTCTGGTCCCATGCCGACCGGGTCTGGGGTTATGCGGGCTTCTGGTGGCGCGTACTGGCGTGGCTGATCGACAGCGTGATCCTCTCGATGGCGACCCTGCTGCTCGACCGCCTTATCGGCGGCAGCCTGTTCAGCGCCATCGGCGTTCCGCCGTCATCGAACGGCCACCTGTTCAACATCCGCTACGTTCCTGATTACGTCTCGGGCGATACGGTGCAGATGTCGCAATTCTCGCACCTGCCCGTGCTCGCCTGGACGGACCTGCTCGGCCTGTTGCTGCCGCTGGCCTATTACGCACTTCTGGAATCGTCGCGCTGGCAGGCGACCGTCGGCAAGCGCGTGTGCGGCCTGCGCGTCACCCGGCTGGATGGCCAGCGGATCAGCCTGCCGCGCGCCATAGGCCGCTATTTCGCCAAGTTCCTGTCGGCCCTCATCCTGTGCATCGGCTTCCTGATGATCGCCTGGACCCGGCGCAAGCAGGGGCTGCACGACCTGATCGCCGATACCCTGGTCGTGCGTCTACGCTCGCCGAACGACCTGGTGCGGTTCACGCCGCCGAGCTGATCTCCCTATTCTCCTTGACGTTGCAGGCGATCCGGCACATCTGGATACATCAGTTCATGTAGGTTGATGTGTCATGTCCGCTGCCAGAGAGATGGTCTTTCTCGCCAGCCTGGCTGGTCTTGACGGCGACATCGAAGCCGACCTCCTGACCGAGGCGTTCCACGTTACCAAGGAAGATCTGGCGGCCACTACCGGCCTGCCGAAGGCGGCGCTCTACCGGACCTCGCGCCGACGTGGCCGCGTGGTGCAGACGCGTCTGCGAGAGACAGCGGAAGTGGTCAACCGGATCCTGCCTTGGTGCGGCGGATCGGTGACAATGGCCTATGCCTGGTATCGCTCTCAGCCCATCCCGGCATTCGGCGACCAGACCGCGGCGGACCTGGTCCGGCATGGCCGCAGCCAGGACGTGATGAGCTATCTCGCAGGACTGGCGGTCGGCGGATACGCTTGAGGCTGACGCGGCCGGTCTACCGGTCGCACAACCCGCGCTGGTCCTGGGATCCGGAGTCAGGTAGAGGTGCCGCGCTCGAAGGCGGCCGGTTCAATCCGCGTGGGATGCCGGCGCTGTATACCTCGCTGCGTCAGGAAACCGCGTGGCTCGAGTCGCAACAGGGGTTCGCCTACAAGACGCAGCCGATGCTGATCTGCTCCTACGACGTCGATTGCGACGACATACTTGACCTCACCGATCCGGCCGTCCTGTCGGCGAACGGGATCGCCAACAACGATTTATCCTGTGCTTGGAAGGATATCGAGACCCGCGGGCTGATGCCACCGTCCTGGGCGATGTCCAACCGCCTCATGGCCGCCGGTATCGCCGGGATCATCGTCCGGAGCTTTGCGTTCGGCGCGTCCATCCACGACATCAACGCCGTGTTCTGGAGATGGGAACACACGCCGCCGCACCAAGTCGTAGTGGTGGATGATCTCGAACGGCTGCCGAAGAATGCCTCGTCGTGGATCTGACGCGTTACGGCTTGCGCACCGCCTGCACTTCGATCTCGACCAGCCAGCCGGGATTGGCGAGGGCCGCAACCTGGAAGGCGGAGCGCGTCGGCAGGTTGGGCTGGTCCTTGGTGCCGAAGAACTGCGTGTAGCCCTTCATCAACCCGGGAAAATCCATCTTTCCAAGTTTCGGGTCCGCCGCGATATAGACATGCATCTGCACCACGTCGCCCATGGTGAGATGCAGGCCGGCCAGGGTGGAGCTGATCTTGGCCAGCGCGCTGCGGGTCTGTGTAGCGGTGTCGCCATAGGCGGCCAGGGTCATCGGCTTGGCATTCTTGTCGGCGACATCCGCACCCATGCCGGACACGTAGATCGTGCTGTAGCCCGGCGGCACCTCGATGCTCGAGGCGATCGGGAAGGTCGGCACGTTGTGCCGGATCAGCGGATCCGCGGCCATGGCGGCGCCGGCAGCAGCGACGGACAGCATCAACGCCAGCGGCAGGATGGTCTTCATGCTCAACGCTCCACGGTCGGGGCTGCCCCGCGCACGGCGTCCACATCGGCGACGCCGACGGGATCGGTATAGTGGTTGCCGAAGTTGGTGCGGATGTAGTTCACCACGCTGGCGATCTGCACATCGCTCAGCGAGCCGTTGAACCACGGCATGCCGCCGAGCCCGTTCAGCACCACGTAGACGGGATAGCCGGAGCTCGCGAGCTTGGCGTTGCCGGCCAGCGCCGGGTAGGCCGCGGCACCGATCGCGCCCTTGCCGCCGGGCATGTGGCAGCCCTGGCAGACATGCTGGTAGACGCCCTGCCCGTTGCTCGCGGCAACCGCGCCGCCGCCGGCAAGGACGCTCGCCGCGTCGGCTAGGGCCTGGCTGCACAACCCCACCGACAGTATGGAGGCTGTGAACACCAGCCTCAGGGGGCGCATCAGGCAGCCCTCACGGCGCGCTGGTGGATCTGCGTGATGGCGCTGAGCGACGACAATAACGCTCCCTCCTGCCAGCATCCGACGTAGGAGGCATGCTCGCCGGCCAGGACCACACGGCCGTCCATCTCGGTCAGATTTTTGTAATGGGCCTTCCGGGCTTCCTCGCTCCAGGTCGCGCAACAGCCCAGCGTCCAGGGCATCCGGCTCCAGGCCACGCCGACGCCGGTCGTGAACTCGTCCTTGTACTGCTTGTGCAGCAGCGAGCCCTGCGCCAGCGCCGCCTGTACCCGCGCCTCGGGTGTCATGCCGGCGAAGTCATAGGCGGCTGTCCCGAACATGTAGCCGCCCAGCATCACCGCCGGGCCTTTCGAGAAATAGCCGTGGCTCGGGTAGGAGATCACGCTGATCGGCAGGTCGGTGAAGCTGACGCCGCCGTAGATCGCCTCGTCCTCCTCCCAGAAGCGGCGCTTGAACTCGAGCCCGACCTTGACCGAGGAGGCGTAGGGCACGGCGGCGATGGCCTCGCGCATCGGCGCGCTGACCTGCACGTCGATCTGGCTCAGCACCGAGAGCGGGATGGTGCAGATGCAATAGTCGGCATGGGCCTGGGCAACGACGCCGCCATGATTGTTGTCGTTGTAGGTCACAGTGACACCGGAGCCGTCCTGGTGGATCGAATTGACCTTGATGTTATGGGTGACGAGGTCGTTGACCTGACGCGCGAAACCGCGGCCGATCATGTCCATGCCGCCGACCGGCTGGAACATGGTGGTCTGGAAGTCGTTGAACATGTTGAACGACAGATACTGCCACAGGCCGGAGCGCATCACCTCGGCCCTGGGGGTCGGCAATGACGGCAGCGGGGCGCCATCCGGCCCGCCGCCCTGCGACTTGGCAAAGCCGCGCCGGCTCGATCCGGACTGGCTGGTGTAGGCATAATCGGCATCGAGCAGGCCCCAGCCGCGCATAGCGGCGAGCACGTCATGCTTCTCCTCGGCCGTCACCGGCTGGTCGAGCTTGCCCTGGTTGATCGCCTTGGCCAGCAGCTCGGCGGTGTAGCCGGTGAAGTCGCCCAGCACCTCGCGGTAGCGCTGCGGCGCGCCGCCGAAGCTTTTCGTGTCATGCAGATAGGCGTTGTGGTTGACCTCGATGAAGGGCTCGAGGGCGACCCCGAAGGCCTGGCAATAATGCAGCAGGGCGCGATGGTGGTAGGGGATGCGCCAGGGTCCTGGATTGATGTAGTTGCCGGGCGCGAAATCGACCTTCTGGGTGTAGCCGCCAAGCTCCGTCAGGGTGTCGCCGCCGCGCAGGGTGAAACTGCGTCCGCCGGAGCGGTTCTGGAACTCCAGTACCCGCACGCTGTAGCCGGCTTTGCGAAGCTCGTAGGCTGCCAGCATTCCGGCCAATCCCGCGCCAAGCACGAGGACGCTGGTGCCGGCCTTGGCTCCGCTCAACACGGGCGGACTGGTGAAATCGGTTCCCGCGGCATGCCCCAACTGGGTCATCGCCTGGTACATCGCGACACTGCCCGCGGTGACACCGATCCGCGTCAACAACTGGCGCCGGGTCGGCTGTGCGACCTTCTGCGTATTACTCAAGCACAATGCTCCAAAACAATGCAAAACGCTGCCCGGAAATGAGCAGCTTGTTGATCAATCGCACATATGTGCATCGTTATTACAGTCTCTGGCTAGTAAGCATCGGGGTCTCTGTGACACGTCCGACATCTGTGTTGCAATGAACAATTTACCAGTGGCGATGCCGCCGGCTGCGATCGGAAGTGTCCGGCCGCCATCCTCCAGGATTGCAAATCCCTGCTCGCCTTGCCGTCGTGAATGTCTATGCTGACTGCACAGGCGCCATCCGGGGCGCCGGTTGCTGGTGACTGAGAGACGATGGATTACGCCTTCTCGACGACAGACGGATCCGAAGCGGCCCGCGCGCCGGACCTGCGGCGCATACGCAGCCATCCCGACCATTGGTATCCGCTGGCCTGGTCACGCGACCTGAAACCGGGCGGAGTTCTCGCCAGCACCTACGCCGGCGAGCCGATCGTGCTGATACGGCCCAAGGAAGGGGCGGTCTACGCGCTCGAAGACCGCTGCGCCCACCGCCAGGTACCGCTCAGCATGGGGAAAATCGAAGGCCAGTCGATCCGCTGCGCCTACCATGGCTGGGCCTATGGCCGTTCCGGCAAATGCATCGACGTGCCCTACCTCGGTCGCGACAAGCTGCCCAACGGCGTGCGCACCTATCCCTGCCGCGAGCGCAGCGGGTTGATCCTGGTGTTCCCGGGCGATCCGGCGCTGGCCGACGGCGTGCCGCTCCCCAGCTTCGCCGCCGCCGACGACGATGCCTACAAGACCCGGCGGTTCGGCCGTGTCGTCGGCTGCCACTACAGCTTCATGCATGAGAACCTGATGGACATGAATCACCAGTTCATGCACAGCAAGCAGATGGGCCAGGTGCGTCCGCGCTTCCTCGGCCAGGACCGCGGCGAGGACTGGATCGAGGCGCGCTACACCTTCGCCCGCACCGGGGGCAAGCAGCCGCTCGGAGAGGCACTGATCTTCGGCGAGCGGCGCGGCATCGAGAAAAAGCATGCCGACCGCGACGTGATGACCATACGCACCGAGTATCCCTACCAGACGCTGCGCATACGCACCGACAGCGCGGAGCCGGTGATGGATCTCTGGATCGGCTACACGCCCCAGGACGAGGCGCAGAAGCGCAACCGCACCTTCGGGCTGCTGTCGGTGCGCAAGCCCAAGATCCCGGGCCTGCTCACCGCCGCCTGGCCGGTGCTGGTGTTGTTCACCGAGAAGATCTTCCGCGAGGACCGCGAGATCGTCGAGATGGAGCAGGCGGCGCACGACGCGCAGGGCGAGGACCGCAACCAGGAGGTGTTCCCGGTGATACGCAACCTGCGCGACCTGCTGATGACACGCGGCCTCGAAGCTTCGTGAGCCTGGGAAGCTTCGCGAGCCTGGCCGAACCCGCGCTGGTCCAACCTGCTCTCGCGCCGGTGCAGCTCACGACTCCCCGCTTCATCCTGCGTCCGCCACAGCCGCAGGACGCCGAGGCGATCCACCGCCTGGTCAATGACTGGGGGGTGGTGCGCATGCTGCCCCGGCTGCCGTTTCCCTATCCGCGCCAGCTCACCGACGAGTGGATCGCCTCCACCGCGTCGCAGGCCGAAGCCGGGCTGGCCTATCACTTCGTCATCATCGACCAGTCCAGCAGCCTGGCCGATGCCCACGGCGAAGCCTCCGGCACAGGCGAGATGCTCGGCTGCGTCGGGCTGCGGATCGATGCCGGCGCACGGACCGGCGACCTCGGCTACTGGATCGCCCGGCGCTACTGGAACGGCCGCGTCGCCAGCGAGGCGGCCGGAAAGCTGGCGCGCTGGGCACTCGCGCATCTCGACCTCGAACGGCTGGTGGCCCAGGTCGCCACCGACAACCCGGCCTCGGCGGCGGTGCTGCGGCGGATCGGCTTCCGCGAGACGGGCGCGGCACAGCAGCAGTTCCTTGCTCGCGGCGGCGCCCATCCGGTGCTGCTGTTCGAGGCTGGGCACGCCGATCTGCGCCTGCCCTCGACCGCTGGCCTGTATCCAACCGCCACGACACGCGAGGCCGACCTGCCGCACGCGCCGCAGCCGCCCCGGATCGTGGTGGTGGCGGCCTGCGCGCTGATCGACAGCGACGGCCGCATCCTGCTGGCCCGGCGCCCCGAAGGCCGCTCGATGGCCGGGCTGTGGGAGTTCCCCGGCGGCAAGGCCGAACCTGGCGAGACACCCGAGCAGGCGCTGATACGCGAGCTGCACGAGGAGCTCGGCATCGACGTGTCGCAGGCCTGCCTGGCGCCTTTCACCTTCGCCTCGCACAACTACGGCGATTTCCACCTGCTGATGCCGCTCTACCTGTGCCGGCGCTGGCAGCATGTGCCGCGGCCGAAGGAAGGGCAGAGCCTGGTCTGGGTGAGGCCGGACCGGCTTGCCGACTATCCGATGCCGGAAGCCGACAAGCCGCTGGTGCCGATGCTGCGGGATTATCTCTGGGGCTGAAGGCTTGGCT
>CAXSEE010000123.1:0-3567 GCA_964235615.1 uncultured Acetobacteraceae bacterium | reverse complement strand
GCCCTGCTGCAGCCGTCGATGCGCCCGATCGCGCTGTTCGCGGATCGGCTCCGGCGCGAGACCGGCAGGCCTATCCCCGATGCCGACCCGTGCGACGGCGGCGTCGAGGCTCGCCTGCTGTTGCTGCTCGAACGGCCGCCGCCGGTCATACAGCAGGCCGGTTTCGTCTCGCGCGACAACGCGACGCCGACCGCGCGCAACATCTCCCGCTTCACCGAGGCCGCCGGCCTGGACCGGCGCGCGACCCTGATCTGGAACGCCGTGCCCTGGATGGAACAGGATCCGCAGCGCTATCGCAAACCTCTGCGGCCGGACGAGATACGCGCGGGCCTCGCCTGGCTGCCGCCACTGCTGGAGCTGCTGCCGCGTCTCGAGGTGGCCGTGCTGGCGGGACAAGTGGCGCGAAAGGCCGACGAACTGCTGCGCAACATCCGCCCCGGGCTCGCCGTGCTGGAAATGCCGCATCCGAGCCCGACCATCGTCTGCACGAGTCCACGCATCAGCCAAAGCATCATCGCCACCCTGGCGGCGGCCGTTTCGATGCTGTGCGAAACTGCCGTGCTGGATCACGATTTTATGAAAATACATCCTGCGCGGTGACAAATCTCATACCGTGAGGCATCTGACTCGGAAACCTGCCCGGGGACGAGACCATCAATGACGACGCATACCTGGAACAGCAACGCGACCGGCCAGCTCTATGATCCGACCAATTACGTCGATGGCCAGCCATTTGTCCCTGGAGATACATTGGTGTTCGACGGCGGCACTGGACTATGGACCGGCGCCCTGGCCACCGGCACCTATCTGTTCAACGGCAGCAGCGGCAGCAACAGCCTGTCCTTATTCGATGCGACACTTGACGGATCGAGCACCATTGCCGAGAGCGGCACGAGCCAGTTCCTGATCAACAGCTTCGGCCAGTTCGTCAATGATGGCACCCTGGAGGCCGGAACCGCCGCCGCGTCAGGACCGATGGAGCTTATTTCCAATGTCAATGGCACTGAAGCCGCCAGCGTCACCAACAACGGCCAGATCATCGTGCAGAACGGCAGCGTGTTTCAGCTATTCCCGCTCGACCAGACAAGTTTCGTAAACTCTGCAAGCGGCACCATCACCGTTACCACTGGCGGCAGTTTCGGGATCAGCGATCTCTACGGCTATGAACCGGCCGACGGCGACAGCCTTGTCAACAATGGGCTGATCAGCGTCACCGCCCCGGATGGCCGTGGCTCCACTGTCACGATCGGTGCTGCATACAGCGGTAGCGGGACATTGTCCGTGCAAGGCACCCCCGGTTCCAACCCCTTTAACACCATCGCAGAGTTCGAGGGGCCGGCCTCCGGTAATTTCGACGTCGCCAGCGGCCAACTCGAATTCGAGGACAGCCCGGTGCAGGGCACGATCAACTTCCTGGACGATGACGGTTTTCTTAATCTGACGGGTGGCCCCGCCGACATGGGACCACTCCCCTACCTGCCATTGCAGGCGACGGTCAATCATTTCGAGGCGGGCGACCAGATCTATCTCCAGGACAATGGCACCGCCTTCCAAGCGGACACGTGCATCTACGACCAGACGTCGCATGTCCTCGATCTCTATACCGAAGGTCAAATGGATGGGCAGATCCCCTTGGCCGGCGAATACACGACCAGCGACTTCCAGATCACCACGACGGAATTCCAAACAGACACAATTTCCACCACCAACTCGCTCAACGGCACGCAGACCGTGGCACCGGGCGGCAGCTTCAGCGGCGACAACGGCAACCCCATCATCGACACGCAGGGCAACGCCACGGTCACGACCGGCACCGGGGCCAGCACCGTCAATCTGGCGGGCGGCGACAACTACGTGCAGGCGAACGGCAACGACACCATCCTCTCCAGCAGCGGCAACGACACCGTGTCTGCTTCCAGCGCAGTCCTCGACGTGGCCGGCAGCAGCGGCGCGCTCACCTTCTTCAGCAGCGGCGGCAGCACCGTGAGCGGCAGCGGCGCGGCGATGACCGTGTTCGGCGGCAGCGGCGGCGGCGACGTCGTCTACGGCGGCACCGGTCTCGCCGAGTTCATCGGCGGTAGCGGCAGCTCGGATTTCGTCGGCGGCCAAGGTGCGGAGATCGTCTTCGGCGGCACGGGAGGCGGCTCGATCTCCGGCGGTGCCGCCGGCGGGTTCATCTATGGCGGAGACGCCGCCACCACCATCTCCGGAGGCGCCGGCAACAGCACCATCACGGCGGCCAACGGCAACACGGTGCTGCTGAACGGCGCGGCCTCGAACCTGGTGGCGGCGGGAGGCGGCAACGTCACCCTGGTCGGCGGCGGCTCGACCGGCAACAACTCCGTCTTCGGCGGCAGCGGCACCGACCTGCTCGCGGGCGGCGCCGGCGACGACTACTTCATGGCCGGCACCGGAGCGGCCACCATGACCGGCGGAGGCGGGACCAACCTGTACGCCTTCCAGGACGGAAGCGCCGGCGGCAGCACGGTAATCACCGACTTCCAGACCGGTGCCGACCACCTCACTTTGCAGGGCTACGGCAGCAACGCCGTCGCCGCGGCGCTGGGCAGCGCCACCGTCGTCGGAGGCTCGACCCTCCTCGCGTTGCAGGACGGCACCCACATCACCCTTACTGGGGTGACGAACCTGACCGCGGCTTCGTTTACCTAAGACCCAGCGATAGCTGCGGCAGCGTCCCGGCGGCAGCAAGGGACGCGCCGCGGCGGCTCTGCTCGTGGCGGGCGGTAAACAGCATGTCGGCATTGCCGCCGATCTCGCCCTCGACGATACGGGCCAGCGCCGCATCGTCGAGTTCGCTCCAGCGCCGTCCGCGCGAAGGTCCGTAAGGCACACGTACCAGCAACGCCGGCTCATCGGACCAGGCCAGCAACTGCGCCACGTCGGCCAGCGCCAGCATGTCGCGCAGGTGATGCGCGGTGACGTAGGCGTCGGGACCGGCCCGGTGCGCCGGAAGGCCCAACTCCCGATCGAGCCCGGCCGGCCTTCGCGAGTAGCGCAGGCCCTGGTTGGAATGGCCCGGTTCGTCCGGCCACAGCCGCAGCGCGCATTTATAGGTGCAGATCCAGCGGGCCCGGTTGGACAGCGCCGGCAGGCACCAGCGCTGCTCGAAGCTGGCACGGTGGGCCGCCAGGGCTATCGGCGCGGGACCCGGCTGTCCCTGCAGGATCGGCGGCGCCGCTTCCTGCCAGAGTGGCGCATCTGCGACGTCCTCGTCGATAATGTGATGGATCGCCGAGGTCGCGGACGAGATCGGCTTTCCGGGATTGACCAGGCGTTCCTGTGGCCCTCCGGACAGCCGCCAAGCGCCATCTTCGGCCACGACATCCTGCCAGCCGATCTCCACCACGCCGCCGTCGGTGAAGCTGTTGCCGGTAGTTTCGAGGTCGATCACACGCAGTAAGTTCAGTTCCGTCATCGCTTGCATGTGGGCATACTGCCGCGGATCAGACAGGGCAGAAATCATGAATCCGACAGCCTGCGTCCTGGTGATCGGCAACGAGATCCTCTCCGGCCGCACCCATGACGCCAATATCCAGTTCCTGGCCA
>CAXSEE010000122.1:0-13235 GCA_964235615.1 uncultured Acetobacteraceae bacterium | reverse complement strand
GCAACCTGCTGCGGCTCGCAGACGCCTGCATCCGGGACGGGCGGCTGTTGCTGCGAGACGGCAGATCTTGCCGCACTGGCAGCGCATATCCATCAGGAGCCGCCTTTGCTCCCTGACGGGAAGCTGCGAACGAGGCTTGTCGGCAATCGGCAGCGCGTCGTTGCCGGTCGCCAGCAACACTGCCTGCCGCCGGACGTGCTGTCATCAGGAAACGGTGGACCGATCCCGCCGGCACACCATGGATGGCTGGATCCGGTCGGCAAAGCGGTCCATGCCTTCGAGGAAGTCGTCGAACACCAGCATGATCCCGGCGGATCCCTCGACCGCGGCCGCTTCGTCGAGCATCGCCGCGACCGTCTCGTAGGAGCCGACCAGGGTGCCGATGTTGAGGTTGACGGCGCCCTCCGGGAGATTGATGTGGCGGGCGGTCGATCCGGTCGTGGCAGAGGTATCCGCCGCTCCCTGCTCCGCCATCCAGGCCAGCGCCTCGAAGTCGACGCCCGCCTTGTAGCGTGCCCAGCGCGCCTCCGCGGCCGCATCGGTCTCGTCGGCGATGACCATGAAGAGCACGTAGGAGCCGACCTTGCGGCCCGTGAGCGCGGTCGCCTCGATCAACTGCCGGTTGCCGGGCGCATGCGCGGTCGGCGTGTTCACGCCACGGCCAATCACGAAGTTATAGTCGGCATGCTCGGCGGCGAAACGCATGCCCCGCTCGCTCTGCCCGGCACCGACCAGCGGGATCGGGCGTGCCGGACGCGGGCTCAACCGGCAGTCCTTCATGGTGAAGTGCTGGCCGGCGAAATTCGATACTCCGGTCTCCCAGAGCTCGCGCATGACCGCGACGTATTCGCTGCTGTAGTCGTAGCGGTAGCCGAAATATGCATCGCCCGGCCAGATCGACATCTGGTCATATTCTGCCTTCTGCCAGCCGGAGACGATGTTGACGCCGAAGCGTCCAGGCGCGATGTCGTCGATCGTCACTGCCATGCGGGCGACGATTGCCGGCGGGATCGTCAGCAGCGCGACAGAGGCATAGAGCCTGATCCGGGTGGTGACCGCGGCGAGCCCGGCCATCAGCGTGAAGGATTCCAGGTTGTGGTCCCAGAACTCGGTCGCGCCGCCGAAGCCGCGCAGCTTGATCATCGACAGCGCGAAGTCGAGGCCGCACGCTTCCGCCTTCTGCACGATCTCGCGGTTCAGCGCGAAACTCGGCTTGTATTGCGGAGCCGCCGATGAGATCAGCCAACCATTGTTGCCAATCGGGATAAAGACGCCGATGTCCATGTGCCGCTCCAGGTGTCAGAGGTTCAGGTATGGTGCCTGCAGGAACGTCGCCCTGCGACAGACACGGAGAACGCAACGATGACGATGTCGCGGACGGCGCGCGAACAGGTGCTGCATCACGTGTGTGGCCTCCGGCCGGATGATATCCCGCCCGCGGCGATGCAGGCTGCCGCCACCTTCCTGCATGACAGCCTGGCGGTCGGTATCGCCGGCAGCAGGGCGCCGCATGCCGACCAGATCCTTTCCGCGGCCGAGGGCTGGGGCCTGAGCGACCGCGGTGGCAGCATACTCGGCCGTCCGGGCGTTCGGCTGCCTGCGCCGCAGGCCGCGTTCGTCAATGCCTTCCAGATCCACAACCAGGAATTCGATTGCGTGCACGAGGCGGCCGTGGTGCACCCGCTTGCGACACTGGTCGCCGTGCTGCTGGCCGAAGCGGAGCGGTCCGGACCCTATGACGGCCAGCGCTTCCTCGCCGCTCTGGCAACAGGCGCTGACATTGCCTGTTGCCTCGGATTGGCGGCGACCACGCCGTTGCGCTTCTTCCGCCCGGCCACGGCCGGGATCTTCGGCAGCATCGCCGGCCTGATTGCCCTGACCGGAGCTTCGGCGCAGGTCGCCCGGGACGCGTTCGGCTACGGCCTGGCATTCGCCTCCGGCACCATGCAGGCCCATCTGGAAGGCAAGCCGGCGCTGCCGGTGCAGATTGCCGCTGCCGCCGGCTCTGCGATCCGCGCCTTCGACCTGGCACAAGTCGGGCTGCCTGGACCGGTGGACTGGCTCGAGGGCCCGTTCGGCTACCTTCCGCTGTTCGAGGGCGGTCACAACACCGGGCCGGTGTTTGATACCTTGGGCTCGGTGTTTCGCATCGCCGAGGTGAGCTGGAAGCCATTCCCGACCGGGCGTGCCGCGCATGGCGCGATCGTGGCTGTGCAGACGCTGATGCGCGAGGAGGGGCTGGATCAGACGAAGCTCGACCGCCTGACCTACAACGCCCCGCCGCTGATCGCGAGGTTGGTCGGCCGGCCGTATGTGGATGGGATGCAGCCCGCCTATGCCCGGCTCTGCGCGCCCTACCTGATGGCGGTCACGCTGCTGCGCGGCACCGTCGGCCTGCGCGACTTCGGTGAGCGGGAGATGGCCGACCCTGCCGTCGCGGCCCTGGCGGCGCGCTGCTCGGTCCAGTCGAACGGCAATCCTGATCCGGCCGCTTTCGTCCCGGCGCAGGCGGTGGCGAAGCTGAGTGACGGCAGCAGGCTGGAGCTCGACGTCGCCGCGCAACTCGGCTCTCCGGCATTTCCACTGACGGCCGAGCAGCATCAGGCGAAAGCCCGAGCCTGTCTCGCCTATGCCGGGCTCGAAGTGCTGCACGCGCCGCTCGCATCGCTCTGCGAGCGGCTGCGAATGCTGCCCGACATCTCCTCGGCACTTCGTGCGGTGCTCGAACCGGTACGACATTGAACGAGCCCCAGCCATTCAGAACTTGTAGTTGAGGCGAACATCCCAGATGCCGGGATCATTGTAGTACTTATAGCCGAACAGGTAGGAGACGCCGTAGTTGGTGAACCCGCAGTTGCGGCACTCGGCGGTGAAAGTCCAGGGCGCCCGATTGAGGTGGAAGGTCACGCCGGCATCGACCGTCTCGTAGATCGTGTCGACGCCGCCCGCACTGCCCGACGGATCGGTATTCTGGCGGCCAACCGCCTGCAGACCGACGTCCGGGGTCAGGCTAAACTTGTGAAAATTCCAAAGGTAGCTGGCATTCAGCGCCAACGTGACCGGCGGCAGGTAGCTCGGAGCTGCGAGAGTACCTTGCGCGGTCACGATCCCGGAGCCGCAATTCGCGGCGATCTCAGTGGCGTTGCCGCCGCGTCGCCCGGCAAAGCAGCCGAGCTGTTGCGCGCGCACCAGAGCGGAGGGTGTATTATAGGTGCCGGTCTCCAGACCGAGGCTGCCGGACAGGGTCAGGTTGCGCACCGGGATCCAGCTCGCCTCCATCTCCAGTCCGTAGGTCTCGAGGTTGGCCGCGTTGTTGGTGATGAAGCTGCCGGCTACCGGTGAGGTCGACAGCAGCTGGTAGTTCGAGACTTCCTCCAGGAATACGTTGGCGCTGGCGCGGAAGGCGCCACCGGGTGCGGTGTAGCGGGCGCCGGCCTCGTACGACCAGACCTTCTCGGGACCGAAATTGTTGAAGGTGGCTGCGGAAAACGCGAGCGAATTCCAGCCGCCGCCCTGGAAGCCCTTGGTCGCCGATGCATAGACCATCAGATCGGGATTGACCTTGTATTGCAGCGCAAAGCGCGGCGTGAGCAGATCGGTTTGAAGCGCATCCTTATAGCCCGCCGCGAGCAGGTCGGCTGTATTGAAGCCTTCGGGCGTGTTAGGCGAGATTTGGATCTGTTTGTGTTCCAGCGTGTAGCGTAACCCGACGGTCGCAGTCAGGGCCGGGAGGATCTGATAATCGGCCTGGGTGTAGGCGGCAACTGAACTGGTCGCATTGCGGAATGTCTCGTCACCCAGCGGCACCGGCACCGGCGCCAGGGCGGGAATATAAGCGGCCGCACCATAGTTGGTGTTGTTGGTCTCGTAGAGGTAGTAGACGCCGCTGGTGTAGGTCAAATTCTGGCCGAGGCGGCCGTTCCACTTGACCTCCTGGGTATACTCGTCGCCCTGCGGATCGAACGCCAGGGCGAACTGGCCGATCGGGCTGCGGTCATTTGGCACCAGCGGCCCGAGCTGGATGTCGGGGAAGTCGATCGACGAGGTCTGGTCGAGACCACGGAAGCCGCTGATGATATGCAGCGTGCCGGCGTCGAAGTTGAGCTTCAGGTCGGAGGCGAAACCCCAGCTCTTCACCTCCGATCCCTGACCTTGCAGAGCTTTGTCGCCGGTCAGCAGGCCGATCAGGTTGCCATCCGTCCTGAAGCCGCTGACGGACTCTCGATCATTGTTCGGGCCCGGAAAATTATAGAGATTGGCATTGTTGTCGTCCGCATAGTCTGCCGAGAGATCCCAGACCAGGTTCCCTGACTTGGAGAGCAGCCGGACTGCTTCGCGCACACCGACATCCTGCTTGTCGTTCAGCATCTGGCCAGTGGTGCGATCATGCACGTAGCCGTTGTCGGTAATGCCGAAGACCGAGGTCTTGGTCAGGATCTGGCTGTTGACCGGCAAGTCGACCGAGGCGCGGCCGGTGAATCGGTGACGGTCGCCACCGCCGAGTTCCAGATAGCCGCCAGGCGTGTCCCGGGGCGGATCGAGCGTCACGACGATGGCGCCGCCGGTCGAGTTGCGGCCGAACAACGTGCCCTGTGGTCCGCGCAGGACCTGGATATCCTGGACATCGAACAGGGCGAAGTTGTTGGCGTTCTGACGGCTGATGTAGATGTCGTTGACGTAGGTGCCGACCTGCGGCTCGAAGGTCGTGAAGGAGTTCGTCTGCCCGAGGCCGCGGATGTAGTAGACGTTGGCAGAGCCCTGCCCGACATTCTCGCCGCCGCTCATGTTGGGCACCAGCCGGATCAGCTCGGTGGTGTCGACGGTCTGCCTCTGTGCCAGCTCCTTGCCGGAAAAGACGCTGACTGCAATAGGAACGTCCTGCAGGCGCTGGGTCCGGCGCTGTGCCGTCACGGTCACCGCCTCCAGCTTGGTTCCCGACGCGGCCGCCTTGGTCGGGGCGGCTGAATCGTTCGGTGTGGCAACGCTCGCCGACGTCTTGCGCCGCGCCGCCGCCTGGGCGCTGCCGGTAGGATCGGCGGCCGCGTGGGTATCCTGGCCAAGGGCCTCTTGACCAATACCGATGACGAGGCCGGCAGACAGCAGCAGGGCCGTACGCAGACTCAGAGACATGACCATGCAATCGATCCTTGTGGAGTCGAGCCGTCGCCGAGCGATCGTCGGCGCGCCAATTAACTGTCTGTAGTGTCAGACGCGGCTCAGTGCGGCTCCTCGCCGCCGGAGACGTTCAGACTTTCGGCCGTGATGTAATCGGCATCGGCCGAGGCCAGGAATGCCACCGCGGCAGCGGTATCCTCGGCCAGACCGACCCGGCCGAGCGGAATACGGGCACGCATGTCCGCCAGGTAGGTCTCGACGCTGCGGCCGGTCTTGCCGGCGAAATACTCGTTCTGCCAGGCGCCGAGGCCGGTGGTCACGTGGTTCGGACAGACATTGTTGACGGTGATGCGATGCGCGCCAAGCTCGATCGCCGCCGAGCGCGTCAATCCGACCAGCCCGTGCTTGGACGCGCAATATGCCTGCGCGAAGGGAAATCCCGACTTCGCCGCCTGGCTGGCGATATTTATGATCCGGCCGCCTTCGCCCTGCGCCACCATGACCTCCGCCGCCGCTCGCAAGCCGAAAAAGCAGCCGGTCAGGTTGACGTCGATGACCGACCGCCAATCCGCCGGGTCGGTTTCGAGCAGCGGGGTCATCTTGTAGCCGATGCCGGCATTGTTCACCCAGATGTCGAGCCGGCCGTAACGCTCGACCGCTCTCGCCGCCAGGCCGCGCATGTCGTCGAAGCTCGTGACGTCGGCGGGATGTTCCACGCCGCGGCCGCCGGCCTCGACCAGCGATGCCGCCACCGCGGCAAGCCCGTCCGCGCTGCCGAGATGGACCGCCTCGGTGTCGCGCGCGGCGTCGGCCGCCAGGTCGGAAACCACCACCGCCGCACCCTCCAGACAAAGGCGTCGCGCGATCGCCGCACCCAGGCCGCCAGCCCTTCCGGCGCCGGTGACCACGGCGACCAAGCCCGCAAGCCGTCCGCTCATGTCAGCCGTTCGGTCAGGATGAAGACCACGTCGGCCATGGACTGGAACGCCATGGAGACCGCCTGCATGCGTTCGCTGGCGACATCGCCGCCGAAGCCCGCCATGTCTTCGACATCGATGATCTCGATGTAGTCGTAGGGCGACGGTGCGTCGCTACCGAGCCGTGAGGTCCCGCGATACACCTCGAAGGCGCCGATCGACGCCAGCGCGCGCACCGTCGGGATATCGGTGGTACGAGCCCAGTGCTCGTAGGCCTCCGGAGTGATGCCGGGTCGTAGGTTGAACAGGGCGACGATGCGGGTGCTCATGAATTGGCCTCAAGCTCGCGTGCCAGATGCGTGTTGTTCGGGATTATGCGGTCCGGCTGCTCCGGCTCCGGCAGGGCCAGACCGGATTGTCGTGCAGGCACCGCAAGCATCGCCAGCGCCGCGATCACCATCGGCGGCACTACGACGAGGCTGAGCGCCATCTGCCAGCCCAGGTGCTGCACGATGAGGGGCACCAGCAGCGGAAAAATGCCGAAGCCGAGACATTGCGGCATCGAGCCGCAGACCGCGAGGGCGGTGCTGCGTATTCCGAGGGGGAAAAGCTCGGCGATGATCACCGGAAACACCGCCGCGGCCCCGTAGAAGAAGCCTGCCATCACGGCGTAGAAGGCAAAGTCCTGGCCGTGGGTGCGCGGCAGCCAGAGCAGGCCGAGCAGCGCCACCGCGCCGCACAACACCCAGACAATGAACACCGTGCGCCGCGTCAGCAGGAACTCGCCGATCAGCGCCGCGGCAAGATAGCCGATGATCGCAACGCCGTTGGAGGAGCCGACCAGCGCGATCGCCGCCGCCGGGCTGTAGTGGCGAACCGAGACAAAGAAGGTGGTGAAGAAGAACGCAGATCCCGCATAGGCGCCGGCGAAGCAGAAGAAGGTCACCATGCAGGCGATGCTCACGACGCGGTGCTCCGCCGTGAACAGGGCGCCGATGCGGGTTGTGGGAGCAGAGCCACGCACCCGCCTGGTCGATGCAAGCGCAGGTCTGGGCACGGCGCGACGCAGCAGCCAGAAGATCGGCAGGGCCAGCGGCGCCACGGCGAATGCCGCAAGACATGCGTTGCGCCAGCCGCCGGCACGCAGCAACGGGATCGCGATCATCGAAGCCAGGAACCAGCCGAGCGGGTAGCCGCATTGCAGCACGCCGACCGCCAGACCGCGCAGCCGTGCCGGAACGGTCTCCACGACGTATGCCGCGGTAATCGGAGCCAGGGCACCGGCGAAGCCGAAGCCAAGCGTGCGCAGGGCGGTAAGTTCGGCAATGCTGCCCGCAAAGGATTGCAGTCCGACCGCCAGCGCCGACAGCGCCAGCATGGTCGCGAGCGCCACGTTGCGTCCATACAGGTCGGCGGCCATCCCGCCCAGGACCACGAACACCGAGGAAACGACGAAGGAGATCGCCAGGATCGTGCCTGCGGTCGAGATCGACCGATGAAAATCCGACAGGATACCGGGGATCACATAGCCGAAGATCGACTGATCAAGGTTCGACAAGGTCCACACGAGCAGCGACACCAGGAAAACGATCCAGGCTGCGGATGCGGTTCGAGGGCGCAAGCTCTCCGTCAAGAAGTTCTCCTTCGTCGGTGGAAATCGATCGCTCCGCCCCTATAGCCAGAACGCGCATCGTGAAGGCTGTAGCGCGCCTCGGCGTCGGGAACTACGCAATAAGCATGCAAACGCTAAGGCTGTGGTAAGCGTAGAAAAAACAAATTATGGATGTTTCTCGATGCAGCCCGATATCGAACTTGGTCAGCTCCGGCGGTTCCTGGCCATTGTCGATTGCGGCACGTTCGTCGACGCGGCGGCGGTGCTCAACATCACGCAGCAGGGCCTGAGTTCGAGCATCGCCAAGATGGAGGAGGCGGCCGGGGTCAGGTTCTTCGAGCGCACCCGCGGCGGACGCCTGGCGCTGACGGTGTTCGGCCGTCTCCTGCTGACACGTGCACGCCAGCAACTGGTCATGGCGGATCGGATGATGAGCGAAATGCGGTTGCTGCGCGACGCGCGTGGCGGCAGCGTGACGGTCGGCTTCAGCGAGACCATGACCGGCCGTCACGTCGCCACGGCGATCCGCCGCTTCCACCGGCAGCAGCCGGACGTGCAGATCAGGCTGCTGGAAGGCTATACCGGCCTCATGGTCGAGCGGTTGATGGCGGGCGAGGTCGATTTCGTCGTCGGCAGCCCT
Organism: uncultured Acetobacteraceae bacterium; assembly: GCA_964235615.1. Classification (GTDB taxonomy): domain Bacteria; phylum Pseudomonadota; class Alphaproteobacteria; order Acetobacterales; family Acetobacteraceae; genus Lichenicoccus. The sequence continues at coordinate 4,951 of CAXSEE010000122.1, read as the reverse complement.
ACGGCCGATCCCGAGATCAGCGGCGAACTGAGCTTTCGCCATCTGTTCGAAGTACGCGACGTGCTCGCGGTCAGATCCGGTCATCCGCTGGTCAGCCGGCGCGACCTCGCACTTTGCGACCTCTCGGGCTACACATGGATGATCCCGGCCTTTCGGGGCGATGTCTATGAGGCCATCAATCTCGCCTACATGCGCGCCAAGCTGCCGCCGCCAGCCCACGTCATCCGTAGCGACGCCGTAGTCGTCGGCACATGGCTCAGCCTGGATGACGACTACATCCTCGCCGTCCCGCCCGACATGATCGGCACCCTCATCGAGCTCGGCGGTCTCAAGGTGCTCGACCTGAGCGAGACGACCATCGTCCGCCACGCCTGCGCGATCACCCGGCGCAACGTGACACTCGATGCAACAGCAAACCGTCTCTTGCAGGAGATCATATTTGAGGCCGAGCTGAGCTGTGGCAAGATCGGCGTGCGTCAGATCTGATAGGTCTCATCAATGCCGGGAGCGCTCGCGGGCTTTACCATCGTGACGGCGGACATCGAGGCCGCGGCGCATGACTATGCCAGGTATCTGGGCTATCGGCATGACGGCTTCGAGCATATCGAGGACTCGGTGGCGGCAGCATGGCAGGCGCCCGGACTCGCCGGGGCACGCCAGGCACTGCTGCGTCCGTCGAGCGGCAACCGTCGTTTCATTCGTCTTGTCGAGGCGGTCGAAGCCGAGGGCTACGTCCCACTCCGCCATCATGGCTGGAACGCGATCGAGATGGTGGTGCAGGACCTGGATCGCGTCGCGTCAGACCTCGATGCATCGCCGTTCCGGATACTCGGACCACCGGAGACGCTCGATCTCGGCTTCACCGACCGGATCCGGGCGATGCAGGTCGCCGGTCCGTCAGGCGAAGTGCTCTACCTCACCGAAATCGATGGGCCGATCCCGGGCTTCGACCTGCCGACGGCGCAGAGCCTGATCGATGGTGCATTCGTCGCTGTGCTGGGTGCGACGTCCATGGAAGCCTCGTTGCAATTCTATTGCGGCCTGTTCGACAGCGCGTCCAGCCCGATCCTGGACGCGCGGATCGGTTGCCTGTCCGCGGCCCATGATCTCCCGCCGGAGACGCGGCACAGTCTCTCGACCTTAGCCCTGCCGGACATGTGCCTGCTCGAGATCGACGCCTATCCACGCAGCGCCTTGCCTCCGCTGCTCACGCCGTGCGGATTGCCCGGCGGCATCGCCTTTGCCTCGTTCCACACCTTATCCGGCCACACCTTATCCGGCGATGTCTCCGGGATGTTGACTGGCCCCGATGGCGAACGCATCGAGATCCTAGGAGCTAGCCATGAAGATCGATGAGCCGGAAGCCGAGATCGACGTCGTGGTCGTCGGTGGGGGCGCCTGCGGGCTGGCGGCCTCGCTGGCCGCGCGCGACGCCGGCGCCGAGGTTCTGGTGCTGGAACGGCACGGGCAATGCGCCGGCAGCAGCGCGATGTCGCTGGGAGCGCTCTGCGCCGCCGGCAGTCGCGAACAGGCGACACACGGCGTCGAGGACGACGCCGACAGCTTTCTCGCCGACATCATGCGCAAGACCGGCAATCTGGCCGATCCGACACTCGCCGCGGCCGTGGCGCGTGAGAGCGGGCCGACGCTGGACTGGCTGGCCGCCTCGCATGCCGTGCCCTTCGAGCTTGATCTCGACTGGCGCCCGGCTTTCGGACACCGGCGCCGTCGAATGCATGCCGTACCCGAGCGCAGCGGCACGGCGATGATGGCGCGCTTGCAACAGGCGGCGGAGGATGCCGAAGTCCTGGTCCTGACGAATGCCGAGGTCACGGACGTCGCCGATAACGGACACGGCACGGTGCAGGCGGTGCGTTACCGGCGTCCGGACGGCACAGTGGCGTCGGTTCGCTGCCGGGCGCTGGTGTTGGCCAGTTGCGGGTTCGGCGCCAACCGGCAGATGGTATCGGACTACATTCCGACAATGCGGGAAGCCTGCTACTTCGGCTGGGAACACAATACCGGTGACGCGGTTCGGTGGGGCATGGCTCTCGGCGCGGCACTCGGCGACATGGATTCCTATCAGGGCCTCGGACTGCTCGCCGAACCGCAACGCATCGACCTCAATCCGCGCCTCCTCATCGAGGGCGGCGTCCAGGTCGGGTCCGACGGTCGGCGGTTCAGCAATGAGCTCGACGACGTGTCCGGCCAGGCGGCGCGCGTGCTGGCCCTGCCGGGTGGCACCGCCTGGGTTATCTACGACGAGCGCATCCACCGCTCCTGCCTCGGCGTGCCGCAGTACGAGGCGCTGCTGACCCTCGGCGCCCGGCGCCGCGGCGACAGCATCGACGAGATCGCGCTCGCGTGCGGCCTGCCGCCAGGAGCACTGGCGCAGACCCTTGCCGAAATCGAGACCGGTGCGCCGGACCGGTTCGGACGTGTGTTCGACCAGACACCGCTGCGGCCCGGCTATTGCGGCCTGAAGGTGACGGGTGCCCTGTTCCACACGCAGGGCGGACTGGTCGTGGATGGGAACGCACGCGTGCTGCGCCGCGATGCCACGCCGCTGCCCAACCTGTTTGCCGGTGGAGGTGCCGCTCGCGGCATCAGCGGCCGTGGCGGGTCCGGCTATCTGCCCGGAGCCGGCCTGTGCACGGCGATCACCTTGGGTCGTCTGGCCGGCCGGAGCGCTGCCGTCTGCGCCGGGCAATAAGGGCAGGACCATCCGATCGCAAGGCACCCATGGTCAACGCCGTTCGCGCAACTGACCCAGAATACGGCCGATAAAGGCGTCCCGTGCCCGCTCCCGGCGTTCCGCGCTCTCGGTATCAGGCTGGTCGAACTCGATCATGGCGCGCGGCGTGCCCGCTGCTACCAGCATGTCCTCCAGAGTCGTGACCCGTTCCGCCAGCACCCAGGTTTCCGAAGCCAGATCGAGAAAGGCGGCGACCAGCCGGTCCAGCGCCGGATCGGCGAAGAAGACCGGGCGCCCGTCATCGCCATAGGCGCCGTGCGGGATCTCGTCCGGATAGGGACGGGCCTGCGTCACGTCCAGGCTCCGAAGCAGAACCAGCGCACCCCGTCGGCCAGCCGTCCGGTATTGTCGTTGATCACGCTGTTGGCCGGTTCCGCGGCGGCGGCGTCCACCGCGTCCGTGCCGAAGAAGCCGATCGACGGCACGATGAACTGGACGTAGTCGCCGGCATCGAAACCCGCCTTGGCGCAGAGACGGCTCGGCTCCTGGTCACGAAAGGCCTTGGAGAACGGCTCCTCGTTATAGTAGGCATCCCAGTCCAGGTAGAAGGCGTCGTAGGGTGCCATCTGCGGGTTCGGCGGCAGCTCCATGTGCAGCATCAGCCCACCCGGACGCAGCACCCGCCGCGCCTCGCGCATTACCGCATCGATGTCTTTCAGCGAAAGCTCGTGCAGGAACATCGACGAGAATACGAGATCGAACGACTGGTCCGGGAAGTCGAGCGTGCGCGCGTCCATTTGCTTGAAGCGGACCGTCTCGACCCCCTGCAGCCGCGCCCGCGCATTGCCGTAGAGCAGCCCCGGTGCTGCCACGTCGACCGCCTGCACCGCCGCTTCCGGATATTGTCGCGCCCACGGGACGGTGTTGTGGCCGATCGTGCAGCCGACGTCGAGAATGGCGGCGGGTTTGAAATCGGGATAGCGGCCGGAGATGAAGCGGGCGATCGAGCTGCCGATATCGTCGAGATTGTCGCCCATCAGGCCGAACGAGAATACCGCCAGGCCCTGGTCGTAGATCGCTCCGGTCGTCAGGTCGGCATCGCCGTCGGCGCGCGCATACGAGCCGGGCAGCAGATGGACATCGACCGCAGTTACGTTGGAAGGCACCTGGAAACCGGGCTCCGTCACGGCGGGATTGCCGGCCCCGGCCTCGCTCGCGATTGCTTCGATCCGCGGGCGCTCCCGCTTCACCACCGGAATGACGGAGTCCCAGACCAGCCGCTGCGCGTTGACCCGCAGCGCGCTGTATAGAGAGAACATCGGGTCGCCGCGCAGGGCGCGATGCACCTCGCTGCCGGATTTCGGCAACCGGCTGTTGGCGGCGGAGAAGCCTGGCGCGACGCGGGTCTCATAGGCGTGCCGCATGTCGCTGGCGAGGTCGTTCAGGACAAAGCTGCGCAGCCCCATGACGAAAGTCTGCCTCGCTCGCTCCTCCAGAGTGGGCTTTGGGCGCATGTCATGCTTGAGCGTGAGCATCGGCGCGTTCTCCAGCGGGTTTACACGTCACGCCCAACGCGGCGTCACACGGTTGATAAGCTGAGTTGAAAGCAATGGAACCGGCAACACCAACAAGTTTTGGTTGTTTGTTCAGCCTAAAGACTGCATTCGACGCAGCATTTACATCTTGAAGTTCTTCGGATGAGCTTTTTGGCGGCTGAAAACGAATTGTGACGGTTCCTTTTGCAATTTATATAGGCAGACCTGCGAGCAGAAGCGCATTCAATGACCAGTTGGCTTGTCCAGCTGGCCGTCCAGAAGCCTTCGCGCAGGTTTGCAGTAATCAGTCACGCCCTCGAGCAGGGTGCGGTCGGCGCCGCCACGGATCTCCGAGAGCCCTAATCGAAAGCCATCACCTACTTTCCCCATTTTTTTTCGAACGCCCAGACCTCCTCAAACCCGATTAGCGAGCAAAACTGCTTGAAATCCATCATGGCAATCTGAGGCGTCTCGCCAACCCCGTCCATTTTGAGACGCAGAAGAGACTCCCGGATCGCCGCCGCAGCGACCAGCCCGGTCATCGACGGGAAGATCGCGATCGAGTAGCCGATCTCCTTCAACGTTTGAACGGAGAGGATTGGAGTGAGGCCACCACTCGCCATGTTCGCGAACATGGGCTTGTCGAAAGCCGCGCACGCCGTCCGCATCTCCTCTTCCGAGGTCAAGGCCTCCGGGAACAGAATGTCGGCACCGGCTTTTG
>CAXSEE010000121.1:0-13249 GCA_964235615.1 uncultured Acetobacteraceae bacterium | reverse complement strand
ATCAACGGCTAGTGGAAAAATCTGACGGTTCTTTCCGTCAGATTTTCTCCACTAGCGCCGGCGGACGATCCCCGACATCAACCGATAAAGCGTAGTTCGATAGACAAAGCCGATCAGGACAGGATCATGCAAGCCTTGCCTGCCATGCGCCGGGGCAGGAGAATGGCTTCATGATCGACAAGCTCGAGTTCCTGCTGGCGGTCGCTCGTGAACGGAACTTCCGCCTCGCCGCCGAGGCCTGCGGGGTGGCGCAGCCGAGCCTCTCGGCCGGCATCAAGCAGCTCGAGGAGACGCTGGGCGTGATGCTGGTCCGTCGCAGCTCGCGCTTCCAGGGCCTGACTCCGGAGGGCGAGCGGGTCCTGGAGTGGGCGCGGCGGCTGGTGGGCGACGCACGCAACATGCGCGAGGAGATCGACGCGTTGCGCAAGGGCCTCTCCGGGACCTTGCGGATCGCCGTTATTCCGACCGCCGCGCCGTACGTGCCGGCTCTCACCACGCTCTATCGGACGCTGCATCCGGCGGTGCGGATCACCATCCTGTCGCGCAGCTCCGACGAGATCATGGAGATGCTGGGCAACCTGCAGGCCGATGCCGGCATCACCTATCTCGACAACGAGAACACCGGCCGGCTGCAGCCGATGCCGCTCTATGCTGAGCACTACCGGCTGCTGACCACCGAGGGCGGCCCGATGGGCCGGCACGACAGCGTCACCTGGGCACAGTTGGCGGGTCTGCCGCTCTGCCTGCTCACCCCAGACATGCAGAACCGGCGTATCCTGGACCGGCTGCTCGCCGCTGCCGGGGCATCGCCGGCGGCGCTGATGCTGCAATCAAGTTCGACCATCTCGCTGGTGGCGCACGTCAAGCGCGGCGACTGGGCCACCATCGTATCCGAGCAGGTGGCGAGCGTGTTCGCCGGCAGCCCGCCGTTCCGGTCGATCCCGATCACGGCACCGGAGGCGGCCTTCCGGGTCGGGCTGCTCACGCTCGACCGGCATCCCGGATCGCCCATGGTCGACGCGCTCATCGCGGTGGCGGCGCGGCTGGCGCGGCAGAAGGTTGCAACAGTTTAGCAGTTGCCCACCCGCCCCTTGATAGGTGTTCGCTATCGCAGCACGGCAATTGCCTCTTGTTGAGGCTGTCACGGAAGGTGACAATAGTGTCATTAAAAGGCAGTCAGACCCCAACGGACGGCGTCGATGAAGTCAATTGCAGGAGCCACCGCGGGCGGACCGCTTGCGCGAGGCGGCATGGGCCGGAGCGGTGCGCGCGAACGCGGTAATTGCAGCCCGGCGTGGTCTGCTGCCCGGCAACGGCCGCCAGCCCGGTCGAAAGGATCATGTCTCCGGGGCGGGAAGCGGGGCGGGTTGCGAGCGATGCCGGATCGTTGCCCCGGCATGAAATTGGGTTGACGTCGGCGACCGGACGACGATCGGCTTTCTGGTTGCGGATCTCGTTCCAGTTCGCCGGCCACTCGATCCGACTGTCGTCAATCAGTAGGAAAACGTTTGCCGGGCATGAAGAGCCACTAGGACCATGCCGCGGATCGAACGAAAAGGGGAGCATATAATGAACACCAACAGACGGAATTTTCTGGGCACCGCGGCGATCGGCGCTGGCGGTCTCGTGGCTCTAGCCGGCAGCGCCGGCGCAGCCGCGGCGGAAGCCTTGAAGCCTGGGGATGGCGGCTTCGGCTTCCAGGCAACCCAGTTGCCAACCGGACCGAATGTCACCGATCATGATCCGAAGGACGTCGGCGATATGCCGGACTTCCATTATTCGCTCGATGGCGCGACGCCGAAGGTGACGTCGGGCGGCTGGGCCAAGGAAGCGACGGTGCATCGCTTTCCGATCAGCAAGGGGATTGCCGGCGTCCACATGTTTCTCGATGCCGGCGCCGCGCGCGAGCTGCACTGGCACGCGATCGCGGCCGAGTGGGCGTTCGTGATCGACGGCCACTGCCAGACCGTCGTGCTCGATCCGTCGGGACAGACCGAGATCAACAATTATGGCGCGGGCGACCTGTGGTATTTCCCCAAGGGCCATGGCCACTCGATCCAGACCATCGGCGACAAGCCCTGCCACTTCATCCTCTCGTTCGACAATGGCGCCTTTTCCGAACACGGCACCTTCTCGATCACCGACTGGATCAACGTCACGCCGAAGGAGATGCTGTCGCTGAATTTCGGCCTGCCGAAGGACGTGTTCGACGCGTTCCCGCAGGGGGAGAGCTACATCCAGGCGGGACCGATCCTGACGGCCGCGGCGGCCGTCGAGGCGCCATGGCCGAAGGAGTCGACGCACAAGTTCAGCCTGTTCCACGACAAGAGGTCGCATCGCGGCTTCGAGGGCGGCTCGTTCCAGTTGGCAACCGTCGACGAATGGCCGATCGCCAAGACCATGTCCGGCGGGCTGATGGTGATCAAGCCCGGCCAGATCAAGGAATTGCACTGGAACCCGAACGCCAACGAGTGGCACTACTATCTCAAGGGCAAGGGCCAGATCGCGGCGTTCGGATCGGGCGGCCGCGGCAAGGTGGCATCGTTCCAGGCGGGTGATGTCGCCTATATTCCGGCCGGCTTCGGCCACGCGATACGCAATGTCGGGACCGAGGACCTGGAGATCATCCAGACCTGGGACAATGGCGTGTTCCAGGAGATCGCCCTCAAGGACTGGGTTGCGACCAGCCCGCGCTACCTGATCTCCAACAATTTCCCTGGGATCCCCAACGACACCCTGTCGAAGATGCAGCAGGTCTGATCCGGCGCGGCCCTGGGACCGATCATATCGATCCCAGGGCATCCCGGCAGGCATGCCACGCGCCAAAATGGCGCGGCTCGCAAGATGCCGGGAGACACGGAACAGATGGCGTCCGACGCAACCCTTCGAGGTTGACCGTTACGGTTAAATGAGAAGCCGCCTGTCGTTCGCTCGCGAGTTTGCGGGCGCGTCCAAGAAAAACAAGAAATGGTGCGGGATGATGCGGGCACGATCCAAGCGACACCTTCTGGCAATCGGCCTTGTGGCCGGTTCGGCCTGCCTCGACGTCGCCGCGTCGGCCCAGGCCATCCCGTCCGGTAGCGTCGCTGCCACAGCCGGTCCCGCAGTCAGGCTGGCGCCGTCTGATCCGGACGAAGCAGCCGACGGCCAGCGCACGACGCTGACCAACCAGCCGGAGGTGAACGCCAACACCCAGAGCCTGCTGCTCCCGAAGGGTCCTGGTGCTGCCTTGCGGGTGCATCAATATCCCGACTGGGAGGTCTTCAACCGCGACGGCGGCAGTGCCGCGGGCTTCGGTCCGGTCGGCCGCTATGGCACCGACCGCGCCTACGAGGATTGGCGCGTGCTCGCGGACCCGGCGCAGCGACGCGCCGACAACGACCCGTTCGACCTGCTGAAATACATCCCGCTGACGTCCGACGGCGACGTCTACATCACCTTCAGCGGCGAGGAGCGTTTCCGTAACTACTTCGAGAACCGGCCGGAAGCCGGCAACATCAAGGTCACGGACTCCGGCCGCGTCACGGCGCGCGGCATCTATGGCGCCGATCTGCATCTGGGGCCGGCGCTGCGCTTCTATGGCGAGCTGATCAACGGCGATGCCGGCGGCACCGATCCCTACGGCTACAGCCAGGGATACACCAAGCGGCTCGACTGGCTGCAGGGGTTCGCCGAGCTGAAGGGACGTCTCTTCGGCGCCGTCGATGGCATCGCCCTAGGGCGCATGCAGTTCTACGACGCCCCGGAGTATGTGTTCTACCAGCGCACCATCTCGAACGTGCCCGAGAGCTGGAATGGCGTCCGGGCCTACAGCGTCTTTCCGCGCGTCCGGTTCGACCTGTTCGACTTCGTGCAGACCAACATCAACCCGCCTGCGTTGTTCCACAGCCTGCCGTCCTACAACACGAGGCTGTTCGGCGGCTACGAGAGCTATGCGGTCCCGGATTTCAAGCTGTTCGCGGCACCCGGGCATGTCTTCGCCGATGCGTTCTATTACGGCTACATCTATGGTGGCGAGGCGACGTCGATCCCGGTTCCGGGCGCCACCCGGAACGGCACCACGCGGCGCGACAACTACGGCGTTCGGCTCTGGGGCAAGGCCGGTCCGATCGAGTTCTCACTCGGCGCGATCTATCAGGGCGGCCACTTCTACCAGGCCCGCACCTCCATCAGCCGGCCGGTCAGCGCCTACGCGCTCAACGACAGCGTCGTCTGGCGCTTCCTGCGCACGCCGGGCCAGCCCGCGGTGGGCTTCCAGGGCGATCTCTATTCCGGCGGCAACAACGCCAGCACCAAAGGCACGATCGGCACCTACAGCCTGCCCTACGTGCCGTCGTCGAACTATCTCGACACCACGGCCTATATCGGCACCAGCAACATCATCGCCGCCGCGATCAAGGGTGACGTCATGCTCGGCCAGTCGGTGCTGCTGAAGCTCAAGCTGCCGTTCTATTGGCGGGACAGCACGCAGGACGCGTTCTACGGCCTGACCTATATCTACGGCTTCAAGAAACTGGGCGGCGGCTATATCGGCGCCATCCCGCAGGTCAACCTCGCGATTCGGCTCGACCGGCATCTGACCTGGACCCAGGATTTCGGCCGCCTGTTCGCCTCCAACGGGATCTCGCGGGCGGGTGGCTCCGACGCCACCTACTATCTCTCGACCTTCGACTTCGAGTTCTGAGACCACGCCGCGTCGCCGTGCGACCCCTTCGCCTGGCGGGGAGCAACCATTCCGCAGGCACGGATTGACCGCATGTGAGCGGGGGGCCACTCTCGTGGCATGATCCTGCTGATCGACAATTACGACAGCTTCACCTTCAACCTGGTGCATTATCTCGGGGACCTGGGTGTCGCGTGCGACGTCCGCCGCAACGACCGGCTCGGCGTGGACGAGGCGCTGGCCCTGCTGCCGGAAGCCATCGTGATCTCGCCTGGCCCGTGCTCGCCCAACGAGGCCGGGATCTGCTGCGAGCTGATCGAACGCGCGGCCGGCCGCGTGCCGATACTGGGCGTCTGCCTGGGTCATCAGGCGATCGGCAAGGTGTTCGGCGGGCAGGTGGTGCGGGCCCGCGCGCCCATGCATGGCAAGGTCAGCCAGATCCGCCATCTCGGCAGCGACGTGTTCGAGGGCCTGCCGAGCCCGTTCGGCGCCACGCGCTACCACAGTCTCGTGGTGCGGCCGGACAGCTTGCCCGAGATGCTGGTGCCGACCGCCTGGACCGACGACGGCGTCATCATGGGCCTGCGTCACCGCGACCTGCCGATCTTCGGCGTGCAGTTCCATCCCGAGAGCATCGCGTCGCAGCACGGCCATGACATATTGGCCAACTTCCTGGCCATTGCCCGCGGACGCAACGACATCCGGTCCAGGGCTGCCTGAAGGTGCCACGGACGGAATGCCGCAGGCGGACCTAAAGCCGACACTCGGCCGCATCGCGGAAGGTGCAGCACTTTCCGAATGGGAAGCGGAGGCGGCTTTCGATCTGGTGATGGCGGGTGACGCGACGCCGGCACAGATCGGCGCCCTGCTGATGGGGCTGAGGGTGCGTGGCGAGACCGTGGCCGAGCTAGTGGGTGCGGTGCGGGCGATGCGTGCCCGGATGCAGCGGGTGAGCGTGCCGGCCGATGCGATCGACGTGTGCGGCACCGGCGGCGACCAGCACGGCACCTTGAACGTCTCGACGGCGGTGGCCTTCGTCATGGCCGCACTCGGCGTGCCTGTCGCCAAGCACGGCAACCGCGCGATCTCGTCGCGTGCCGGCGCCACCGACGTGCTGGCGGCGCTGGGCGTGCCGCCGCTGGTCGAACCCGAAGCGCTGGCACGGCAGATCGCGCGGCATCGCATCGCCTTCCTGTCGGCGCCGGCGCATCATCCCGCCCTGCGCCACGCGGCCGATGTGCGTCGCGAGCTCGGCACCCGCACCTTGTTCAATCTGCTCGGTCCGCTCTGTAATCCGGCCTCGGTGTCGCTGCAGCTGATCGGCGTGTTCGACGCCGGCTGGCTGGAGCCGGTGGCGCGGACCCTGCAACAGCTCGGCGCGACGCGGGTCTGGGTCGTGCACGGCGAGGGTGCTCCGGGTCGTCAAGGTGTCGACGAGTTGACCTTGGCCGGGACCAGCCATGTCGTGGCGCTGGAGGATGGACGGCTGCACCGCTTTACCTTGACCCCGGAGGCTGTCGGTCTGCCGGCGGCGCCGATCTCGGCTATTGCCGGAGGAGACGCGACCCATAACGCGGCCGTGCTGGAGGCGCTGTTGCGTGGCGACCGGACCAGCTGCCCGCCGGCCTATCGGGACACGGTGCTGTTCAATGCGGCGGCGGCCTTGCGCATGGCACGCGGAGGCAACATGTTCCCGCCCGGGCCCGACGCGCCCGATCTGCGCGAGGCGGTCGCAAATGCCGCCCGGGCTCTCGACGACGGGTCGGCCTGGCGTGTGCTCGAAGCACTCCGGGCCGAGGCAACCAGGGACAGGGAAGACCAGGACTGATGGCCGGCGATGCGTCCGACACGTTGGCTCGCATCTGCGCGCAGACCCGCGAGGAGGTCTCGCGGCGGAGTGCCGAGCTGCCGCTCAGGGAGATCAAGGCAAAGCTGCGTAACATGGACGGCGGTCCGCGCGGCTTTGCCGGAGCGCTCAAGCTCAAGACGGCGGAACGCCAGGCAGGGCTGATCGCCGAGATCAAGAAAGCCTCGCCCTCCGCCGGCCTGATCCGGCCGGATTTCGATCCCGCGGCGATCGCGCGCGCCTACGAGGCAGCCGGCGCCGCCTGCCTGTCGGTGCTGACAGAAGGGCCGTCGTTCCACGGCGAGGTGGGCCATCTGAAGGCAGCGCGGGCGGCGGTGGGAATACCCGTGCTGCGCAAGGATTTCATCTTGGAGAACTGGCAGGTCTACGAGAGCCGGCTGATCGGCGCGGACTGCATCCTGCTGATCATGGCCGCCCTCGAGGATGACGCGGCCACGGAGCTGCTCGGCCTGGCGCGCTCGCTCGACCTGGATGTGCTGGTCGAGGTGCATGACGAGGCGGAGCTGCATCGCGCGCTTGCCTTGCAGGTCTCGCTGATCGGCATCAACAACCGCAACCTGCGCACCTTGCGCACCGATCTCGCCACCACGCTGGAACTGGCGCCGATGGTGCCTCCCGACCGCATCGTGGTCACCGAGAGCGGCATCGCCACCCGCGCCGACATCCGGCGGCTGGCGGCCGTGGGCGCGACCTGCTTCCTGGTCGGCGAGAGCCTGCTGCGCCAGCCCGATCCGGGTGCGGCGGCGGCGGCCCTGCTGGGTCCGATCTGATGCCGCCCGAGGGCCGCCTCACGCATCTCGACGATGCCGGCCGGGCGGTGATGGTCGATGTCTCGGACAAGCCGGACACGCGGCGCGAGGCGGTTGCCCGCGCGTCGGTGCTGATGCAGCCGGAAACCCTGGCGCTGATCATGTCCGGCGGGATGCCGAAGGGCGACGTGTTGGCGACCGCACGGATTGCCGGCATCATGGCCGCCAAGCGCACGGCCGAGCTGATCCCGCTATGCCATCCGTTGAGCCTGTCGTCGGTCGCGATCGAGCTGTGGCCGGCGGAAGACGGGTCGGGGATCGGGATCGAGGCGCGGGTGCGCACGACCGGACCGACCGGGGTGGAGATGGAGGCGTTGACGGCCGCGAGCATCGCGGCGCTGACGCTGTATGACATGTGCAAGGCGGTTGATCGCGGCATGCGCATCGATGGCCTGAGGGTGGTTGCCAAATCGGGTGGCAAGACCCTCATCAATGAGCAGCGCGAAAGGGCGTCTTTATGAATAAATCGTCGGTGGCGCGGGATGCGAAAGCCGGGCAGCCCGAGCTGCAGAGTACTCCGCTGCGCAACAGTCCGTTGATGACGCAGGAGGAGCTGACCCACGCCTATCGCGGCATGGTGCTGATCCGCCGCTTCGAGGAACGTACCGGCCAGTTGTACGGCATGGGACTGATCGGCGGTTTCTGCCATCTGTACATCGGCCAGGAAGCGGTGGTGACCGGGGTGCAGATGGCCCTCAAGCCGGGCGACAAGGTGGTGACCTCGTATCGCGACCATGGCCACATGCTGGCGACCGGCATGGAGGCGCGCGGCGTGATGGCCGAGCTGACCGGCCGGGCGACCGGCTATTCGCGCGGCAAGGGCGGCTCGATGCACATGTTCTCCCGCAAGGAGAATTTCTACGGCGGCCATGGCATCGTCGGCGCCCAGGTGTCGATCGGCATCGGGCTCGCGTTCGCCAACCGCTATCGCGGCTCGGACGAGGTCTCGGTGGCCTATTTCGGCGAGGGCGCCTCGAACCAGGGCCAGGTGTTCGAGAGCTTCAATATCGCCGCACTGCAGAAGCTGCCCTGCGTGTTCGTGATCGAGAACAACCGCTACGGCATGGGCACCAGCGTCGAGCGCAGCTCGGCCTCTCGCGACCTGTCCAGGAACGGAGCACCCTGGGGCATCCCGGGCCTGCAGGTCGATGGCATGGATGTCGAGGCGGTGCATGACGCCGCGAAACAGGCGGTGGCGCATTGCCGCAGCGGTGCCGGCCCGTTCCTGCTGGAGATGACGACCTATCGCTATCGCGGCCACTCGATGTCGGACCCGGCGAAATACCGCACGCGCGACGAGGTCGAGCAGATGCGCCGCGAGCATGACGCGATCGAGCGGGTGCGTCACGCGCTGATCGAGCGCGGTGCGGACGAGGCGTCGCTGAAGGCGATCGATGACGAGATCAAGCGTATCGTCCAGGACGCGGCGGAGTTCGCGCAATCGAGTCCGGAGCCCGATCCGGCCGAACTATGGACCGACATCCTGGTGGAGAGCTGAGACCATGTCGACCCAGGTGCTGATGCCCGCGCTGTCGCCGACGATGACCGAGGGCAAGCTGTCGCGCTGGCTGAAGAAGGTCGGCGACACGGTGTCCGCCGGCGACGTGATCGCCGAGATCGAGACCGACAAGGCGACGATGGAGGTCGAGGCGGTCGACGAGGGCACCATCGGCAAGCTGCTCGTCGACGAGGGTGCCGAGAATGTCGCGGTGAACGCGCCGATCGCGATCCTGCTCGGCGAGGGCGAGGACGCCGCCTCGATGGACAGGCAGCCGGCTCCGCCCCCTGCACCGGTCACGTCCGGGGAGGCGCCCATGGTCCAGGGTGCGGGTCCAAAGGAGATCGCCGACCGCGCGTCCGAGGCCAAGACGCCGGAGCTGGCGCGCGTGGCGCCGGAAAAGGAGTGGGGCGAGACCAGGCCCACCACCGTGCGCGAGGCGCTGCGCGACGCCATGGCGCTCGAGATGCGTGCCGACGACGACGTGTTCCTGATGGGCGAGGAGGTCGCCGAGTATCAGGGCGCCTACAAGATCAGCCAGGGCCTGCTGGAGGAGTTCGGCGAGCGGCGGATCATCGACACGCCGATCACCGAGCATGGCTTCACCGGCATGGCGGTAGGCGCCGCCCTGACCGGCTTGAAGCCGATCGTCGAGTTCATGACCTTCAACTTCGCCATGCAGGCGATCGACCACATCATCAACTCGGCGGCCAAGACGCTGTACATGTCCGGCGGCCAGATGGGCTGCCCGATCGTGTTCCGCGGCCCCAATGGTGCCGCGTCGCGCGTCGCCGCCCAGCATAGCCAGTGCTACGCGAGCTGGTATGCCCACGTGCCTGGCCTGAAGGTGGTGGCTCCCTATTCCTCGGCCGATGCCAAGGGATTGCTGCGGGCGTCGATCCAGGACCCGAACCCGGTCATCTTCCTCGAGAACGAGCTGCTGTATGGGCAGAGCTTCGAGTGCCCGACCGATCCCGACTTCGTGCTGGAGATCGGTAGGGCCAAGATCGAGCGCGCGGGCACCCACGTCACCATCGTCGCCTTCTCGATCATGGTCGGCGTGGCGCTGAAGGCGGCCGAGATCCTCGCCGGCGAGGGCATCGAGGCGGAGGTGGTCAACCTGCGCAGCCTGCGTCCGCTGGATACCGCGACCATCGTCGAGAGCGTCAGGAAGACCAACCGCGTGGTCATGGTCGAGGAGGGCTGGCCGTTCGCGGGCATCGGCGCCGAGATCGCGATGCAGGTGATCGAGCACGCCTTCGACTGGCTGGACGCGCCGCCGGTGCGCGTGCATGGCCTGGATGTGCCGCTGCCCTACGCCGCCAATCTCGAGAAGCTCGCCCTGCCGCAGCCCGACTGGGTTGTGGATGCGGTCCGCAAGCTGTTCTGAAAGTCGTTCTATGTCCGTGAATATCCTGATGCCGGCGCTGTCTCCGACGATGACGGAGGGCACGCTGTCGCGCTGGCTGAAGAAGGAGGGGGAGACCATCGCCGCCGGCGACGTGATCGCCGAGATCGAGACCGACAAGGCGACGATGGAGGTCGAGGCGGTCGACGAGGGCGTGCTGGGCCGCATCCTGGTCCAGGACGGTACCGAGGGCGTCAAGGTCAACGAGCCGATCGGCATCATCGTCGAGGCGGGCGAGGCGGTGCCGAGCTCCCCTGCTTCGGGCGCACCGGCGGCGGAGGCCAGCCAGCCGGCGAAGCCCGCGCCCGTCGAAGGCAAGGACGCGCCAGCGGTGGCTGCTTCGGCTCCTGCTCCCGTAAGCTCCGGCCATGGCGAGCGCGTATTCATCTCGCCACTGGCGAAGCGGCTGGCCGTGGCGGCGGGCATCGATCCGGCGTCGGTGACCGGGACTGGTCCGAACGGGCGCATCGTGCGTGCCGATATCGAGGCGGCCCAGAGCAAGCCGGAACAGAAGGCGCCGGAGAAAGTGGCGGAGAAGCCGGTCGAACTTCCCAAGGCGGCACCGGCCAAGCCCGCTCCCGTAGCGGTCACGGCACCGCATACGAAGATCCCGAACAGCAACATACGACGCGTGATCGCCCGCCGCCTGGGGGAATCCAAGCAGTTCGTGCCGCATTTCTACGTCTCGATCGACGTCGAGCTGGACCGGCTGCTGGCATTGCGCACGGAGCTGAACGCTTCGGCGCCGAAGGAGGGTCCCGGCCACTTCAAGCTCTCGGTCAACGACCTGTTGATCAAGGCCGCCGCGGTCACCTTGCGTCGCGTGCCCAGGGTGAACGCCTCCTACACGGACGAGGCGATCCTCCAGTATGACGATGTCGACATCTCGATCGCGGTGTCGATCCCGGACGGGCTGATCACGCCGATCATTCGCCACGCGGACATCAAGAGCCTGTCCCAGCTCAGCAACGACGCGAAGGGCCTGATCGCCCGCGCCCGTGACGGCAAGCTCAAGCCGGACGAGTTCCAGGGCGGCTCCTTCTCGATCTCGAACATGGGCATGTATGGCGTGCGCGACTTCTCCGCGATCATCAACCCGCCGCAGGGCGCCATCCTCGCCATCGGCGCCGGCGACAAGCGGGCGGTGGTGCGCGCTGGCGACCGCATCGAGGCTGCGACGGTGATGACCTGCACCATCTCGGTCGATCATCGCGTCATCGACGGGGCGCTCGCCGCACAATGGATGTCGGTGTTCAAGTCCGTGGTCGAAGCGCCGATGAGCCTGGTGGTCTGACGCGGATGGCTGACACCGAATTCGACCTCATCGTCATCGGCGGCGGCCCTGGCGGCTATGTCGCGGCCATACGCGCGACCCAGCTCGGGCTCCGCGCGGCCGTGGTGGAGCGCGAGCATCTGGGCGGGATCTGCCTCAACTGGGGCTGCATCCCGACCAAGACGCTGCTGCGCTCGTCGGAGATCAACCATCTGCTGCATAACCTCGATGAGTTCGGCTTCGCGGCGGACAACATCCGCTTCGACCTCGATAAGATCGTCAAGCGCTCGCGCAAGGTCGCCGGGCAGCTCGCTTCCGGCGTCGGCTACCTGCTGAAGAAGAACAAGATCCCGGTGTTCAGCGGCTCCGGCACGCTCGACGGCATCGACGGCAAGGGGCGGCGGGTCCGCGTCATTAAGGAGGGCAAGCCGGTCGCCGACCTCACGGCCACGAACGTGATCCTGGCCACCGGCGCGCGCGCGCGCGTGCTGCCCGGCCTGGAACCGGATGGCGAGTTCATCTGGTCGTATCGCGAGGCGATGGTGCCGAAGATGATGCCCAAGCGCCTGCTGGTGGTCGGCTCTGGCGCGATCGGGATCGAGTTCGCCTCGTTCTACCGCAACATGGGCGCGGAGGTGACGGTGGTGGAGATGCTCGACCGCATCCTGCCGGTCGAGGACGCGGAGATCGGCGCCTTCGCCCGCACCGCTTTCGAGAAGCAGGGCATGCGCATCCTGACCGGTGCCAAGCTGGGCGAGATCCGCCGCGAAGGCGGAGCCGTGGTGGTGCCGGTCGAGGTGGCCGGGAAACGCGAGGAGATCACCGTCGACCGGGTGATCTCGGCGGTCGGCATTGTCGGCAATGTCGAGGGCATCGGGCTCGAGGGCACCAGGATCGAGGTCGAGCGCACGCATGTGAAGATCGACCCGTTCTGCGCCACCGGCGAGCCCGGCGTCTACGCCATCGGCGATCTCGCGGGGGCGCCGTGGCTGGCGCACAAGGCGAGCCATGAGGGCGTGATCTGCGTCGAGAAGATTGCGGGGCTGGACCCCCATCCGATCGACTGGACCAACATCCCGGGCTGCACCTACTGCCGCCCGCAGGTGGCTTCCGTGGGCCTGACCGAGGCCCGCGCGCGCGAGGCCGGCCACGAGATCCGGGTCGGGCGCTTCCCGTTCGTCGGCAACGGCAAGGCGATCGCGATGGGCGAGCCGGAGGGTATGGTCAAGGTCGTGTTCGATGCCAGGACCGGCGAGTTGCTGGGGGCGCACATGATCGGCGCGGAAGTCACCGAGATGATCCAGGGCTACGCCATCGCGCGCACGCTGGAGACCACGGAGCAGGAACTGATGCACACCGTGTTCCCGCACCCGACCGTCAGCGAGACCATGCACGAGGCGGTGCTCGACGCGTACGGGCAGGTGATCCACTACTGATCACGTTGACGGGCACGTTCAGGGTCTCCATCTCTTGCTCATGAAATCCCGCAGGCTCGCATGTCCACCCGGCTGCTGATCGACCACCGAGCATCTCTAGTTTCCGCCCCGGAGATGCCGCGCCATCCGGAGAAGGCGCGACGGCCGGATAATCCGATCCAGCGCAAGCCGGACTGGATACGGGTGCGCGCGCCCACGAGCCCGGTCTATCACGAGACCCGCGCGCTGATGCGCGAGCACAACCTGGTCACGGTCTGCGAGGAGGCCGCCTGCCCGAACATCGGCGAGTGCTGGT
>CAXSEE010000120.1:5268-13540 GCA_964235615.1 uncultured Acetobacteraceae bacterium | reverse complement strand
GCGGTGATGACCAGGGGCGGGGCGATGCGGATCGTGTGGGTATGCGTCTCCTTGCACAGGATGCCGCGACGGCGGAGCTTCTCGCAGAAACGGCGCGCGCCGCCGCGGTCCGGATCGAGTTCGAGCGCCAGCATCAGCCCGCGTCCGCGCACCTCTCGCACCATCCCCGAAGTCGCCTGGCGCAGGCCCTGCTGCAGCCGGTTGCCCATGCGCGCGGCATTCTCGATCATGCCCTCCTCGACCAGCACCTTGAGCGCCATGCGCGCCACCGCGCAGGCCAGCGGGTTGCCGCCGAAGGTCGAGCCATGCTCGCCGGGCTTCAGCACGCCGAGGGCCGCCTCGTGGCTGAGCACCGCCGAGACCGGGTAGAAGCCGCCCGAGAGCGCCTTGCCGATCAGCGTCAGGTCGGCCTCGATGCCCTCATGCTCCTCGGCGAGCAGCGTGCCGGTGCGTCCCAGCCCGGTCTGGATCTCGTCCAGGATCAGCAGCACGTCATGCTTCGTGCATAACGCGCGGGCCTGCCGCAGGTAGCCGTCGGGCGGGATGATGACCCCGGCCTCGCCCTGGATCGGCTCGACCAGGAAGGCGGCCGTGCGCGGGTTGATCGCCCGCTCCAGCGCCGCGGCGTCGCCGTAGGGGATGATCCGGAAACCCGGCGTGAACGGGCCGAACTCGTAGCGCGAGACCTCGTCGGTGCTGAACGACACCAGCGACAGCGTGCGGCCGTGGAAATTGCCGTCGCAGACGATGATCTCGGCCTGCTCGGCGGCGACGCCCTTGACCTGGTAGGCCCATTTGCGGGCGACCTTGAGCGCGCTCTCGACCGCCTCGGCGCCGGAGTTCATCGGCAGCGCCTTGTGCGATCCGGTGAGGATGCAGAGCTCCTCGTAGAAGGGTGCCAGCTGGTCGTTATGGAACGCCCGCGAGGTCAGCGTCAGCCGGCCGGCCTGCTCGGTCAGCGCGGCCAGGATGCGCGGGTGGCAGTGGCCCTGGTTGACCGCGGAATAGGCCGACAGGCAATCGAGATAGCGGGTGCCGTCGACGTCCCACACCCAGACGCCCGATCCGCGCGTCAGCACGACGTCCAGCGGCTTGTAGTTATAGGCACCGTAGCGGGCCTCGGTCTCGAGCAGCTCGCTGGAGAATGTCATGGTCGCTCCTGGACAGTCAGGGTCGGGCCGGATCATAGCGGCAACGATGCAGCGGGGTCCGCAATATTTTGACGCGGCAGGCATCGGCCGAGACCCGCGTTATGCTGCGTCATGGCTCATTCATCCCCGCGATTCGTCATCTATGCCGCCCTCGGGGGCAACATGCTGATTGCCGCGACCAAGTTCGTGGCCGCCTTCTTCACCGGCAGCTCGGCCATGCTCAGCGAGGCGATCCACTCGCTGGTCGACAGCGGCAACCAGCTCCTAATGCTCTACGGGCTGCGACGGTCCGCCCAACCCGCGGATGCCAGCCATCCGTTCGGCTACGGGCTGCAATTGTATTTCTGGACCTTCGTGGTGGCGGTGCTGATCTTCGGCCTCGGCGCCGGCGTCTCCATCGTCGAGGGGATCGACAAGGTCCGCCATCCTCATGCGGTCGATCATGCCTGGGTGAATTATCTGGTGCTCGGCCTGAGCCTGCTGTTCGAGGGAACGACGTGGCTGGTGGCGCTGGCCGAGTTCCGTCGCGGCAAGGGCACGCGCAGCTGGATCGCGGCGATCCGCCTGAGCAAAGACCCGACCCTGTTCACCGTGCTGTTCGAGGATAGTGCCGCGTTGCTCGGCCTGCTGTTCGCCCTGCTCGGTATCGGCCTGAGCCAGTGGCTCGGGCTGCCGGTGCTGGACGGCGTCGCCTCCCTGGTGATCGGCGCCATCCTGACCCTGACCGCAGCATTCCTCGCCTTCGAGTGCCAGTCGCTGCTGACCGGAGAGGGGGTGGCGCCCGAGGTGCAGGCCGGCATCCGCCGGATCGCCTCGGCCGAACCCGGGGTGCAGAGGTTGAACGAGGTGCTGACCATGCATTTCGGACCCCGCGAGGTGCTGCTGGCGCTCAGCCTGGATTTCGACGATCGCCAAAGCGCCGGCGACGTCGAGCTCGCCGTCTCGCGGATCGAGCGGGCGATCCGCAAGGCCCATCCGGAAATCACGCGCGTGTTCGTCGAGCCCCAGAGTCGCGAGGCGCATCGCGATGCCCAGCAGCCGCAGGACGCCTCTTGATCCAACAATACGGACGGCCATATTAAAACCATGCCCAAACCCTCTAACCGCGAGAAGATCCTGACGGCCGGCCTGCGTGTCGTGCATGAGCGTGGGTTCGCGGGCGCCAGCGTGCGCGACATCGTCCAGGCCGCGGGGGTGCCGCAGGGTTCGTTCACCAACCATTTCGCCTCGAAGGAGGCGTTCGGGCTGGAGGTGATCGAGCGGTATTTCGCGTCCGGTTGCGATTTGATGCGCGAGACCCTCCGCCGCGACGATTTGCCGCCGTTGCAGCGCCTGGGCGCCTATCTCGATGCCGGCCGCGACCGCCTCAACCAGGACGAGATGCGCAACGGCTGCCTGTTCGGCAACTTCACCGCGGAGGCGAATGATCATAGCGAGGTCATCCGCCACAGGCTGGTGGAGGTCTTTGCCGAAGTGCAGGACGCGATCGCCTACTGCCTGAGCGCTGCGGTGAAAGCCGGAGAATTACCGCCCGGCTTCGACTGCGACGATGTTGCGGGCTTCATCGTCTCGTCGCTGCAGGGCGCCAACCTCCTGGCCAAGGCGCAGCACAACCCGGCGCCGGTAGAACGCTTCAAACGCATCCTATTCTCGCAGGTCCTGCGTTGAGGTTTCCAAAGGCAAGCCTTTGGCGGGTTCAAGGGCAGCGCCCTTGCCTGGCTACCGGCTAGCGTTCAGCCCAACGTCGGCGCCGGAGGACGTGCCGGTACGCGTCGTGAAAATCAGCCTGCCGGCGATCAGGCAGAGCCCGGATGCGAGAGCGAAGCCAGCCATGGTCGGCGCCATCGCCGCGTCGCCGAACCGGTAGAACAACATGGCGGCGAGCAGGCTGGAGAGGCTCATGCAGATCATCTGGAAGCTGGTCATGAACGCGGCCGTGACGCCGGCCAAGCCGGGAAGCGGATCAAGCGTCGCTTGTGCCGCCGCCGGGGCGATCAACCCGTAGCCGAAGGTGGCGGTCGCCATGCAGGCGACGATCGGCAGCAGGCCGGCGGCACCTGCCAGCAGCAGGCTGGCCGCCGCGGCCGGGCCGGCCAGGGAGAAGCAAAGGCCGAGGATGATGACGAGGTCTGCGGACATGGTGCGAAGCGCCCGGCTCGACACGTAGGCGCCGCATACGATCGCCGATGCGGTGACGGCGAACAGGCTGGCATAGACCGCGGGCGTCGCGCCGAGCGTCTGGATCAGCAGCAGCGGCGAGGTCGAGACGTAGGCGAACATCGATCCCGCGCTAAGGCCGTAGACGGCGCCGAAGGCCAGCACATCGGGCCGCGATCGCAGCGCCGCCGCATTCTGCGCCAGCGTCCCCAAGACACTGGTCCGACCTGCCGCGGTCGCGTCCGGCCGCGCGGTCTCGGCAAATCCGCAGGCGACGAGAAGGAAGAGCAGAAGTCCACCAAGCCCGAGCGACGCGTAGATGCCGCGCCATCCGGCCAGGGCAAGCGTCACGGTGCCGATGCTCGGCGCGATGATCGGGGCCGTGTTGAGCAGCATGGTCAGGATGGCGAGGCGCCGCGCCATCGGGGCGCCGCGCAGGCGGTCTCGGGTCGCGGCGAACGCGATCGTCGGACCCGCACCCGCGCCGGCGCCCTGCACCAGGCGCGCCAGCAGCAGCCACGAGATGGAGGGCGCGAACGCGGCGCCGATGCCGCCGAGCACGAACAGAGCCAGCCCTGCGATCAGCAGGGGCCTGCGGCCATAGCGATCCGAGAGGAGGCCATAGGCGAGCGGGGTGACGGCGAAACCGGCCATGAACACGCCGACCGTCAGCCCGCTCTGCGCGCTGCTGGTGTTCAGCTTTGACGCGACGTCGGGGAGCGCAGGCAATCCCAGGTCGATCGACAGCGGCGGCAGGGCGCACAACAGAACCAGAAGCGCCAGATATGGCCAGCCGTTCTCGTGCAGGAATGATCTGCCGGATGTCGGACTGGTCTCCGCACCCGGCTCGAAGACGTCGTTCTTGAGAGGGATCGAAGGATCGGTCATGGCTGAAGTCTCCGGATCTTGCTTCGTGTTCAGATCAGGCCGCGCACGTTGCGCATCCGCCCGTATCCAGGAGACGTTGATCCGGCGCCGTTTATTCCGGCCGCGTCAGGCAGCCTCGTCGATCCTCGCATGGACGGGAGTGGGACGAGGCGTGCTTCGCATGACGGATTTGAAGGGCAGCGCCGTTGCCTGAAGCTAACCCTCGATGAACTCGCTCGCCGGATACCCCTGCGCGAACAGCAGCGCGCGCAGGTCGGCATGGTCGATCCGGGTCTCGATCGCCTGCGTCACCACGGGCTTGGCGTGGAACGCGATCCCGAGCCCGGCTTGCGCCAGCATGTCGAGATCGTTGGCGCCATCGCCGACGGCAAGCGTGGCGGCCATGCGCACGCCGCGCTGTTCGGCCAGGCGGAGCAGGATCTCGAGCTTGGCGGCGCGGCCCAGGATCGGCTCTGCGACGCGGCCGGTAAGCTGGCCGCCCGCCTCTTCCAGGGCGTTGGCGTGATGCTCGTCGAAGCCGCACGAGGCGGCGATGCGCGAGGTGAACCAGGTGAAGCCGCCGGAGACCAGGGCGCAGCGCGCATTGTTTGCGCGCATCGTGGCGACCAGGGTGCGGGCGCCGGGCGTCAGCCTGGTCTCGGACAAAGTGTGTTCCAGCGCCGCGGTGTCGAGGCCGCGTAGCAGCGCCACGCGCTGGCGCAGGGCGTCGGTGAAGTCGATCTCGCCGTTCATGCTGCGGACGGTGATCGCCGCCACCTCGTCGCCGATGCCGGCATGGCGGGCAAGCTCGTCGAGGGTCTCGGTGGAGACGATGGTGCTGTCCATGTCGGCGACCAGCAATCCCTTGCGCCGGCCCCGCGTGCGGGTGAACAACACGTCGATCGGCCTGCCGGCGAAGGCCGCCCGGATCGTGCCGATCGACGGCTGGCTGAAGGAATGGGCGTTGCAGTTGATCTCCGCCGCCTCGCCCTCGGAAAGGATGCGCGGCAGCCTGCCCGCCACCATCTCGCGTGCCAGGGCGATGTCGGCCGCGGTCAGGATGCCCGCCGCGCGATTGATGACGATGGTCAGGATGCGAGGAAGCGTCATGCGGCGGCGTGTGGCAGGGATGGTGGGATGAATCAACCCGAGCGGCGCCCTCCGCCGACGGGCGGGATCAGGGGAGACGCCGTCATCGTGGCCGGCCCTACCTGCAGCGGCAAGTCGGCGCTGGCGATGATGCTGGCAACAGCCCTTGGCGGCGTGGTGATTAACGCGGACTCCATGCAGGTCTATCGCGAGTTGCGCATCGTCACCGCGCGGCCGACGGCCCATGACGAGGCGCTGTGCCCGCACCGTCTCTATGGGGTGCGCGCGGCGGCCGATCCCGGCAGCGTCGCCTGGTGGCGGACGGAGGCGCTGTCGGCGATGCATGCGGCGTGGGATGGCGGCATGTTGCCGATCCTGTGCGGCGGGACCGGCCTGTATCTGGCGGCGCTGACCGATGGATTGACCGACATCCCCGATCCCGGCGACGACGCGAAACAGGCCGCGCGCGCGTTGCTGGCCGAGATCGGCCCGGCGGCGCTGCACGAGCGGCTGGCCGGCCTCGATCCGGATACCGCGATCGGCCTACGCCCGTCCGATGGACAGCGTCTCGCACGTGCCTGGGAGGTGCTCGCCGGCACCGGGCGTGGCCTGGCGGCCTGGCAGTCGGGCAATCGTCTGCCGCCGGCGCCGGCGCGCTTCGCGGCGCTGCTGCTGACGCCGCCGCGGGAGGCGTTGCGGGCAGCCATCGCCGGACGGTTCGCGGCCATGCTGAAACATGGGGCGCTGGACGAGGTGGCGGCGCTGCTGGCGCTGGAACTGTCTCCGGCGTTGCCGGCGATGCGCGCGCATGGCGTGCCGGAATTGGCGTCCCATCTGCGCGGGGAGGTGACCCTGGAGGCGGCGATGGCGCGCGCGGTCCTGGCGCAGGGGCGCTACACCAAGCGCCAGGCGACGTGGTTCGCGCATCACGAACTCGCGCCGCCGGATCGATTAGACATAATTACGACGCGCATAGCTGGTATGACGCAAGATATGAGAAGCCAGAACAGCGAAATCTTGTCATTTATTCAAAGCCGCGTTGACTTCTTCCATCGGGCTCGGCCATAAGCGCCCACCTTGCGCGTCCATCGATCGGAGAGCCGCGCCAAGGTGACAAAGGCGTGCCTTCGCACGAGGAGCAGGACATGAACGCGACCATCGAGTTGAAGGATCACGAGACGCACGCCGGCCAGAGCGTCGCGACACCTCAGATTCCTGGGCTCAACGGCGCCGAGGTGCTGCTCCGGGTCCTTCAGGACCAGGGGGTCGACACCGTGTTCGGCTATCCCGGCGGAGCGGTGCTGCCGATCTACGACGCATTGTTCAAGCAGAGCTCGATCCGCCACATCCTGGTCCGTCACGAGCAGGCCGCCGTGCATGCCGCCGAAGGCTATGCCCGCTCCACCGGCCGCGTCGGCGTGGTGCTGGTCACCAGCGGCCCGGGGGCGACCAATGCGGTCACCGGCCTGGTCGACGCGCTGATGGACAGCATCCCGCTGGTCTGCCTGACCGGGCAGGTGCCGACGCACATGATCGGCAACGACGCCTTCCAGGAGGCCGACACCACGGGCATCACCCGGCCGGCGACCAAGCATAACTATCTGGTCAAGCGCGCCGTCGACCTCGCATCCACTGTGCACGAGGCGTTCTACGTCGCGCGCAGCGGCCGGCCCGGCCCGGTGGTGGTCGACCTGCCCAAGGACATCATGGTCGGTCCGGCCGGCTACGTGCCAGCCCCGACCGCGCCGCACCGTTCGTACAGGCCTGTCACCGAGCCGCGCCTGGAGGCCATCCGCGAGGCGGTGGCGCTGATCAAGCGGGCGCGGCGGCCGTTGTTCTATACCGGCGGCGGCGTCATCAACTCCGGTCCGGCGGCCTCCGAGGCGCTCGGGCGTCTGGTGCGGCTGACCGGACTTCCCTGCACCTCGACCTTGATGGGGCTGGGCGCGTACCCGACCACGGATCCGCAGTTCCTCGGCATGCTGGGGATGCACGGCACCTTCGAGGCCAACATGGCGATGCATGGCTGCGACGTGCTGATCAACATCGGTGCGCGCTTCGATGACCGCGTGACCGGGCGGCTGGACGCCTTTTCGCCGGATTCGAGGAAGATCCATGTCGATATCGATCCCTCGTCGGTGAACAAGATCGTGCGCGTCGATGTCGCGGTGATCGGCGACGCCGGCCGGGCCATCGAGATGATGATCGAGGCCTGGCACGCCGATCCCGTAGCGCCCGAACATGAGGCGGTGGCCGGCTGGTGGCGCCAGATCGACGCCTGGCGCGGGATCGACAGCCTCCGCTACAGCCAGGACCCGTCTCCCGAGGCGATCATCAAGCCGCAACACGCGATCCGCCGCCTGCGCGACCTCGCCATCGAGACCGGCCGCGATATCTTCGTCACCACCGAGGTCGGCCAGCATCAGATGTGGGCGGCCCAGCATTTCTCGTTCGACAAGCCCAATCGCTGGATGACCAGCGGCGGCCTCGGCACGATGGGCTACGGCCTGCCGGCGGCGGTCGGCGTCCAGGTGGCCAACCCGGACGCGCTGGTGATCGACATCGCCGGCGAGGCCAGCACGCTGATGAACATCCAGGAGCTCGGCACGATCTGCCAGTATCGCCTGCCGGTGAAACTGTTCATCCTGAACAACCGCTATATGGGCATGGTCCGGCAGTGGCAGGAGCTGCTGCACGGCAGCCGCTATTCTGAAAGCTACAGCGACGCCCTGCCGGACTTCGTGAAGCTGGCGGAGAGCTTCCACGGCACCGGGATGCGGGCGACCAAGCTGGGCGAGCTCGACGACGTGATCCGGGCCATGCTCGCGCATGACGGTCCGGTGATCGCCGACATCTGCGTCGACGAGCGGGAGAATGTGTTCCCGATGATCCCGTCCGGGGCTGCGCATAACGAGATGATCCTCGGCCCGGACCAGAACGACCGCACTGCGCGCATCACCAACGAGGGCCTGATGCTGGTCTGATCCGGCTTTGGAAAACTGATGGCG
>CAXSEE010000120.1:0-5168 GCA_964235615.1 uncultured Acetobacteraceae bacterium | reverse complement strand
CATCACCAACGAGGGCCTGATGCTGGTCTGATCCGGCTTTGGAAAACTGATGGCGATGAATGACGAGACCCAGATCACGGCGGTGATCTCCGTGCTGGTGGAAAACGAGAGCGGCGCCCTGGCGCGGGTGATCGGGCTTTTTTCCGGTCGCGGCTATAACATCGAGAGTTTGACGGTGGCGCCGGTCGACGACGCCGGCCACCGTAGCCGCATCAACATCGTCACCTCCGGCACGCCGATGGTGATCGAGCAGATCAAGGCTTTGCTCGATCGCCTGGTGCCGGTGCATCGCGTCAGCGACCTCACCAAGGATGGCCCGCACGTCGCGCGCGAGATGGCGCTGATCAAGGTGGTCTCCACCGGCGAGCTGCGTTCCGAGGCGCTGCGCATCGCCGATGCGTTCCGGGCCCGTCCGGTCGACACCACCATGGGCAGCTTCGTGTTCGAGCTGACCGGAGCTACCGACAAGCTCGATGCCTTCATCGAACTGATGCGCCCGCTCGGACTGGTCGAGGTGTCGCGCACCGGCATCGCCGCGATCGCCCGCGGGCCGCGCACCATCTAGCTATCATCATCAAGTAGGAACAATACGATGCGCGTCTATTACGACAGCGATGCCGATGTGAACCTGATCAAGTCCAAGAAGGTGGCGATCATCGGCTATGGCAGCCAGGGTCACGCCCACGCCAACAACCTAAAGGAGAGCGGCGTCACGCAGATCGCCGTCGGGCTGCGCCCGGGTTCGGTGGGCATCGCCAAGGCGGAGGCGGCCGGGCTGAAGGTCATGAGCCCGTCGGACGCCGCCGCCTGGGCCGACGTGGTCATGGTGCTGACGCCGGACGAGTTGCAGGGCGACCTCTATGCCGAGCATCTGGCCAAAAACCTCAAGCAGGGTGCGGCGATCGCCTTCGCGCATGGTCTCGCGATCCATTTCCGCGTCATCGAGCCGCGTCCGGACCTGGATGTG
Source organism: uncultured Acetobacteraceae bacterium (assembly GCA_964235615.1). Lineage (GTDB taxonomy): Bacteria > Pseudomonadota > Alphaproteobacteria > Acetobacterales > Acetobacteraceae > Lichenicoccus. The sequence continues at coordinate 4,201 of CAXSEE010000120.1, read as the reverse complement.
TTCATGATCGCTCCGAAGGGTCCCGGACATACGGTGCGCTCGGAGTATCAGCGCGGCGGCGGCGTGCCCTGCCTGGTCGCGGTGGCGCAGGACCCGTCCGGCAACGCCCTCGACATCGCGCTGTCATACGCGAGCGCTATCGGCGGCGGCCGTGCCGGCATCATCGAGACCAGCTTCCGCGAGGAATGCGAGACCGACCTGTTCGGCGAGCAAGCCGTGTTGTGCGGCGGGCTGGTGGAGCTGATCCGCGCCGGCTTCGAGGTGCTGGTAGAGGCCGGCTACGCGCCCGAGATGGCCTATTTCGAATGCCTGCACGAGGTCAAGCTGATCGTCGACCTGATCTACGAGGGCGGCATCGCCAACATGAACTACTCGATCAGCAACACGGCGGAATACGGCGAATATGTCACCGGACCCCGCATCGTGACGGCGGAGACCAAGGCCGAGATGAAGCGCGTGCTCACCGACATCCAGAGCGGCACCTTCACGCGCAACTGGCTGCTGGAGAACAAGGTCGGACAGGTTGGCTTCAAGGCGACGCGCGCACGCGTCAACGATCACCAGATCGAGCAGGTCGGTGAGAAACTGAGGGCGATGATGCCATGGATCGGCAAGAACGCCCTCGTGGACAAGACGCGGAACTGAGCGCGGGTTGCGCTCAGGCTGCCGAGCTGGATGACCGGTCGCTCGTCATGAAGTCGGAATGCTGCGCCTGACGCTGATCATTCTCCATGTCGGCGTCCTGCCTGACGATCTGGAAGCCGGCGCGACGCAGCGAGCGGATCGCGAGCAGGTCAAGGGCAGGCACGGCATCGCGTATGTCGCTCAGATCGCTGTGGCTGAGGTTGTTCGTGGGGTTCGGGATCATCGAAAGTCTCCATAGGCCGAAATGCCGCCTGCATTAAGCGTGCTTGATTCATAGAACGCTTCTGTGGCTGGCAAAGTCCTCATGGGCGGTGGTCAACTCAACGTCAGTATCATCCCGCTGTCACGGGTACCTGCCGAGCTATCAGGCGAAGTGGCTGATTCAAATGGATGATCCAGCCCCTCTCGGACTGGTGGATGGCATGCTGAATCCCTTTTCCGTCAGCAGGATAGCGTCAGTAAGGACAATCCTGGACATACGGCGTGACGTGTATCACTTTTTCGAGAAAATCAGTTTCTTGAGGCGGCAAACCCAATTTGTAATCGAACCCATTCCGAGTCCGATCCTGGCAACCCTATCCTGAGCAGGTCCGGATCATGGTCGAAGCGCCGGGTCAGGATCCCGGCCTCGCCAAGTGCGACGAACATGGATTGGGCGTGGCTGCCCCGGAACAGACGGAACAGGCTGGTGCCGCCTGCTTGGACGAACCCGGCATTCGTTGCCAGCGCGTCCAACCGGGCACAGCCATGTTTCAGATGCCGCGATGTCTCCTCGCGCCACCCGGCATCGGCCAGCGCGATGCGGCCGATCTCCAGGGCTGGCCCCGCAACCGCCCAGGGACCGAGCGACGCGCGGATGCGCCGTGCCGGACCCGCGGAGGCCAGCAGGAAGCCGAGGCGCAGGCCGGCCAAGCCGTAGGTCTTGCCGAACGAGCGCAGGATCAGCAGCCCCGGATGCGGCAGGTGCCGCGCGAGGCTCAGGTCCGGCGTCTCGAGGTCGGCGAACGCCTCGTCGCAGATCAGCAGGCCGCCTTTGCCGGCCAGGTCGTCGGCCAGGGCGAGCAGCCGGCCGGGCGCGAGGCGGCGCCCATCGGGGTTGTTCGGATTGCACAGGATCGCGACGCCGCCCGATGCCGCCGATGCCTTGGCCTGGCGCATGAAGGCGGCCGGCTCATGCTCGGTCGCGACGTCGATGCCGGCATTTCGCCATGCCGCCTCATGCTCGCCGTAGGTGGGACCGAGGATGGTGGCGGACCTCTGGTTTTGACCCAAGTCCTGGCCGAGCAGATGCGGCAGCAGGCTGATCAGGATCTGCGTTCCCGGCGCCGCCACCACCATGGCCGGATCGGCGGCGCCATAGGCCGTGGCCGCGACCTCCTGCAGCCGGTCGAGCGCTTCCGGCTCGGGCAGGCGGGTGAACAGCTCGGGCGCCAAGGCTCCGAACGGATAGGCGTGCGGGTTGATGCCGGTCGAGAGGTCGATGAACGGCGCTGGTGCCGCCGGAAACATGCGCCTGGCCTCGATCAACCGGCCGCCATGTGCGATGCCCGGCTGCATGTTCGACATTGCCGCGGCCGCCCTCGTAATCGAACTCATCCTCGGCTACCCGGCCCTGCTGTTCCGTCTGATCGGCCATCCGGTGGTCTGGATCGGCGTCCTGATCGATCGCCTCGACCGCCGCCTCAATAGCGCCCCCACCGATCGTGCGACAACATCGGCAGTGCGTGGGCGTCTGCGCGGCGTGCTGGCGCTGCTGCTGATCATCCTGCTGCCGGCCGGGCTCGCGCTGCTGCTCCAGATCGCGGCGATACGGCTGCTGCCCAGGCCGTGGGCACTGCTGCCGCTGGCGGTCGTCGCGTCCAGCCTGCTCGCCCAGCGCAGCCTGCACGCGCATGTGCGCGCCGTCGCCGAGGGATTGCGGCAGGGCGGCCTCGCCGGCGGCCGGGCGGCGGTGTCGCACATCGTCGGGCGCGATCCGGCCAGCCTGGACGAACCGGCGGTCGTGCGCGCGGCCATCGAGAGCCTGGCGGAGAATTTCTCCGACGGCGTGGTGGCGCCGCTGTTCTGGTGCGCGCTGTTCGGCCTGCCCGGTATCGTCGCCTACAAGGCGATCAACACCGCCGACAGCATGATCGGCCATCTGACGCCGCGCCACCGCTGGTTCGGCTGGGCGTCGGCGCGTCTGGACGACCTGGTCAACCTGCCCGCCTCGCGGCTGGCGTCGCTATGGATCCTGCTCGCGGCGGGCTGCACGGACCCGGCGCGTGCCGCGCGGGCCTGGCGCATCGTGCGACGCGATGCGCGGCATCATCGTTCGCCAAACGCCGGCTGGCCGGAGGCGGCGATGGCTGGCGCGCTCGGCATCCGTCTCGCCGGTCCGCGCATCTACGGCACGGCACGGGTGGATGATGCCTGGATCGGCGACGGCGGCCAGCCTGCCGTCGCCGGCGACATCGAGCGCGCGCTTGGCCTCTACCGGCGTGCCTGCGTCATCCAGCTCTGCGCGTTGCTGGTGATCTCGGCCCTGGCTTGGCGTCTATAGGACCAGGGCGAGGATGGAGGATGTCGTCCGCCTGGACCGCGTGCTCATCGGGCATCGGGAACGATCTGGATCGTCTGTGTAATTATCGTAACCGGAACGAATTGCCTGTCGCCAGCGGTTGGGACAGATATACTGCTTGTTGCCCGGACCACCGGATCGGTCAGCGCATGGGTCTGGTCATCATCGAGCAGAGGCTTCCAATGCCGACAACCTCGCGCCGACAACTGCCCCCGCTGGAATTACACGACCTGTGCACCCGAAAGAACATCGAGGATCTGGGTAGCGTCATCACAACCGAGGCACGGGGCGAGAACGAGACTTCGCAGATAGCGGTGGGGTGGACGGTGGTCAACCGCATGCAGAAAGACCATCTGACGCAGGTTGCCGACGTATGGGACCAATACGCGCACGGCTATCTCTCGACCGGGCCACTCGCGCAACTGGCCAAGGATATTCTGGACGGCCGCATCAAGGACATCACCAACGGCGCCACGCATTTCTACACCCCGATACGGATGCCAAAGGCGGGAGAGTCAACTGCCCATCGCGATGTAAAGGGAGGATTGGAAACTGTCGCTGGTGTGATAATAAATGGCAAGCAAGTGCAGAACTACCGGCCTGGCTGGGCACAGGGCAAGTTTTCCATCCACATTTCAGGTATACTTGAAAAAAACTTCAAGTTTTATGATCTGCGATGAACAAGTTATTTGTCCTGCTCTGCGTAGCCATATTTGCCTGCGCTGCCAATCTCGCCGCCAGAGGGGCGCCTGTGCCATCAGGATCACGCTGGAACCCGGACGAGACGGCGCCAACTGTGGATGATGTCGCTTCGGCGGCCGCCCATGCGCGCGCTACGCACTGCCGGACATCGTCCTGCAAAGCCATCATTGTCATCCACGAACTGTGGGTCATCGAGAGATATAAGATGATTGACAATGATATCGAAGGTCCAAACGGTGTCGTCCTGCTCAAACCCGGGAACTGGCCAAAGATTGCCGCCCGGCGTCTGGACCG
>CAXSEE010000119.1:0-13574 GCA_964235615.1 uncultured Acetobacteraceae bacterium | reverse complement strand
GAGGCCTCCATCGGGCGTTACAAGCAAGTGGTTGGTGATGGGCTGCGCTTTCACAAAGACAAGCGTCGTGCCAGCGACGTTCCCGTCGCCGTGCATGTCCTGAACCGCATGCTGGAGCTCGGACGCCCGATCTCCGTCCGCATCAAATAAGGTCAGGTGGATAGGAGTTGCTGCGCGCTGTTCGCCAGTCCGTGCAATAACGCTTCTCCAGCAGGAACAGCTCCAGCGTCGCCCCCTACTGGACCAATTTATCTTTCTGACCCGGTTCATAAATTTGAAATGAAGCCTTAATAAACTGACTAGACTAAATAATAGTCGTCTGCTACGTCGACTCTCGTCTGTTTCTAGACCAGCTTATAAAGTCGCAACGGAGTCTCCATGTTCGGCTGCTTAATCGCCACGCGTCGCATGATTACGGGATCCACTCTGATTGTAAGTGCATTGCTGCTGGGGACCGGGCCGGCATGCGCACAGGTGAATGTCCTTACCCAGCACAACGACAACCTGCGGGATGGCGTGAACGCAGGTGAGACAACGCTAACGCCTGCGAACGTCAACAAGACCCAGTTCGGCCTGCTGTTCAAGATCGCGGTGGACGACCAGGTGTTTGCCCAGCCGCTCGTAGTCGCCAATGTCAATATTGCCGGCGGGACACACAGCGTGGTCTACGTTGCGACCGCGAACAATAGCGTGTACGCGTTCGACGCGAACACCGGTAAACAATACTGGCATGTCAATTTCGGTGCGCCGATGAGCATGGCCATCGCCAAGTGGAGTTGCCAGGACGTGCTAGGTTCGTCCGGGATCATGAGCACTCCGGTCATCGCCAACAACAGCCTGTTCGTCGTGGCTCAGACCTATGTGAACTCCACCTCCATCCACCGTCTGCACTCCCTTAACCTGTCCACTGGCGCAGAGCAGGCGCACAGTCCGGTGCAGATACAACACAGCGACTTCAACTCATATGACGAGCTTCAGCGCCCGGCCCTTCTGGCAGCGAACGGCAACGTCTATTTCTCCTTCGCAGGACATTGCGATGCCGGGTCATGGAAGGGTCTGACCTTCGCCTATAGCCAGTCCACCCTGGCTCAGGTAGGCGCTTTCGACGCAGCCCCGAACGTCAACGGCAACGGGATCTGGCAGTCAGGAAATGGCGCCGCGGCCGACTCGGCCGGTAATGTCTACTGGGTAACCGGCAACAGCGACGGCGCTGACGGATGGGACGGTGTCCAGGACTTTAGCGAAACCCTGCTGAAAGCCAGTCCGACACTGAGCCTGGAGGATTGGCATACGCCAACCAACTGGTCCGCGCTTGATGGCGGCGACAAAGATCTGACGGCTTCCGGACCGATGCTGCTTTCGAATACCAATTTGCTGATAGCCGGTGGCAAGGACGGCAATCTGCGTCTGGTGAATACCGGCAATATGGGTCATCTGGGTGACGGCACCGCCGTCCAGAACTGGTCGGTTACGTCGTCGCATATCCATTCAATCAACTACTTCAATTCGAACCTGTACGTCTGGGGACAGGCTGACTATCTGAAGGTATTCAAGTTCGGTGGATCGACTTTCGGCACCACTCCGACCTATACCGGCAACATCCAGGCGATCGGTCATCCGGGTGCCTCGTTGTCGATCTCCTCGGCCGGCACCTCCAACGGAATACTCTGGGCCGCCACAAATTCGCAGGGTAAGTCCGACGGCAGCGGTGCCTGGCACATGAGCGAGCCAGGCATCCTTTACGCCTATGGCCTTTCCAACATGGCGCAGCTCTGGACCAACGAACAGGATGCATCGCGCGATGACTGCAGCTACTACGCAAAGTTCACTGACCCGACGATCGCCAACGGCAAGGTCTACCTTCCCAGCTTTGGCAACGCACAGACGCAAAGCGGACAGGTGTGCGTCTACGGCGAGCTGACAGCCGCGCCCGCCGGGCCCACCGGCACGTTCCTGATCCCGAATGGAACCTATTTCGTGACCAGCACCCTCGACGGCCAGGCGATCGACGATCCCGGGTCATCGGCAACGGCTGGAGCGGGCTTGGAGCAGTGGACACTCAACAAGGGCGCCAACCAGCAGTGGACGGTTACCAACCTCGGGAACAACGTCATTACGCTGACCAATGTCGCCAGTAAGCAGGCTCTCGAAGTCAGGGGTGGCTCCAATGCCGCTAGTGCCCTCGTGGATCAGAACCTGAACCAGGGCAATCTATGGCAGCAGTGGACCGTTTCCTCACCGGGCGGCACTGCCATAGAGCTGGCCAACAAGGTGACCGGTCAAGCGCTCGATATCGATGGTGGATCAAAGAATGTCGGCGTCCCGCTTGACCAGTATCCGTATCACAGCGTGTCCTGGCAGTTGTGGAACTTCACGCCGGTGAACTGAACCTGACCGGACCGGACATCGCGGCGTGGCGAAGTTCCGGTCTGCGTCGCCTGCTCAAAGAAATCGATGACTATCAGTCGAAGAAACTTCGTTGCCGCAGCCATGCTGTCCTCGGCATCCACCGTTCCGGCTACGTCGAGCCGCGCGCGGAGTCCGATGACGATGGACATGAACCATGAGGAAAAGCCGAAGCGGCCCAAGATCCCAAGGCTGCCGGCAATCCTGTCCCGGGCGGCTGCCACCATCGGGATCGACGCCGCCTACCACGCCCTGCGGCAAGGTGCCGATACGCTTGATGCGGTCCTGCGGACCACTCGGGCGCAGGAAGACAATCCTAACGACCCGACTGCCGGCCTCGGCGGCCTGCCGAACGAGGCCGGTGCCGTGCAGCTCGACGCCTGCTGTTTCCATGGACCGAGCCGCAGAAGCGGGGCAGTCGCCGGCATGTATGACATACGCAACGCTTCCATGGCGGCTCGCGCGGTCATGGAGAAGACAAGCTACGCGCTGCTGACGGGAGGCGATGCTCGGAGTTTCGCCGTCTCGCAAGGTTTGCCCATCGAGCAACTGACGACCGACCGGACCAGAAAGATCTGGACGTTATGGAAGCAGGTCCAAGCCTCACCCTTGCCATCCGGACCGATCCGTTATGATCCCGAACGGTCCGGACCGGGCCGGCCTCGGTTCCTGCCCGCCTCCGGGGATGATTTCGACATCCTCGTTAACCAGTTTGCCGAGGCGGCAGCCAAGGTGGGAATTGAGCCGCAATGGACCTGGGTGGCTGCCTACGCGGCCTTGTTTCCCGCGGCGATGCCGCTCTGCGTCTCGGCAGTGAATGCGAAGAACGAAATGTCCTGTGTCGCGACCACGAGCGGACTGCCTTGGCGGATGGCTGGAGCCGTCAGCGACATCGCGATTCCCGGTGCCGGTTGCTATCTCGATCCGGATATCGGCTCAGCGGCAGGGAGCGGTAATGCCGAGGCCAATATCCGCATCGCCGGCGCCTCGCTGATCGTGGAGAACATGAGAAAGGGCATGTCGCCGGAAGACTCGGGCATGGACGCCTTACGACGCATCGCCGCATGGTATCGCCATGACATGGCGAGGCTTCGCTTCATCGAGATCGTCTATTACATTCTGCGCAGGGACGGTGCTTATGCCTGCGTTTCCCTCTGGCATGGTGACCGCACCAATCACGTTCGGACCTACGTGATCCACGATGGTCTTCGACGGTCGGAGGAATGCCTGTTCCTGTTCGATGGGAGCCCCTTAAGAGCCGCGTGATGCATACCTTTTTGTCAGAAGGAGGTAGTTACCTAATCTTACTGAGTCATAAAATATGGTTTTACCGCAAATTTCCAAATTGGATGAGGTGGTTCTGGGACCGGTGTGCTGGACTATCCTGCGACGGAGTAGAACTGCTGTGCTGGACGCGGCTTTCCTGTGAAGCGCAACTGGCCTATTCGGATCATGTGCATGATCTCGATGCCGGCGCGGGTGATCGCCGCCGACCAGAATCTCTTGAAGCCCAGCACGGGCCTGGTCATTCGTTTGATCGCCCGATGGTCCTGCTCGACGATGTTGTTGGGGTGTTTGACCTGGCGGATCTCAATCCCCGCGTCATGGTCCGTGTTGCAGGCTTCGATCGCCGCGATGCTGGCGCTGTTCTTGTCGATGGCGATCTTCCGGGGAACAGCATGCCGGCCAGCAGCCTTGCACAGGGAGCGAAATGCCGCCTTGCGGTCGCGCCTGGTCGTGAGCAGGAAGTCCACTGTGGCGCCCGCCTTGTCGACGGCCCAGTACAGATACTTCCACGCCCCCTTGATGCGCACGTAGGTCTCATCCATCCGCCAGCTGCCGCCGATCGCGTGCTTGCGCGCCAGGAACGCACCCTCCAGCAGCGGCACACGCTTGAGCACCCAGCGATGCAGCGTCGAGTGGTCAACCTCGACACCTCGCTCGCCCATCATCTCCTCGATCTGGCGGTAGCTCAACGGCTAGGCCACATACCAGCGAATGCCTTACAGGATCACATCACGCTCGAAGTGGCTGCCCTCGAACTCAATCGCCATCATCCACCAGACTCGAACCAGCCTCAGATCCTATACCAAATCGTAGCCATCCAAAACGTGCGACAGAACCGTGATTTACCCCGCGCATAATACGACGTGCGCCGCCGCCGGCAGCCGGCATGATGATCCCGATATCCAGCATCGCCATCTGAGAGTGAACATGAGATTTGTGAGAGAGTTTTGCCTGGCCATCACGACCCTGCTGTTTCTGTCGCAACAGGCCAACTCTGCGACGCCCGAGCAGCAAAACGGCGGCAGTACGGCGATCCTGATGCAAGGCTGGGACTGGGATTCTGCCGGATATGGCAATCCGGATTGGTACACCATCATGCGGGCTCAAGTCGCCGGCATGAAAGCACTCGGAATAACCGATGTTTGGTTCCCGCCACCAAGCGATGCTGCTCCTGGACCAGGGATGATTGCGCAGGGATATCTGCCACGCCAATTGAATCTCCTGGACAGCGCCTACGGCAGCCTAGCAGAATTGCAAGCCACCATAAGCGCATTCAGGACACAAGGTATTCGGGCGGTGGCTGACATCGTGGTCAATCACCGCGTCGGCACGAGGGCAAACTACGGACCTTTCACCAATCCAGATTGGGGCGGCACCAGTGCCGTGGTGGGTGACGACGATTGCGGCTACGGCACTCCTGACTACGTCCCCGGCTGCGGAACAGGCAATCCCGACACGGGGTGGGGTTTCAACCTGGCCCCTGATCTGGACCATACCAATCCGGTCGTGGCAAATGGCATAATTGAGTACATGGCTTCATTGAAAAATATTGGGTTTACCGGGATACGCTATGACTATGCGCCAGGCTATCGCGCCGGTTTTGAAGAGAGCTACACCAATCAGTTTGCGCCGGATCTGTGTGTGGCAGAGGTGTGGAACAAATTCACCGACTTCAGTGCAGCCGGAATAGCAGCGAATGTCCAGTCCGAAGTAAATTTCATGAAGGGCGATGGATCCAGTTGTAACAATAGCTCGGACGCTTATTGCGGAGGTGGCAACCAGATGAGCTGCGGGACGTTCGACTATACGACCCATACTCTCCTGGTCCAGGCACTCAAGTATGGGAACTATTATCTCTTGAAGAATCAAACCCGCGGGATGACAGGACCCGCCGGCGTCATCGGCACGCTGCCGGCGATGGAGATCACGTTCGTCGACAATCACGATACAGGTCCTGCTGAGAACTGCGACGTCGGCCAGAACGAAGATCCTGTTCCGTGTGGAGATGTTTTGCAGGGGTATGCCTACATTCTGACGCATCCCGGGATACCGGAAATTTTCTATCCCCACGTTTTCTACTGGAATTTAGGAGGTGCGATCTCGGAGTTGATAAACGCAAGGACAGCTGCGGGCGTAAACTCGACCTCGCCGGTTGCTATCCAGACGGCTATCAGGGGGTTGTATGCTGCCATCATCACCGGCACGAAGCATCAACTGGCCATGGAGATAGGCGAAACTGTCGGGTCCGGTAGCTGGGCTCCGAGTGGCGGGACTGGATGGACTCTGGCCGCCCATGGGCCAAGCTATGGCGTTTGGATCAGCAACTAGTACCCCGTCACAGAGGTTTTGACGGTTTGAGCGAAGCCCGGTTTCAACCTAAGCAGGGGATCTTCATGCACCGAGCTGACAGTGCTTCTTGGCGTTCCCGGCTGTCGTGAAATTAGGCTAACCGGCCAAAACCTCTGTGACGAGGAACTAGACCACATGTTCGCCTGAGATAGGGTGACGCGTCTCCCTATGCATGAGGCTCCGTGCCGGATTATCCAGCACAACTCTCGACAGCCTGCACATTGTGATACGGATCACCCTATCTCAGGCGAACATGTGCTCTGTATCAACAACCATCAGGAGTAGAACATGAAGCGGAATACGCCGAGACTTAACCCAATCGCTTTGGGTTCCAAGATCAACAGCTATGTCTGCGGCAATACTATGCAACAGACGAAGTAGGAACCCAAGCCCCTGCCCGAACAGATCGGCAGCGCCACGCTTGAGAGAGCCTTGGGTGGAGGCAGCCCAATGCCCAGGTTGATCCTCGAAAGCGGCAGAAACGACGTAGCTCAAGGCGGGAAGAAAGACTCAATATCGTCAAGAAAAAGCTTGATATCTTGAGCGTTCTTCATCAATCCCTCCGTAGCTAAAACGTTAGCCTAATGCCGCCAAATATCCCGACCGGCTCTGCCAGAGAGTAACTGCGTGGATTGGTGGCATTTGGTGCCTGCACCAAGTTTACCGAGCTGGTCGGCGAGAACGTGCCGTAGCTATAGTAACGCCGATCCAGAATATTCTGTGCGTTGGCGAACACCTGAAGCCGGGGCGTTATGTCGTACTTGCTATGCACGTTCATCACGAAGTAGCCCGGTAGGCGCGGCGTCAGGTTCGTCTCGTCACCAAATAGGTATTGCCCGCTCTGATACTGGGCGTCGATGCCTACATGCCAAGCGGCGGTGATCATCCCGTCCACACCGAACTTGACAACGCTGCCAGGAACTCCCGGCAGTTTGTCGCCTGACCGAACTGTGATGTTGCCGTTGACATCAGCATCCGGGTTGCTGCCCGCTGCTTCGACAAAGCCGGTCTGGAACGTCGCATTCGTGTAGGTGTAAGCCGCATAGGCCGTAATACGAGCAAGTGTTAGATCGGCGCGGAATGAAACGCCCTTCCGTCGTGTCTGGCCTACATTGGCGAAGAAAGCGCGATTCAGCGTGACACTGTTGATGAAGACGATGTCGTCATCGGAGTCGGTACGGAACAGGCTAAGGTCATAGGCGAGACGTGCATCGCGGATCCCGTCGAAATGCCCGCGCAGGCCGGCTTCCACGGTATGGGCTACCACCTGTTTCAGATCCGGGTCGCCAACGAAGAAGTTGGCCAGGCTGCAGGAGTTCTGCGGCGAGGCGCATGAGAGCTCCGCGGGTGTCGCCGCGCGATTGGTCTCGGCGTAGCCGGCATAGCCAGTGAGCCATGGTGCCGCGGTATAGGTCAGGCCGGCCGCTGGATTGAATCGCGCATAGGCGTGATCACCGGTAAGGTCGCCGCCACCCTGATCCTGCAGGTCGATCTCGGCAAAGTTGAAGCGTCCGGAAACGGTCAACGCTAGGGCGTTCGCGAGCTTCAACGTATCGGAGGCGAAGCCACCGGCATAGGCGTCACTGATGGCCACGCGGACCGGAACATTGTTGCCGGGCTCATCGATCGTCACGCCTGGCCCGATATAGACCCGGGTTACCGGAGTCAGTCCGCCTATGAAGGCCGACGCTGAAAATTCTGTACGTGCGCCGTCGAACGAGGCACCAGCGACAAAGTTGTTGCTCAGTCCGAAGAGACTCCCGGTATCGGTAGCCTGTCCGGCGGCGCCATAGGCATTCGTGTTCGTGGTGTTGGCGTCCAATTCACTGTAGGCGGCATCATTGCCGAGAAACGCTGGTATGGCGCCCCGTTCCCGTGTCGTGCTTGGCATGCCGGGTCCCTGGCACAACAGGTTGTTGCCGTTGTCACACGGCGTGTCGTTTGGCGAGTTACCGTTGACCACATGCTGCTGGAAGTAGTCGTAATAGGCTTGCGCCTGCACGGACAGCGCGTCACTGAGACTGATGTTGGTCCGTAGGCCAGCCTGGATGTATCGGTTGTCGATTGCGTTGGGACCGGTGAACTGCGCCGCTGGATCGGCTGCCAGAAGTTGCACCGGTGCGGTCCCTGGGCCGTTGATCACGGAGTTGGCGGCAGTCAGGTCGATGTGAAGTTCCACACCCTCATGCTTGATCCCCCAATCACCATGAAAATTCTGGATGTCGGTCGATTGCAGATCGCGCCAACCATCCTGGTGGATGACGCTGCCGGCGACGTATAACGCCTGCTCACCGCGCTCGATGCCATACTCGATGTCACCCTGCTGCGTGTTAAAAGAACCACCGGAAAGATCTACCTGGCCTCCGGAGTAGGTAAATCCGTCTTTCAGCGCGATGTTGAAGGAGCCACCAAGGGCATTCAAGCCGAAGAGCGGGTTCGATCCCTCGACATCGACCTTCGCAATAGCAATGTTCGGGATGAGATCCCAGTTTACCGTATCGCCGAAGGGCTGATTGAAGCGAGTGCCGTTCACATACACGGCAACGCCCTGGGATGTGCCCTGAAGGGGGGAGGCCTCGAAGCCGTTATAGAACAGCGTTGGCTGATACGGGTTGCCAGATGCGCTATCGAGATTGACACCCGCTACCTGCGTATTCAGAGATTGAAGAACATCCGGCGCCCCTTCGCGGGTGAGATCCGCGTTATTGAGAACTTGCGTATGCACGGGGATGCTGTTTCGGTCCACGCCACTGCCGAGCAGCGGGCTCGTGCCGATGACGGTGATCTTCTCGACCGAGCTGGAGCCGGCCGCGGAAGGCGTGCTGGCAACACTTACGGGCGATTCGGATGACTGCACGGCCTGAGCCAGGGCGTCGTGTCCGATGAGTGCGGGCAACGCGGAAGCCGTCAGCAATCTCATCCGGTAGCGAACTCGCATTCTCACGCATCCCCTTATCTCGTTGCCACCTGTATGCCAATGGCTCGGGAATTTGACGAGAGTCGGATTTCCCGACATTACCGGGTTCTCGACAACGAGCGCCGTATCGGTTCCCGGTCGCCTCAAACTGTCACGTGCCGTCGTCATCAACTACGCAACAATATGGACGGATAGGGCAAGAAGCGGCAAACGGGGTTGGAGCCAGGAAATGCCACTACACGTCGCGCTCAGGTTTTATTCACAGCTGGTGGAATAAGCACAGGAGCCGGAACGTCTGGAGATAAGGAGCCGTCCACGGACGCAAGTTGAACCTGTCAATCTCACGACAGGACGTGCGCCATGATAACTTTATTCGGTCCCCCAACGTTACCTTGCAGCCCGGACCGTCTGTCGATAGCCGCGAATGATGTTGCCAACGGCGCGGAGACGATGTTTAATCGAAGCTCAACATGAGGATTTGCAGACATGCGTTGGAAGACCCCGAAGATCATCGAGATTGCCCTCGGCGCGGAGATCAACAGCTACGTGTGCGGCACGACGAAGTAACATCCGGCCCCGCTTCCGGTCAGGCGGGGCCTTGTCGCCATGATCCAGGCGATCATTCTCGGCGCCGGCGCGGGCGGCGGGTTCCCGCAATGGAACTCCAACGCGCCGGGATGCCGGAGATCGCGGGCTGGTGATCCCGATGCGCTGCCCCGCACCCAGGCCTCGGTGGCGGTCAGCGGCGACGGGCAGCACTGGTTCATCCTCAACGCGTCGCCCGACCTGCGCATCCAGATCGAGCGGACACCCGCGCTGCATCCGAATGGCGACGCGCGCTCGACGCCGATCGCCGGCGTGATCCTGACCAATAGCGAGGTCGACAGCATCGCCGGCCTGCTCACCCTGCGCGAGCGCCAGGAATTCACGCTGCTCGCCCATGCGTCCGTGCACCAGCAGCTCGACGCCAACCCGATCTTCGAGGTCGTCTCGCGCGCGCTGGTCCCGCGCCTGCGCATGGTCCTGGACGAACCCATTCCGCTCATGGCCACGGACGGTGAACCGGCCGGCCTCACGGTTACCGCCTTCGCAGTAGCCGGGAAGCTGCCGCTTTATGCCGAGGCGGGACTGCCGGACCCGGCTGCCCTGTCGCTGGATGGCGGGACGGTCGGCCTCTGCCTGTCGGATGGGATGCGGCGGATGCTGTTCGTGCCGGCCTGCGCCATGGTCACGCCCGACCTGCTGTCGCGCGCGCGGGATGCGGACTGCCTGCTGTTCGACGCGACGCTGTGGCGGGACGACGAGATGATCCAGGCCGGCCTGGGCAGCAAGACCGGCCGGCGCATGGGTCATCTGCCGGTCAGCGGACCCGGCGGCGTCATCGAGAGCTTCCGCGGGCTCATGTCCGGCAGTAGGATCCTCATCCACATGAATAACTCCAATCCGGTGCTGCTGGCAGACTCTCCCGAACGCCGGATCGCGGAAGCAGCCGGCTGGGTCGTCGCCCATGACGGCATGACGTGGCAGCTCTAGACGCCGGCCTGTCCCCGGACGGGTTGGAAGCCGAGCTGCGCCGTATCGGCGCCGAGCGCTACCACAACCTGCACCCGTTCCACCGTGCCCTGCATGACGGCAGGCTCGCCCGCCCGCAGGTCCAGGCCTGGGCGCTGAACCGCTATTATTACCAGAGCCGCATCCCCGCCAAGGACGCGACCCTGCTCGCCCGCCTGCCGACCGCGGAGCTGCGGCGCGAATGGCGCTCCCGCCTGGTCGATCACGACGGCGACGCGCCGGAGACCGGCGGCATCGCCCGCTGGCTGCTGCTGACCGATGGGCTCGGGCTGGATCGCGACTACGTCGTCTCGCTCGACGGCCTGCTGCCGGCGACCCGTTTCGCGGTCGACGCCTATGTCGCCTTCGTGCGCGATCGTTCAATACTGGAAGCCGTTGCCTCGTCGCTGACGGAGCTGTTCTCCTCGACGATCATCAGCGAGCGCGTCGCCGGCATGCTGCGCCACTATGATTTCGTCAGCCCCGGGACGCTCGCCTATTTCACGCCGCGGTTGACGCAGGCGCCGCGCGACTCCGACTTCGCGCTGGCCTACGTGCGCGAGCATGCCCGCACGCCGGAGCAGCAGGCGCTGGTGCTGGACGCGCTGCGCTTCAAATGCTCGGTGCTCTGGTCGATGCTCGACGCGCTCGACTATAGCTACATCTCACCCGGCCTGATCCCGCCCGGCGCGTTCCGGCCAGGCTGAGATGCCGGAATTGCTCGATGAGGACAGCGTCCCGGCCTTCACCCGCGGCACCCGACTGCGCCATGACGAGGTGCGCGGGCTGTGGGTGCTGCTGGCGCCGGAAAAGGCGTTCCTGCCCGACGAGATCGCCATGGAGGTCCTGAAGCTGGTCGACGGCAGCGTCAGCCTGGGCGCGATCATCGACACGCTGGCCGCCCGCTTCGTGGCACCACGCGCGGAGGTGGCGGCGGACGTGCTGACCCTTGCCCGCGACCTTGCGGACAAACGGTTGCTGCGCGGATGAACGTGATACCCCCGCCCCAATTTGCGCTCCCGGTCCCGCCACCGATGAGCCTGCTGGCCGAGCTGACGCATCGCTGCCCGCTGCAATGCCCATACTGCTCCAACCCGCTCGCACTCGACCGCCGCGACACCGAGCTCGCGACCGCGGACTGGCGGCGGGTGCTCGACGAGGCGGCGTCCCTGGGCGTGCTGCAGGTGCATTTCTCCGGCGGCGAACCGATGGCGCGTCCGGACCTGCACCTGCTGGTGGCGCACGCGACGGCGCTCGGGCTCTATTCCAACCTGATCACGTCCGGCGTCATGCTCGACGAGCCCGCGCTGGACCGTCTTGCCGGCGCCGGGCTGGAGCATGTGCAGCTCTCCTTCCAGGATGCCGCTCCCGCCGA
Source organism: uncultured Acetobacteraceae bacterium (assembly GCA_964235615.1). Lineage (GTDB taxonomy): Bacteria > Pseudomonadota > Alphaproteobacteria > Acetobacterales > Acetobacteraceae > Lichenicoccus. The sequence continues at coordinate 1,689 of CAXSEE010000119.1, read as the reverse complement.
GGCAGAGCGCATCGGCGGCATGCGCGGCGCCCACGGGCGCAAGCTCGAGGCCGCCCGGCTGATCATGGCCGAGGGCATGCCGCTGACGCTGAATTTCGTCATCCACCGCCAGAATTGCGCGCGCATCCCCGACATGCTGGAACTCGCCCACGCGATCGGCGCCAGGCGGGTCGAGATCGCACACACGCAATATGCCGGCTGGGGCCTGCTGAACCGCGCGGCACTGCTGCCGGACCGCACACAGCTCGACGCCGCCACCCTCGCCGTGGAAGCAGGCCGCGCCCGTTACGGCCACGAACTCGCCATCGAGTATGTGACGCCGGACTATCACGCGACGCAGCCCAAGCCCTGCATGGGCGGCTGGGGACGGCGCTTCGTCAACATCACCCCTTCCGGCCGCGTACTGCCGTGCCATGCCGCGGAGAGCATCCCGGGGATGGTGTTCCCCAACGTGCGTGACGACAGCCTCGGCCGCATCTGGGAGCACTCGCCGCTGTTCCAGCGCTTCAGGGGCACGGGCTGGATGCCGGAACCCTGCCGGTCATGTGCCATGCGGGAGATCGACTGGGGCGGCTGCCGCTGCCAGGCCCTGGCCTTGACCGGAGACGCCGCGGCCACCGATCCGGTCTGCATCCGCTCAGCGGATCACGGCATCATCGACACCATCCTTGCCGAACATCCGGACGTGGCACCGGAGCTGGTGTATCGGAAGGTATGAGGCCTTGCGGTCATGTTTGAAAGCAGGGCTCGAAAGCGATGACCTCCTTGGCTAATGTAGTGTTTCTAACCAAGGGTTCCCACAGACTTTGAGGCGTGCGAATCTGTGTGGATGGAAGCACGAAGGTTCTGTCACAATTTTCCGAATTGGATGAGGTAGTCCTGGGAACGATTGAGTGGACTATCCTGCGAGGAAGTAGAACTGCGGCGCTGGACGCAGCTTACCTGTCGAGCGCAGCTGGCCCATGCGGATCATGTGCATGATCTCGATGCCGGCGATGGTGATCGCCGCCGACCAGAAGCTCTTGAAGCCCAGCATCGGCCTGGTCATTCGTTTGATCGCCCGATGGTCCTGCTCACAGCGTTGTTGCACGGTCTGGGAGACTGGCGCTGCTGGCTGTGTGATGTAGGAGGAGGATGCCTCTTCTGATCCGAGATTGCCGCCATGCCGTTCAAGGCCAATGTCGTGCGCCGCCACCACAGTCCCAAGCAGAAGCGCAAGCTGACCAACTGGGCGGCCTATGATACGAGCTTGGGCCAACGCGGCAGCTTGACGATCTGGTTCAGCGACGACGCGATCGCGGGCTGGCGCGCAGCGCGGCGAACCATTTGCGGTGGGCGGGCCTGGTATTGGCCGCTGGCGATCCTGACGGCGCTGACCTTGCGGACCGTGTTCCGGCTGGCTCTGCGCCAGACCGAAAGCCTGATCGGCTCGATCATCGCTCTTCCTGGTCTCAGCCTGACGGTGCCCCGCGTCTCCACGCTCAGCCGGATTGAGGCCTCCATCGGGCGTTACAAGCAAGTGGTTGGTGATGGGCTGCGCTTTCACAAAGACAAGCGTCGTGCCAGCGACGTTCCCGTCGCCGTGCATGTCCTGAACCGCATGCTGGAGCTCGGACGCCCGATCTCCGTCCGCATCAAATAAGGTCAGGTGGATAGGAGTTGCTGCGCGCTGTTCGCCAGTCCGTGCAA
>CAXSEE010000118.1:0-13793 GCA_964235615.1 uncultured Acetobacteraceae bacterium | reverse complement strand
CCAACTGCCTGGCGCCGATGGCCCAGGTGCTGGACGGCGCCTACGGCATCGAGCGTGGCTACATGGTCACCATCCACAGCTACACCGGCGACCAGCGCACGGTCGACACGCTGCACAAGGACCTGCACCGCGCCCGTGCCGCCGCCCTGAACATGATCCCGACAAGCACAGGGGCCGCGCGCGCCGTCGGCCTCGTGCTGCCGCAGCTCAAGGGCAAGCTGGACGGCACGGCGATCCGCGTCCCGACCGCCAACGTCTCGCTGGTGTCGCTCGACTTCGTGCCGCGCACGGTCCCCGGCAGCGTCGCCGAGGTCAACAACCTGTTCCGCGATGCTGCCGCCGGCGCGCTCCGCGGCATCGTCGTCTACAGCACCGACCCGCTGGTCAGCAGCGACTTCAACCACGTCACGGCCTCCTGCTCGTTCGACGCCACCCAGACCTCGCTGGTCGACGGCGGCAAGCTGGTGCGGGTCTGCGGCTGGTATGACAACGAGTGGGGCTTCTCCAACCGCATGTCGGACACCGCGGCAGTGTTCGGCGCCGTCTGATGTCCGAGAAAACTGCCGCGTTCCGGACGATCGACGCGCTGGACTGCACCGGCAAGCGCGTGCTGCTGCGTGCCGACCTCAACGTGCCGCTGCATGACGGCCGGATCACCGACCTGACCCGGCTCGAACGCCTCACCCCGACCATACGCGAGCTTGTGGGCAAGGGTGCGCGGGTGATCGTGGTCAGTCATTTCGACCGCCCGAAAGGCAAGCGGGTGCCGGAGATGTCGCTCGCCCCGGTGCGCGTGGCACTGGCACGCGTGCTCGGCCAGCCGGTGCAGTTCGCCGACGACTGCCTGGGTCCGAAGGCGGAGGCGGCGGTGGCGGCGCTCAAGGACGGCGAGGTGCTGGTGCTGGAGAATACCCGCTACCATGCCGGCGAGGAGGCCAACGACCCGGAGATGGCGCGCGGGCTCGCGGCCCTTGCCGATATCTACGTCAACGATGCCTTTTCCGCCGCCCACCGGGCTCACGCCAGCACCGAGGGCGTCGCGCACCACCTTCCCGCCCATGCCGGCCGGCTGATGCAGGCCGAGCTGGACGCGCTCACCCTGGCGCTGGAGAACCCGGAGCGTCCGGTCGGTGCCATCGTCGGCGGGGCCAAGATCTCCACCAAGCTCGACCTGATCGGCAACATACTCGGCCGTGTCGACGTGCTGATCATCGGCGGCGCCATGGCCAACACCTTCCTCGCCGCCCGCGGCATCGGCGTCGGCCGCTCGCTGCAGGAGCCGCAGATGCACGAGATGGCGCGCGCGATCATGGCCCAGGCGGAAGCCGGCGGCTGCGAGATCCTGCTGCCGGTGGATGCGGTCACCGCGACCGAGTTCCGCGCGAACGCCGAGACGCGCACGGTCCCGGTGGAGCAGGTGGCCGAGGGGTCGATGATCCTCGATTGCGGACCCAGGACCATCGAGCTGCTGAGCCAGCGCATCGGCACGCTCAAGACCCTGGTCTGGAACGGCCCGATGGGCGCCTTCGAGACGGTCCCGTTCGATGCCGGCACGACCGCGCTGGCCCGTGTCGTCGCCGAGCTGACCGAAGCCGGCCGTCTGCGTTCGGTGGCCGGCGGCGGCGACACAGTCTCCGCCCTGCGCCATGCCGGGGTGCTGGACCGGCTGTCCTACGTCTCGACGGCGGGAGGCGCCTTCCTGGAGTGGCTGGAGGGCAAGACGCTCCCCGGCATCCAGGCGCTCTCTGGGTTCGCGAGCGTGCTGCCGCGCTGAGGGCAGGATCAAGCCAAGGTAAAGGACGCATCCGTCCTATCCCATCACGCAGGCAATTTTCATTGCGGACATGACATGGTAGCTTTCGGCCAGACAGCCCTTGATAGGGTCCAGCGCAGGCGGAACTGCTTTCATGTTCACATCTTTCCTCAATCGCCTGAGCTTGACCCAATCCAGGACAGCGGAACAAGCCGTCGAGAAGCCAATCGCACCGCCACCGCGTCAAGGTCCCATGATCTTCCCGAGGCGGTTGCCGAGCCTGGAGGAGGCATGGCAAAGCTGCCGCATCCGAAGCTCGCACGGCGCGTATCTGGCCCTATCGAACGACTTGAACCTGCGGCTCGTCAGCGTGCCGGATCCGGCTCCAGAGCAAGACGTGATTCTGTTCCGCTCGACCGCGCGACCAGTTATCGGTCTTCTTGTATCGCCCTCCGGTCATGACATGGACTTCTATGGTGGTCGTCTGGTCGGGCCGATTGTTCCGGTACTGATCATAGGTGGCAAATACGGTCCGATTTCGCTCCGCTGCCCAGTGCAAGAGGTCCATCTCACCGCCGGACCGGTGGACGAAACGCTCGGAGTCGGAGCTGTCGCGTTCGATCGTGCACACATCAAGGACTGGGAACGTTTCGAAGCGCCATCCTGCGAGTGCGGACCGCTCGCGGATGGTCTTGGGCAGGCGCTGAGCGAGATTGCTAGCCTGATAGCGGAAGATTTCACCGCCGAGATCTTTCTCAGCCGGGTTCGCATTGCCTCGCCTGAGTCGATGCGCCTCGCGCTGCCATCCCTGCTGTATCTTGCGCCGCGCGACGCCTTGGTCGCCTTCGCGAGCGAGCTGGTGCGCGATCGCGATCTAACGGAGCGCGTCTGTGCCTTGCTGCCACAGGACCATTGGAGCGGAGAAGGACTGCCCAGCCTTGCCAGGTGGCTCGCCGATAGATCCGCATTGCCGCCGACACCTATTATCGACGAGGACCATGACAGCCTGGATCAGGCCTTCTGGGGCAATCACGGCGTCAGTGGCGCTCCGTATCCAACCGCCCTTCTCGCGATGGCGGCACGCAGCACCGTCGTGCCGCACCGGCAGGCCTGTATCCTCGCCACCATGAGGAATGAGGGCATCTACCTGCTCGAATGGATCGCGCATCATCAAGCCATCGGCTTCGAACACTTCTTCTTGTACAGCAACGACAACACCGACGAGTCCGATGCTCTGCTAAAGGTTCTCGCGGAGCACGGGATCATCACTTGGACGAAGAGCTTCGTCAGACCAAGTCGCTCGCCGCAGCTAAAGGCTTACAGCCACGCGCTCAGTTGCGCAGCATCGATACTCGAATATCGCTGGACGGCGATCATCGACCTGGATGAGTTCATCTTCCTGGACACGACCCGGTTCGTATCCATTAAAGATTTCTTGATGCTAAACGATGCTCGACAGGCGGATGCGATCGCGATGAGCTGGCTGGTGTTCACGCCAGGCGGCCAGAATAGTTGGAGCGAAGTTGGCCTGCGTAATAATCTCCAGTATCGGCTTCCAACCTACGTCAAGGAAGTCAAGACGATCGTAAAGACCGGTAAATTCGTGTCCTCTTTTCCGCACTATCCGGTAGCAGGCGTCGATGCTGCAATCGCCTATCTCGATACGAGGGGAAATTTTCATTATCATCCGGGTCGTGGTGAACCACTTGCAGAGGCCCGCGAGCCGACCGACGAGAACGTCTGGGTTGGGCATTATCACCTGAAATCGACCGACGAGTATTTGTGGAAAATCAGCCGCACTACCGGCTTCGACGCCTATGACAAGGCTCCAGAAAGCGTCTCCGCCTTGCGCTTCCTGAGCTCGTTCGTGAGTCATTACGACTCTGCGGGCATGCAGCTCGACACTCGAATGGCAGCCTGCGCGCCTGCGTATGACGAGCGTTATCGCGCCTTGATGGATTTGGATGGGGTGCGGTCGGCCTATCAAGCAGTCAAGACGAGTTATCTCGCTCAGGTAGAAACGCTTCGTGCTCGCGTACTGGCTGAACCAGCGACGACGCCCGATCGTGAACGCCTTCTGGAAATAGTCAGAAGTTATACGAGCAGTGAAGCGCACTAGCTGGATGCGGAAAGACCAACTCATAAACGGTGTCGGGACAACCCAAGAGCGGACGTAAATAGGCTAGGGAGTTCGACGAATGTTCAGCGCCGATCGTCGGGCCGCGGCGATGTTCAGCTACCTGAGCTCTGAGGCACTTGTGCCGCGCAGCACCCTTTGCAGGTGATCCGCCCGCTGGTGAATGTGGCGCCAGAGCGGCTGTCGATCGATGCGACAAAAGCTGTGTTCACCGACGGCGGGGACAACTGTTTGCGGTGCCACGGCGTGATCTGCCACGGCACCGACAAGTCGATCGGCTTGCTCTGCGTAGCGATCGACGATCAAGCCGCTATCATCGCAGTCGGCGCCATCCGGCCTGTTTCCGGCTGAAACCTAGTTTTCAACGCATCACCAGGAACATAAGCATGTTCGTGCGGTGGCGATTGATAACTGGTCGCAGTTTGAAGGTCCGAAGGAGAAACTTCTGGTAAATCTTGGCGTGCGCCAATTCATCCGCCGGCAAGCTCCGGAAGCCCTCGCTAGCGCACCGCGTGGCCGCCTTTTGCCGCCTCGAACACGGCAAATGCGTTGCGGCACAGCAGCAGCCACGCCTCGGGATCGAAATGATGCGCGTTCGTCAGGGAAATCGCACCGACATAGCCCTTGAGAAGCCGGTCGCCGACCCATTCGACATCTCCCGGCAAATGGCCGTCCTTGGCTTGCGTCACCCAAAGCAGCTTGTTGACAGTGCCGAAGCGGTTCAGCGCCGCGTGGAGTGCGACGATCTCGCGTGGATCCTGTGTCACCACCCGCTTGTAGACCAGGATCTTCTCGCCGTCCTCGAGATCCTCGACTAGCTTGCGCTTGAGATAGCCGGCCTTGATCTCATTCTCCCGAATGACCTCTTCCGCAGCCACCTCGTGCTGATACCGGAACGTATGAGCGGCCATTCCATATACATGATCTATGATCCAATACTCCCCACCGATGACGCTGACGCCGAGTGAACCAGGTTCACCGAAGTTGCCGAAATTGTCATCCAGAAAGCGGATCAGCCGCCTTGGGGTTTGTAGTCCTGCGAAACGCAGTAGCCCAACCGGGTCGCTGCCAAAATGGCGCTGTACCAGCCCAAACTCGCAGTTGTCGCCGATATTTTCGAACTGCAACATCAGGGCTGCGGGATCAAGCACCGTATCGGGTAGGTCACGGCCTTGCGCGAGCCTCAGGGCCGTCAGCAAGAAATCCTGTGAATGGCGGAACATGATCTCGAAATTTCTCCCGCCGATCCGCTGCGGCGGCAGCCAGAAGGCCAGATCAGCACCATCACCCTGCCATTTCGGATCCAACCGGACATCGCCGACGACGCTCCCATTGACCGTGATCTCGATCCCTGGCTCCTTCTGATACTCCCCGCTCCCATGTTCCCCCGGGCGATGATCTTCCCGGCCAGATGCCACCGGCGTGAGCGTCAGGGTCAGCAGATAGCACGTGGCCGGCGGCACGACACCCGCTCGCACGATACTCCGTGTGCCGACAGCGCGGCAGGAGCCTGTCGCCTCCGTGTTCCAGCCTTCCTGTAGCTGAAGCGTGTCGTCGCCACGACCAAACCATAGAAGTGTTCGCAGATCATGCGGAGCCCCAAGCATCCTCAGGATTTCCTGCGAGGGCGAGTTGGAAGCGGAGTCGCGAGAAACTTCGTCGCTGGCGCCCAGGTCGAGGATGTCGCGAAGCAGCGACGTCTCGACCAGCTGCAGGCCGTCGCCGATCAGGCCGCCGGACTTGGCAAATCCGCGTGACAAGACGGCTTCCCGCAGCAGCATCCGCTGGTCGGGCTGCAGATCCGAGAGCTTGTCGCCCAATCGCCTGCCGTCGGGAGCCACCAGCCAGGTGACATGCAGGCCATGCCGCTCCAACCCGAGCAGATACATACACCCCAGTCCATTATAGACGAAGACCGTCTGCCAGCCGTCCTGGAAGCCATCGATCGGCGTGCCGTCGATATGTCGAAGCCGTATGGCCTGGATATCGTTGACGCGCAGGAACCAGTGTCCATCGCATTCGAATACCGGAGCGGACAGCAGATGTTTATAGGTGAACACGGCAGGCGAGCTCCCAGCGGCTTCAGACTTCTACAACCTGTCCGTTGATCATGACTCGGATAAGGCGAACCTTGTCCGACCTGTCAACTCAGGGCATGCGAGACAATGTCAAGCATGATGTCAAATATTGGCTCTTCGTCGATTTCGAAGTTGAAAAAACGGGACTCGCCCGGGCCGGCATCTACGAGGATCGGGGCTGTCGGTAGATCGCGCACCCATTCCGGCCTCGGGATGACCATCCTGGTCGGAGCCTCCATGTTCTCGGAGGTGTGATAGATCAACAAGTCACCTCGATGATGAATATTCGTCTGACTGGTGATCGCAACCCCCGGCTTGTTTGCAACCCAGCGGAATTTCGCGAGACAGGCTCCCCAGACTGCAAAAAAACAGTCACTCGCTACGGAGAGAACCAGACTGTTGCTCATCGGCTGACCAATGGTGTCATGAATTTGAACATCGACCGAAGCCAAGCGCTGGCGTAGCTGATGAGCGAGCTGCCGCTCGACGTGAACCGGCTGCTCTGGCGCTGCGGACTCGCCGTGGCTCTCGATCATGTCGCCTCCGGCGCCGGCGCGGGTGTTGTGGCCCTCCAGAATGGCGATGAAGCCGGGATAGCGCGTGGCAATCCGGGTCAGCAGACGTTCCAACAACCCGATCAGGTCGTGGTGGGTACGGTTCTCGACCCGCAAGCCGATCATGACGACCGGTCTGCGCAACTGCGGATCTGCTACCACGGCCTCGAGCGAGCGGACCTGGTCCAGGCAGGTGCAACTCGAGAGGGCATATCGTTGCAAGCGCTCGCGGAGGTGAGCGGACACGTAGTGCACGGTGATACGCACGACGCATGCATCCGAACGATAGCAGTACAGTATCGCAGCTTCCACGTTCCTCAAGCCGCGTGTGACATGCCCTGCCCACTCGGGGAAAAGCGCGTCGACCGGGCCGTAGAGCTCCATCCCCGATGACCCGCATGGGGCGATGATCTCCGGCAACGGGCTATCGGGACTGGCATGTCGTAGATAATGCTCCAGGCCGCCAAGCTCGTTCCAGAGCTGGTGGGCCATGTGCGTCCAGGGTGGAGACCGCATCAGGTTGACCATGCGCCCCGCGCTTCGGTTCAGATACGGGATCAGGTCCGTGCCGTGCCTGCAAACGGCATGGATGAGGCTAGGAGAAATATTGCAGGCCATAAATCTTGCGGCGAAATGAACTCTCTCCGGCGATGGCGCAACGAACAGGTCGAGTTGCGGCAGATAAAATCCTTCTGGACTCGAATGCTCACCCGCGGCCATCAGGAAGAAAGTGACTCCATGACGATGGTCATGAAAACGGTAGCATATAGCCATGTCGGAGAAGCATATGCAGCCTTGCACGGGGATCGGCGCATCATCGACAGGACTGGGCCAGTGCAGGATACCGCCCGGGGACTGAGCGATCTGCACCTGGAAGTCGAGTGCAAGGCTTCTTTCGATACGCCGTGGATAAACAGGAATTGGCCGCTCATCTTGAGACGAGTTGACGGTCAGGATCTCCGGGAGGTCATTGGCTGCGAATGTTCGTGGGTCAGCGATCAACTCCTGCTGCACGATCAGGGAGATGGGAAAGGTAACTCCCGCATTCAGACGAAGGAAAGCAGCGGCTGCAGGCGACATCACCGGGCGCGAGTCGTATAGGAGCGAACGAAACAGTGGACCCAGGATATGTAGAACCTGTTTACGAAAACCCTGAGCGTCCGCAGGGATCAACTGGTGGATGCTGTCTCCCAGACAGCGTGCCTCGGTGTTGAGGATCCTTACCCCGAAAAGCGTATTCGAGCAGAGCTGCAGGATTGGATAGCAAGCGAATCCGTTGTACAATGCCGTTGCACGCCACCCTTCCATGAAATCTTCGACAATCGCGCCAGTAGACTCTCTCAGGGGCCGATAGGTGCCTTGGATGGGGATCTGCCAGTGCCCGTCCGCGAACCGGGCGGCGTCCGGTATCAATATTGGATCGATGATCATAGCTGGTAAACCCGTTCTTGCCGCACCGGTAGGAAAACTCGTTTCATACCTGCTCTTATATGGGAGCTTCTTGCTGCCGAAAATGCTGCGTTACGACATATTGATGTTGGAATGACTACCGAGCAAGGCATACTTCACCGGCTATCAAGACCAGGGTCGGCATGTTGGATTCTTCTGCCGAAGTCTTGGTCAGGAACATCCCCCCTACCATCGCACCCAGGCCCGGTTCGATGCGTCGTAGATGAACGTCAACGGTGTCGAGGGAGATATGCCGGCGGGCGCGCCGATCACCCTGATCCCGGCATTCGCCGGATACGGCGTTATGGTCAGGTGGGTGATGCTGCATTCCGACGTGATGTGGCTCACCTGTCCCTGGAAGGGTTTCATGGGCAGGTTCCAGTCGAGCGAGGCCAGCGTGCCCCTGCAGCCGAGAATAGATCCGTTGGACTTTGCGGCGGCGCGGGCGACTTGCCCGCTCGACAACAGGCCGGTCGTGGCGATGCTGCCGTCGCTCGGAGCCTGCAGAATGAGGCTGCCGTCGATCATGTTGATGGCCGCCGCGCGATTTACGCTGTTGCCGTCGATATGGTTGTAGCCGCCGCTGTGGTCGACCATGTCGGCTGCACCATTGACGACATTGGCGGTGATGCTGTTGGCGACGCTTCCCGCGCCATCGATCTGCACGTAGGGTCCGTTGATCGTGAGGATCGTGTTGTCGTCGATCTTGGTCGCCGACGAGTTGGTCATGTGTACGAAATTTTCGTGCCCGCTGAAGCCGCGCCCGTTGCCGCCATTGACGTTGTTGTGGTGTACGATGCTGGCGTCGGCGTGGTCGAGATCGACACAGATCCATGGCGTGGAGTCGCCGGTGGTGTCGGGCCAGCGCCACAACAGGCTGTCGCTCAGGGTGACCCCGACCGCGGCCACCCGGACGTCCTGTCTGATCGCGTTGATATGGCTGTTGGTGATCTCGAGCAGCTCGGCCACATACTGCGGATTGGCTAATCCGTCGGTCCAGCTCACGCCGTAGTTTCCGGCAATCGCGAACAGGTTGGTCGCGACCACGCCCTGGACATAGCCGCTTACCAGCAGCCCGACATTGCCGCCCTGAAACTTGCTGTTCGAGATTTTTGTATCGATAGCATAATGTCCACCGAAGCCCTTGATCACCAACCCGTTCGAGTTCTCGGGCGGAAAGCCGGCGACCGTGTAGACATGGTCGACGACGGCATTGGCAGTCGAGGTGAGAACGATGCCATTGCTCCAGGACCCCGGATAATGATCGCTCAGCGTCTCGACATCGCGCACGGCGACCGCGCCGGCGCTGGCTCCGATCTGTGTGATCGCGAGCGCCGTGTTGCCCGCGGCGCTCGAGGCGGTCCGGTCGATCGTGAGGGCGGAGACCGAGGCTCCGGAATTACTCATGAGCGTGACCGCTAAGCCGTCGATGCCGGGTGCTACCGTCAATGTCGTGACGCCGGCGCCGTCGCCCGCGATGGCGATGCTCTTCCCCGCCGGAACCGTGACGGCGACGCTGGAATCCAGATGGCAGTGGCCACCTGGGACATAGACCTTGGCGCCACCTTGCCGGACCACCGCTGCCGCCGCGGCGCGGTTGAAGGAGGCCGCGTCGTCGGTGAACCCGTCGCATCTTGCGCCATAGTCCTTTACGTTGATGACGTCGGCCATCTGATCAACGGAACGGCGCGAAGCTTGGGTGCCAGGCGTGGTCTGGGCGTCGGCCAGCGGTGCGAACATGACGAGGAGGGCGAAGGCGGGCAGGACGGGCTTCATGCGCGGGACAGCCGTTAATGGATCGTTCAGACTTCTACGCCATGGTGGCGCAATGACCCCGAGCAGCACAATCGCCGCCTTTTCCCCCGCCGCATTCACAGGGCCGGTCCGCTCGCCTCAGGTCTCGTTGGGCGCCGGTCCCGCGACGGTGCCAGCATCGTCACCGGCACGATCCCAGCCGGACCCGGGAACGAGGCGCGGCGCGTTGCTCGATATCTCGGCATGAAGCCTCGGGCTCGACATCTCGGCATGAAGCCTCGGGAGGCTCGACATCTCGATACGATCCCGAGAACTTCTCGACGTCACTTCCCGTAACGCTTTATTACAGGCGCTAGATTTCGGTTGAAATCCCGTTTCACGATCTTCAGAACTCCTGACATGTCACGCTTTTCCCGTATCGTGCCGGACGGCGAGAATCGGGAGCGGGTGTCCTGTCTCGACTGCGGACACGTGTTCTACGAGAACCCCAAGATCGTTGTCGGCGCCGTGGTCGTGCATGACGGCCGGATCCTGCTCTGCCGCCGCGCGATCGAGCCGCGTCGCGGCTTCTGGACGCTACCCGCGGGCTATCTCGAGCTGAACGAGACGCCGTCGGAGGGGGCGGTCCGGGAGACGCTGGAAGAAGCAGGTGCCGCCATCACGATCGACGGCATCCTGGCCATCTACAGCATCAGCCGCATTGCCCAGGTGCAGATCATCCATCGCGCCCGGTTCGTCGACCCGGACCAGCCGTCCGTCGAGGCCGGGGATGAAAGTCTCGAGGTCGGGATGTTCGCGCTGGACCAGATCCCCCGCGACGACATCGCCTTTCCGACCGTGCATTGGGCGCTGGATGCCTACCGCCGGATCGGCGACGGCCCCCTGCTCGCGCCCGACCTCAATCCGCGGCACGACCCGCGCGGAGAGGCCACACTGCCCGATCCAGAGCATGCCGGCCCGACGCTCTCCCCACAGCGAGAAGGATTCTGATGTGAGCCGGTCCTTCAGTTTCCCGACTAGGTTGATGCTTGTCTCGGCGATGCTTCTGCTGCCGCTCTCGGCCCAGGCATCCTCGACGCCGTCTTCCGGCCAGCAGAATCCAGATCCGAAGACAGTCAGCGCGATCCCGCTGGACGAAGCGGTCATGGGCGGGGGCCTCGTGGTGATGCAGGCCCATGCCGAGACGCTGCGTCCGGCACCCTTGCCTGATCCCGACGTCGGGCCACCCGGCCCAAGCAGCGAGGCGCTCGCCTCTCAGGCCAGCCCAAGCGTCGCGCCGGATTTCTTCAACCCGAACGCCCATGCCGTCGGCGATGGCTATGCGCCCGGATCGGCGATCGAGACCGACCATAACAACCGCCACTCAACCGGCGGCGGCATGAGCCTGTCGATACCGATGCAGTAGGCCGTTATGCGGCAGGCTCCTGTGCGCCAAAATCCGGGCCGATGCGGGTGAGACGGAGGTTCTCGCCGACCAGCCCGCGGGCATAATCCGCTGCCAGGAACGGGCGCAGGTCCTCGGCCTGCTCGCCGACGCCGACGGCATGCACCGGCAGGCCGAACGCCTCGGCGAGTGCGACCACGATCCCGCCGCGGGCGCTGCCGTCCAGCTTGGTCACGATTAGGCCGGTGACATGGACCATCTCCTTGAACACGCGCACCTGCTCGATGGCGTTCTGGCCAGTAGTCGCGTCGAGCACCAGCAGCACCGAATGCGGCGCGGTCTCGTCGAGCTTGCGCAGCACGCGAATGATCTTGGCCAGCTCTTCCATCAGCACGCTCTTGTTGTGCAGCCGGCCGGCGGTGTCGATCAGCAACAGGTCGGCGCCCTGCTCGCGGGCCTTCACGAGCGCCTCGTAGGCGAGGCCCGCGGCATCGCTGTTCGGCGGCCCGAAGATCACCGGCGCTCCGACCCGCTCGCCCCAGATCTGCAACTGCTCGACCGCCGCGGCGCGGAAGGTGTCGCCCGCGACCAGCACCGGACGCAGCCCCTCGCGACGGTATTGCAGCGCCATCTTGCCGATCGTGGTGGTCTTGCCGGTGCCGTTGACGCCGACCACCAGCACGACATGCGGCTTCAGCGACAGGTCCGGGATGAACGGGATCGCCACCGGCTCCAGCACGCGCGCGACCTCGGCCGAAAGGGCGTCGCGTATCTCCTCGTCGGTCACCTCATTGCCGAACCGGGTGCGGCGGAACTCGTCGATCACCCTTCCGGCCACGGCAGGACCGAGGTCCGCGCCGATCAGCACCTCTTCCAGCTCTCCGAGTGCGTTCTCGTCGAGGCGGCGGCGGGTGAACACCGCCGTGATGTTGCCGCCTAGCTTCTGCGTGCTGCGGGACAACCCCTCCTTGAGGCGGCTGAAGAAACCAAGCGCCATTCAGACCCTCTCCACCAGCAATCCGGCGCTGTCCGACCCGCGCACGACCGCTCCGACAAGCTGCCCAGCCTCCCCCAGTGTTCCAGCCTCGCCCAGCGCCATGGCATCCGGCACCCGCACCGGAGCAAAATGCTGCGAATGCCCGTGGGTGGCATTCTCCAGCAGCACGCTGACTTGCTGCCCGACCAGGCTCGAATGGAAATGCGCCGAGGCCGCCTGCCCCGCCTCGCGCAGGCGTCTGGCACGCTCGCGCCGCAGTGCCACCGGTAGCGCCGGCATTCGCGCCGCCGGAGTGCCGGGACGCTCGCTGTAGGGGAACACATGCAGATAAGGCAGCGCATGGTCGCGCACGAAATCGAGCGTCTCGTCGAACAGCGCGTCGGTCTCGGTCGGGAAGCCGGCGATCAGGTCGGCGCCGATGCCGATCCCGGGCCGCAGCCGGCGCGCCCGCTCGATCACGCCAGCTGCGTCCTCGGCCAGGTGGCGGCGCTTCATCCGCTTCAGGATCAGGTCGGAACCGGCCTGCAGCGAGAGATGCAGATGCGGCATCAGCCGTGGCTCGCTCTCGATCAGGCGCCAGAGATCCTCGTCGATGCAGGCGGGATCGAGCGACGAGAGCCGCAACCGATCGAGCTCCGGGACCAGCGCCAGCAGCCGCCGCGCGAGCTGGCCCAGGGCGGGCCTGCCTGGAAGGTCGTGGCCGTACGAGGTGATGTCGACGCCGGTCAGCACGACCTCGCGGAAGCCGGATTGGCCCGAGGCGGGGCGGACCAGGGCGCGGACCTGCTCGACCACCGCGCCGATCGGCACCGAGCGGCTCGGACCGCGGCCGAACGGGATGATGCAGAAGGTGCAGCGATGGTCGCAGCCCTGCTGCACCTGGACGAAGGCGCGCGCTCGTCCGGCGAACTCGGTGACCAGGTGGGCCGCAGTCTCGCGTGCCTGCATGATGTCCGACACCGCATCTCCGGCGGTGAGGGCGGCTTCCGACCAGCTCCCGGCGCGGAGCTTCTCCTCGTTGCCGATCACCCTGGTCACTCCCGGGATGGCACTCCAGCGGGCTGGGTCGATCTGGGCGGCGCAGCCGGTGACGACGATGCGCGCGTCGGGCTGTTCGCGATGGGCACGGCGGATCGCCTGCCGCGCCTGACGCTCGGCCTCGGCGGTCACCGCGCAGGTGTTGACGATCACCAGCGGACCTTCGGTGAGTGCGCTGGCGTGGCCGCGCATCACCTCGCTCTCGTAGCTGTTCAGACGACAGCCGAAGGTCAGGATCCGGGTATCGCTCATGACGCCAGCCGGATGCAGCCGGTGAATACCGTGACGGCAGGACCGGCGAGCAGCACGTGGCCATCGTCGTGCCAAGTGACATGCAGCAGGCCGCCCGGCATCTCGACGTCGCAGTCGCGGCCGGCCAGCCCGCGACGATGGGCGTTGACCACGGCGGCACAGGCGCCGGAACCGCAGGCGAGCGTCAGGCCGGCGCCGCGCTCCCACACCCGCAGGTGGATGCGCCGCTCCGAGACGACCTGCGCGAAGCCGATATTGGCGCCCTCTGCGAACAGCGGATGCAGCGCCAGCAGAGGACCGTCGCGTCCGACGTCCGCCAGTTCCAGATCATTTACGAACAAGGTCGCGTGCGGATTGCCCATCGAACAGGCGGCGGGGTCGCCTTCGAGGCCGAGA
>CAXSEE010000117.1:11683-13857 GCA_964235615.1 uncultured Acetobacteraceae bacterium | reverse complement strand
CCGGCATCCGCCGCCGGCTGATCCTCCACGATCAGCGGGACTTCGTTCCCTCCGGATAAGCCGGCGGCTTCCTGGTCATCCGTGGCCGGCGAGGCTACCACGCCCGGCATGTCTCTCGTCTTCCCCCTCATGGCCAGCCTCGCGGCGCTGCTCGCGGTCCGGTGGCCGGCGCTGTTCCTGCCGCTGTCGGGCTGGACCGGCTGGCTGCTGGCCCTGGTCATGTTCGGTATGGGAGCGACCCTCGCGCCGGCCGATTTCCGGCGCGTGCTGCAGCGGCCGGCGCCGGTGCTGGCCGGGCTCGCGCTGCATTACGGCATCATGCCGCTGGGCGCCTGGTTGATCGCCCGGGCGCTGTCGATGCCGCCCGATCTCGCCGCCGGCATGATCCTGACCGGCAGCGTCGCCAGCGGCACCGCCTCGACGGTGATGGTCCATGTGGCCCGCGCGGACGTGGCGCTGTCGGTCGCGATCGGCGCGGTCTCGACGCTCGCCGGCATCGTCCTGACGCCGCTGCTGGCGTGGCTGTATATCGCCAAGGGGATCCATCTGGACGCCCTGGGACTGCTGCGCTCGATCCTGGTGCTCGTGGCCCTGCCGGTGCTGCTCGGGCTGTTGGCGAACCGGTGGCTGAGCGGCGGCTGGAAGAAGGCGCTCCCGGTGCTGTCGATGCTGTGCGTGGTGTTGATCATCGGCGTGGTAGTGGCCTCCAGCAGGGGGGTGCTGGCACGCCTTGGTCCGTCGGTCCTGGCCGGCGTCATGCTGCATAACGCACTGGGACTGCTTGGCGGCTACTGGGGCGGCCGGGCACTGGGCTTCGAGCCTGCCATCTGCCGCACGTTGGCGTTCGAGGTGGGGATGCAGAATTCCGGATTGGCCGCGACCCTGGCACGGATCTATCTCTCTCCGGCTTCGGCGTTGCCGGGAGCCGTGTTCTCGGTGTGGCACAACCTGTCGGGCTCGATGCTCGCCGGGTATTGGGCTCGCGGCACGATGCCGACAGATACTCGCGGCACAATGCCGACGGACAAGCGATAGGTAAACTTTGTCGGTCGCGAAGGCCGGGGCGCTGATCCTGCGGCCTCCGCACCGCTTCGTGCTGCTGACGTGGCGCACGACGCGGAGTAAGCTGCCTGCATGAATCATGCTGGCGTGTTGTTGATTAACCTCGGAACGCCGGACGGGACAGATTATCGTTCCGTCCGGCGTTATCTTTCTGAATTTCTGTCCGACCGTCGCGTCATCGAGGCCAATCCGCTGATATGGCGGCCGATCCTGGAAGGCGTGGTGCTCTCGTTGCGGCCGCAGAAAAGCGGCGCCGCCTATCGGCGGATCTGGAACCAGGCACGTGACGAAAGTCCCCTGCGCACCTTTACGCGCTCCCAGTCCGAGAAGCTCGCCCTTCGCTTCGCCGGCGAAGGGGTGCCGGTAGCCTGGAGCATGCGCTACGGAACGCCGACAGTCGCCTCGGCGATCGAGGCGCTGACCGACCAGGGCTGCAACAGGATCGTCGTGCTGCCGCTCTATCCGCAGTATAGCGCCACCACCACGGCCACCGCGAACGACCAGGTGTTCCGTGCCCTGATGGATCTGCGCCGGCAGCCGGCGGTGCGCACGGCGCCGTCCTATCCTGACCATCCGCTCTATATCAAGGCGCTCGCGGGGACCATCCGCCGCACGCTGGCAGCCCTGGACTGGAAGCCGGACATGCTGGTGGGCTCGTTCCACGGCCTGCCGAAAAGCTGCGTCGCGTCGGGCGACCCCTATGACCAGGAATGCGAGCGGACCATGCGTGCCCTGCGGGCCGAGCTCCGGCTTGCCGGCGAGCTCAGCCCGCTGACCTACCAGTCGCGCTTCGGGCCGGCGAAATGGCTGGAGCCGGCCACGGCGCCGACCGTCGTGGAGCTGGCGGAGTCCGGCATAACCCGGGTGGCGCTGGTGATGCCGGGGTTCCTCGCCGACTGCATCGAGACGCTCGACGAGATCGGCAACGAGTTGCGGGAGGAGTTCATGCACGCCGGCGGCGAGAAATTCTGCACCATCCCGTGCGTGAATGACGATGATGCGGCGATCGACATGCTAGAAGCCCTCTCGCGCGCCGAGCTGGTCGGCTGGATGCGCGCGGACGCCGCCTGATCCCGCTCGCTACCCTCTGTTCGCGCCCCCTCTGTTCGCGC
>CAXSEE010000117.1:3508-11583 GCA_964235615.1 uncultured Acetobacteraceae bacterium | reverse complement strand
CCCTCTGTTCGCGCCCCCTCTGTTCGCGCTAGGTCTTCATGCTCCAGATCGACAACCTCACCTTCAACGCCTGGGGACGGCGCTTCTTCGACAAGGCCAGCGTGACCCTGCCGCTGGCGGCGAAGGTCGGGCTGGTCGGCCGCAACGGCGTCGGCAAGTCCACCCTGTTCAAGCTGATCACCGGCGAGTTGCAGCCGGACGGCGGCGAGATCGGGCTGCCCCGGGTCGCCGGCGTCGCGGCGCGCATGGCGATCGTGGCGCAGGAGCACCCGGCGACCCCGGTGTCGCTGCTCGACACCATCCTGGCCGCCGACGTCGAGCGCCACGCCCTGTTCGGCGAGCTGGAGAGCGCCGAGCCGGAGCGGATGGGCGACATCTGGTCGCGGCTGATCGAGATCGACGCCGACACCGCTCCCGCACGCGCGGCCGAGATCCTGCACGGCCTGGGCTTCTCCACCGACGACCTGGCCCGGCCGATGGCGGAGTTTTCCGGCGGCTGGCGCATGCGCGTGGCGCTGGCGGCCGCCCTGTTCGCCGAGCCCGACCTGCTGCTGCTCGACGAGCCGACCAACTATCTCGATCTCGAAGGGGCACTCTGGCTGGAGGCGCGTCTGGCGCGCTACCCCAACGCGGCACTGATCATCAGCCATGACCGCGAGCTGCTGAACAACTCGGTCAGCTTCATCCTCCATGTCAGCGAGGGCAAGCTGGAGCTCTACACCGGCGGATATGACGATTTCGAGAAACGACGCGGCGAGAAGGCGCGGCTGCTGTCGGCGACCAGGGTCAAGCAGGAGGCCGAGCGCGCGCATCTGCAATCCTTCGTCGACCGCTTCCGGGCCAAGGCCTCCAAGGCGGCGCAGGCGCAGTCGCGCATGAAGCGGCTGGAGAAGATGGAGCCGGTATCGGCCACCATCGAGGAGCGGGTGTCGCCCTTCCTGCTGCCCTCGCCGAAGCGCCCGCTGGCGCCGCCGCTGATGCGCCTCGAGGATGTCGAGGTCGGCTATGCCACCGGACCCGCGATCCTGAGCGGGCTCGATCTGCGTCTCGACGTCGAGGACCGGATCGGTCTGCTGGGCGTGAACGGGGCCGGCAAGTCGACCTTCGCCAAAATGGCCGCCGGGATGCTGCCGATCCGCTCGGGGCGCATGCAGCGCGAGGGCCGCATCGCCGTCGGCTGGTTCCACCAGCACCAGATCGAGGCGCTCGACCCGGACGAGAGCTCGCTCGACATCCTGCGACGCGAGAAGCCGCAGGAGAGCGAGCAGCAGCACCGCTCGCGTCTCGCAAGCTGGGGCATCGGCTTCGACAAGCAGAGCACCACGGCGGCGGCGCTGTCCGGCGGCGAGCGGGCCAGGCTGCTGCTCAACCTGGTGGCGATGCCCGCACCGCATCTGCTGATCCTCGATGAGCCGACCAATCATCTGGACATCGACAGCCGGCGGGCGTTGCTGGACGCGCTCAACGACTATGAGGGCGCCGTGATACTCATCACCCATGACCGCTCGCTGATGGAGCTGGTGGCGGACCGGCTGTGGCTGGCCGCCGACGGCACCGTGCAGCCGTTCGACGGCGATATGGACGACTACGCTCGTTTCGTGTTGGATCGCGGCAAGGCGGGCAGCAAGCCTGCTCAGATGCGGGGAAGCCCCAAGGCAGCAGTCTCAAAGGCCGATCCCAGAGCGTACCAGGGCCGTGAGAAAGGCGGCAAGAAGCGAGCGAGGGGTTAATTCCTACCCGGAATGATCATGCTGTCTTCGCCTGGGTGCGTGTCGGCCGACCCGACAATCAGATGCAAGAGGACGACCCTATGAGCATGACCGCGGACGCTGCTTCAAGTCGCCTGGATGGCCCCAGCTTGGCGGCCGGCCTGGTGGATGCACGCTACCAGCATCATCTGCAGTTCGACGACGTCATCAACCCGGCGCAGGCGAGCGCTAGGGAGAAGTTCGAGGCGATCGCCCGCTCGGTGCGCGACGTGCTGACCGAACGCTGGGTGCGCACCCAGGAGACCTACGCCGAAAAAGATCCGAAGCGGATCTACTACATCTCCATGGAGTTCCTGATCGGCCGTTCGCTGGCCAACAACGTCATGAACTTGCTGCTCGACCCGGTGATGGCGAAGGTCGCCGCGGTCCATGAACTCGACTGGCTCGGCCTGCTCGAGAATGAACCCGACGCCGGGCTCGGCAACGGCGGCCTCGGACGGCTGGCCGCCTGCTTCCTCGACTCCATGGCGACGATGCAGTTGCCGGGCATGGGCTATGGGCTGCGCTACGAATACGGCATCTTCCGGCAGGTCATGGACAATGGCTGGCAGCGCGAGACGCCCGACAACTGGCTGCGCAACGACGACCCCTGGGAGGTGATGCGTCCGCTCGATCAGGTCGAGGTGACGCTGAACTGCTCGTTCGAGACGCACGGCCGCACCCTGCGCGCCATCCCCGGCCGCTCGTCGCAACTGATCGGGATGCCATACGACCGACCGATCGTCGGCTTCGGCGGCAAGACCGTCAACACGTTGCGGCTGTGGGCGGCGCGCGCACCGGCCTCGTTCGACTTCCAGGAGTTCAGCAGCGGCGATTTCGTCGGTGCCGTGGCCGAGACGCTGGCCGCGGAGTCGCTGACCCGCGTGCTCTATCCCGACGACTCCACGACCTTCGGCCAGGCGCTGCGTTTCGCGCAGGAATACTTCATGGTGGCCTGCTCGCTGGCCGACCTGGTGCGCCGGTTCCGCGACCAGGGCGGCGACTGGAAGGACCTGTCGGGCAAGGCGGCGATCCAGTTGAACGACACCCATCCCAGCATGGCGGTGCCGGAGCTGATGCGCATCCTGCTCGACGAGGGCCGCCTGGAGTGGGACGAGGCCTGGCGGGTGACCTGCAACACGCTGGCCTACACCAACCACACCCTGCTGCCCGAGGCGCTGGAGAAATGGCCGCTGCAATGGTTCGAGGTGATGCTGCCGCGTCAGGCGGAGATCATCCTGAACATCAACCAGCGGCTGATGGACACGGTCCGCGTCTATTTCCCGCAGAACAACGAGCGGCTGGCGCGCGTGTCGCTGATCGAGGAAGGTTCCAAGCCGAAGATACGCATGGCCAACCTCGCGATCGTCGGCTCGCACAGCACCAACGGCGTCGCGGCGCTGCATTCGCAACTGCTCCGCACCAGCACGGTCAAGGACCTGGCGGAGGTCTTCCCGAACCGCTTCAACAACAAGACCAACGGCGTCACGCCGCGACGCTGGCTGTTGCTGGCCAATCCTCCCCTCGCCGCCACCATCACGGCGGCGATCGGCGACGGCTGGATCACCGACCTCTCCGAGCTCGCGCGGCTGCGCCCGATGGCGGGCGACAGTGCGTTGCGTGATGATTTCCGCGCCGCCAAGCACGTCGCCAAGCAGCGTTTCGCGCAATGGCTCAAGACCAGCAGCGGCGTGGAAGTGGATCCGGCGACGATCTTCGACTGCCAGGTCAAGCGGATCCACGAATACAAGCGGCAGTTCCTCAACGCGCTCCGCGTGGTGGTGCTGTACAACCGCATACGCGAGAACCCGGCTATCGAGATGGCGCCCAGGACCTTCTTCTTTTCCGGCAAGGCGGCGCCCTCGTACACGCTGGCCAAGGTGATCATCAAGTTCATCAGCAACCTGGCCGGAACCATCGATGGCGACCCGCTGGTGCGCAGCCGGTTGAAGGTCGTGTTCCTGCCGGACTATTCCGTGACGCTCGCCGAACGGCTGATCCCGGCGGCGGATGTCTCGAACCAGATCTCGACCGCCGGCTTCGAGGCCAGCGGCACCAGCAACATGAAATTCATGATGAATGGCGCGCTGACGATCGGCACCCGCGACGGCGCCACCATCGAGATGGCCGAAGAGGCCGGCGAGGAGAATTTCTTCCTGTTCGGCCTGACCGCGGCGCAGGTGGTCGAGAACCGGGGCTGGTATAACCCGCAGTGGCATTACGACCACGATCCCGAGACCAAGGCGGCGCTCGACATGATGTTCACCGGCCGCTTCAGCAAATACGAGCCGGGGATATTCGACCCGCTCCGCGACATGCTGCTCAACAGCGGCGACCGCTTCATGCATCTGGCGGATCTGTCAGCCTATCTGGCCGCCGATCAGGCCATGCTCGCCTTGTATGGCGACCAATCGGAGTGGTCGCGCAAGACCGTGCTGAACGTGGCGGGCAGCGGCAAATTCTCCAGCGACCGGGCCATCGCGCAGTACGCTTCTGAAATTTGGGACGCGAAACCCTGCCCCGTCGACTGAACCGACATCGAATGAGCCAACGCGGTCGTTCAGGCCCGCGCATAAACGTGATGAGCGGACGAGGAAGCAGGTGGAACCGGGGCAGCTTGACAAGGCTTCGCACTCGCGTCCAACTTGACGCTAATTCCGGGGCTTATATCACATGTCTGAGACCTTGATCGCCGATCCAGAGACCAATGCCAGCCCTGTTGCGAGCACCAGCCGCAGGTCATGGGTGCAGCGTGTCGGAGCTGGGGCCGTCGGCAGCGCCGTCGCCGCCACCATGGCCGGAGCCGGCATGGCGTTGAGCAGCAGCCCGGCCCGTGCCGCCACGATAACCGACGCCGACATCTTCAACTTCGCCTTGAACTTCGAATACCTTGGCGCCGAGTATTATCTGCGCGCGATCAGCGGCGCCGGCCTCGCTGCGAACCTGCTCACCGGGACCGGGACCCAGGGCAGCGTCACCGGTGGCGCCATGGTGCCGTTCAATGGGTCACCGATCCAGGCCTATGCCCAGCGGCTGGCGATCGATGAGATCGCGCATGTGGAGTTCATCCGTGCGGTGCTCGGTTCCTATGCCATCGCCGAGCCGACGATCAACCTGGACACGGCCTGGACCACTCTCGCGATCGCAGCAGGGCTGATCACGCCCAGCCAGACCTTCAACCCGTATGGCGACCCGATCTCGTTCCTGCTCGGTGCCTACGTGATCGAGGATGTTTGCGTGACTGCCCTCACCGGCGCCGCGGCTCTGCTGACCAACCCGAACAATGTAACCGCCGCGGCGGGCCTGCTCGGCACAGAGGGCTATCAGGCCGGCATGATCCGTTCCCTGCTGTCCGACCTAGGCGCGGGAGTTGCGACCGACGCGATCTCGAACCTGCGCTCCACCTTGTCGGGTGTGGTCGATGACTTCGGCACCACGATCCCCGGCAACGCTTATAATATCGCCCCGAACGACATCAATGGCCTGGCGTTCAGGCGCACTACCAGCCAGGTCCTCAACATCGCCTATGGTGGCGGCGCTGCCTCGAACTTCGGCTTCTTCCCGAACCGCGTGAACGGCCTCATTCAGTAGGCTCCTCTTCCGCTCGTTTCAGCAGGTCATGCGACTTGAGGTGATGGCGGAATTGATAATAGGTTAGACCCAGCGCGCGGGAAGCCGCGCGCTGGTTGAAGCGGTTGGACTGCAGGGCCTCCCGCAGTATCAGAGCCTCGAAAGCCCGGGTCCGGGACGTGAAGTCTCCGTCTTTCGGAAATTCGATAGCTGCCTGCGACGTGACAGACTCGCAGATGTTCGTCGCAGACTTCGGTGCTGGCATTGCCGTCTTGGGGAATGGGTCCAGCACGATCCGCTCTACCGGTTTGGTGTCATCTTCCAGACGATAGACGCTGCGCTCGATCACATTGCGCAACTCGCGGACATTCCCCGGCCAGTCATGGCCACGCAATATCTCCATTGCCCGTGCGCTGAAACCCGCGAACATCAAGCGGCCCAACTCGCGTGTCATGCGTATCGCGAAATGCCCCGACAACAGGCCGATATCATCCTGGCGCTCGCGCAACGGGGGCACTCCGATCACGTCGAAGGCGAGGCGGTCGAGCAGGTCGGGACGAAATTTCCCGGTCCGCGTGAGGGCGGGCAAGTCTGCATGGGTAGCTGCGATCACCCGCACGTCGACACGCTGGGTCTCGCTGCCGCCGACGCGCTCGAAGCTGCCGTACTCGATCACCCGGAGCAGCTTCTCCTGCACGGCAAGCGACGCAGTGGCGATCTCGTCGAGGAACAGGGTGCCGCCGTCAGCCAGTTCGAACCTTCCCTGCCGCCTTCGCGTCGCACCGGTGAAGGCGCCGGACTCGTGACCGAACAACTCGCTGTCCAGCAGCGCCTCGTCCAGTACGGCACAGTTGAGCTTGATGAACGGACGGTCCCAGCGCGGTGAGAGAAAGGCGAGGCGGCTGGCCACCAGCTCCTTGCCGGTGCCGCGCTCCCCGATCACCAGCACAGGACGGTTAAGCGGCGCCGCCTGGGAAACATGCGCCAGCATCTCACGGAAAACGCGCGCCTCACCCAGGGGGGTGGCAGACTCTTCCGACAGGTTGGCCGAACGCGCCAAAACTTGGCTCCTTTTACCAGAAGTCTAATCAGGAAATTGTCGCGTTTCGCATTCCGCAGAGCAAGATATTGAAAATAACATCGTGAAAACAATGGGTTGTCTTGCCCCTGCTGCCTTGGCACGCAAGCTGCTCTATGACTGGCAGCAATCCTCCATGGCAGGACCACCAGCATGAGCATCTTCTCCCGCCTGACAGACATCGTGAACTCGAACATCAACACGATCGTGGCCCGTGCCGAGGACCCGAAGAAGATCATCCGCCTCATCATCCAGGAGATGGAAGATACGCTGGTCGAGGTCCGTTCGGCTGCGGTGCAGACCATCGCCGAGCGGCGCGAGATCGAGCGGCGCCTCGACATGCTGGCGCGTGACGAGAGCGAATGGCAACGCAAGGCCGAGCTCGCCTTGTCGCGCAACCGCGAGGATCTCGCCCGTGGCGCGTTGCAGGCCCGGGCGCATGTCATCCGCGCGCGCGAGGACCTGCAGGCGCAGCGGACCCAGATCGCGACCGGGCTCGCGCAGCAGAACGAGGACATCGCCAAGCTGCAGGCCAAGCTGGCCGATGCCAAGTCACGCGAGCAGGCGCTGATCTCGCGTCATGGCCTCGCGACGTCCAGGGTGAAGGTGCGGGAGACGCTGTATGATGACCGCATCAACGATGCCTTCAACCGGTTCGAGCAGGTCGAGCGAAATCTCGACGTGCTGGAAGGCCGTGCGGAATCCTATGATCTGGGACGCCGGTCGTTGCAGGACGAGCTGTCTGGCCTGGAAGCGGACGAGGCGGTCGAGGGGGAGCTGGAGGCGATGAAGGCGAAGCTGCGCCGGACCAGCGAGCCATCGGCCTCCTGATCTTTGAGGCAGTCCGACCATCTTCCGCGGGCGTGAACTGATCGAGAGCCGACCGAACCATGATCAATGACCTTACCGGCCTCGTGGCCGTCCTGGCACCATTCGCGCTCGTCTTCTTCATCATCAAGATGAGGCATGACCGCAACATGCGGCAGATGAACCTCCAGGGGCTGAGCCAGGACGAGCAGCGTGCCCTGAGCGACATGAGCGACCTGGCGCGCCGGATGGAGCAGCGCATCGAGAATCTGGAGCGTATCCTGGACTCCGAGATCGCCGGCTGGCGCAGCCGCCTGCCGCTGTGAGGACGCTTCGGATGCCCGCCATCCGCCTTGAGGATGCTGCAAATGATTGATTACAGGGCGGACGGGAACAGGGTCTGGCGCTCCGACCGAGGGGCGATGCTGAGCGGCATCTGCGCCGGCCTGGCCGAGGATCTCGATCTGCCGCTGCCGCTGATGCGCCTGGCCGGGGTGGTCTTCATGTTCCTGCCGACCGGGCTCGCCTATCTGGCGCTGACGATGCTGCTGCGCCGCCGCGTCCCGCCGA
Source organism: uncultured Acetobacteraceae bacterium (assembly GCA_964235615.1). Taxonomy (GTDB): domain Bacteria; phylum Pseudomonadota; class Alphaproteobacteria; order Acetobacterales; family Acetobacteraceae; genus Lichenicoccus. The sequence continues at coordinate 3,810 of CAXSEE010000117.1, read as the reverse complement.
GCCAGGTCAGGACCCCGCGCGCGTCATCCGCTTCGGGACCGGCATCGCGCTACTCCGCTCCGGCAGATCCGATACCGCAGAATTTCACCTTGCTCGCGCACCGGTTCGCCGCACTGGAGCCAAGGCTGAAGCGGATCGAGGCCTTCGTGACCTCGAACGAGTTCGAACTGCATGGCGGGTTTCGCCGGATGGGCGAATAGAGCCGGTCATGTTCCCGATCACCGACCTCTCCCGCGCCGATGACATACGCATGCGCCGCCGCCGCGCCGTCTGGCTGCTGGTCGGCATGGTCGTGGTTCCGT
>CAXSEE010000117.1:0-3408 GCA_964235615.1 uncultured Acetobacteraceae bacterium | reverse complement strand
CCGGCCGCGGCCCGGCATGGATGGGCCGATCCGGAACAAGCAGCACTCCCCGGCCGGCGCGACGCCGGCGATCTATCCGCCACTGGCACCTCCCTGCTGGTGACGCTGGAATGCGCGAGCTCCATCACCTTGCTGCCGCGCGCCGACCTCGCCGATCGCGTCCTGGTCTCGGAGCATCACGGCAGCCGGCGCCAGAACCTCGGCGGATTGCTTCTGACCGGCGGCGGCGGCAACTTGGTGCTGACCGGAAGCTGCCGGTCGTCCGGCCTGCTGGTCCAACTGCCTCCGTCGATGCCGATCTCGCTGGTGCCGGGTGGCGACACGGACATCCGCCTCGGCGCCTTCATCGGTCCGGTCCATCTGGTCCAGCATGGCGACGGCGACGTGGTGATCGACAGCGCCGGCCCGCTCGACATCGAGAAGGGCGGCGATGGCGATATTTCGGTCGGCCGGCTGGAGGGCAGCCTGCACATGGTCGCCGGCGGCAACGGCGACCTCTCGATCGCGCAGATCCGGTCCGACCGGGTGACCATCGACGCCAGCGGCTCCGGCGACATCTCGATCAAGGCCGGCCATATCGGCCAGCTCGACGCGGCGCTGCACGGCTCCAACGATCTTTCCGTGGAGGCCGGGATCGACACGGCCTCGGTGCAGGCGCCGTCCGATGCCGACATCACGCTGCCAAACGTCAAGGGGCGTGTCGATCGCGTGAATTTTGCCCAGTGATCCGAGCCGGGACGCATTATCCTGGTGCATCTGCTTCACGGAGAGTTCCAGATGGCCGAGATCGTAACCTTCAAGCCACGCAGCATGCGCGGCCGCACGCTGGCCCTGCGAAAGCCGCTATCACAAAAACCGGTGCTGCCACGCCTGCATGAAGATGTCCGCACCTACGCCAGCCTGTTCTCCGCCGCCTGTTCGGCCCTGTTGAGCATTCTCTGCTTCGGGCTCGTGCTGCTGATGTTCGGCCTGCTCTACTATGACGGAGCCTTCCTCGGCGCCACCCCGAACGGCCTGTGCATCGGCCTGCAATCCTGCAGCAGCGCCAGGGCGGAACATCTGGGGCTGTTGTCGCTGGACCAGCGCGTCGTCATCGCCGCCGGTCTCGGCGTGCTGTGCGCGCCGGCGCTGATGATCCTGGCCCATCTGCGCGGGTTGTTCCGCCTGTACGCCGCCGGCATCGTCTTCACCGAGGACAACATCGCCCAGATCAGCCGCGTCGGCTGGTGGCTGCTGGCCTATTCGACGGCGCCCTTCCTGGTGCACAGGTTGCTGGAGGCGTTCGCGATCTTCCCCGAGCAGTCCTGGTTCCGCGTGGATGAAGCCGCGGCGGTGATCATCGGCGTCTCCCTGCTCCTGGTCGCCCGCGTGATCGCCTGCGGTGGCGAGATCGAGCAGCACCGGGATCTGTTCATCTAGTCACGACCTGTTGCGTCCGGTGGCAGGTGTCGCCCATCACGCACGCCGGCTAGCCGACGACATGTCCTTCTGCTTGCGCAGCCTGTCGATGGTGGCATCCAAAAGGCACACGACTTGGAATCGCCGCCGAAGCAATATCACTCTTGGGCAATTGCGCCCGAAGGGAGGAGAACGAGCTTGCCGTGGGCGTGCCCGCTCAGACTGAGGTCGAGCGCCTCGCGCCAATCCTCGAACGCGAAGGTGCGCGCGACCGGCACGCTGAACCGGCTCTCGGCAGCGAGCTCCGCGAAGTCCCCGAGCACGTTGTAGCGCAGCTCGCCTTCGAAGCTGTCGCGCATCCCCAGTCCTTCGGCGACGGGACCATGGTTGCTGACCGTGACCACGCGACGCCCATCGCCGCCGGCGATCCGCAAGAGGTCAGGCAGCACTCCGCCGATCGGACCGGCGTCCAGGATCAGGTCCGGCGTGCCGCCACCGATCGCGAGCACCCGCTCGACCATCTCGTCTCCATAGGGCGTGACCTCGGCGCCGAGCGCGCGCAGCCGTCCAGCGAAAGTGTCGCCTGCGGCTGCGATCACCCGCGTTCCGCGCATGAGCGCCATCTGCACGGCCGCGAAGCCGATCATCGTTCCAGCGCCGTAGACGAAAAGCGTGTGCCCGGCCGCCGCCGCCAGGATGTCGAGGCTCCGACAGGCGGTCTCGACCGCCATCGGCAATACGGCCGCGTCGACAAGATCGAGGCCCCTTGGCACGGGCGTCCAGATGGCCAGGATCACCTCGTCCGACGCGCCGGCGCTCGGAAATCCCCTGAAATCGGGCACACCCAGCACACGCTGTCCGATCCAGACGTCCGTTACGCCATCGCCGACCGCCTCGACCGTTCCGGACACATCCAGGCCGACGCCGCGGGGAAGATCGCTGGCGAACAGCCCCCGGCACAAAGCCCAGTCCGCGGGGTTGAGCCCGCACGCATGGACCCGCACGCGGATCTGCCCGGCGCGAGGATCAGGCACGGCGACCTCCTCCAGGCGCAGCACGTCCGCCGGTTCGCCATACTCGTGGAAACGGAGCGTCTTCATGGCCGGCGATCTCCCGTTACGCCAGTCACTGACGTATAGATGTAGAGACAGCACCTGACAATACGTGTAGTGGCGATCCATGCCACGAAACGCAGAACCCGCGCGCCGCCGCCTCCAGCAGGCCACCCTGGAGCTGTTCCGCGAGCGCGGCTACGACGCGACCACGACGGCGGGAATCGCCGCCAGGGCCGGCGTGACCGAGCGCACCTTCTTTCGGCACTTCCCGGACAAGCGGGAGGCATTGTTCGATGGAGAAAAGTCGTTCCGCGACGCCTTGACCGACGCGGTTGCCGGGGCGCCCGAGGGACTGGCCCCCATGGACGCCCTGTTCTGCGCGTTCCGCTCCGTCGAGCCGATGCTCGAGCGCAACCGTTCCTTCGCCGAGCCCCGGCATGAGATCATCGCCCGCACTCCGGCGCTGCAGGAGCGTGTGCTGACGAAGACGGCTAACCTCATCGGCGCTTTGTCTGCAGCGTTAGGTCGCCGAGGCGTCGATGATGACCTCGCGTATTTCGCGGCTCAAATCGGAATGGCCGCCCTCGGCCACGCGGCGAAAGCCTGGTTCGACGATCCAAAGCCGGGCCTGGACGCGCACCTGAGCCGCGCCTTCGACACGCTGCGGCACCTCTCGCCGACCATCTGCGAGTCCGGTCCGAACGTCGGCTGATCACCCGTCGGGAGGTAAGGCTAGGCTCTGCCCAGATCCGCCAAAGGCCTCGGCCTTTGCAAACCGATTCATGAATATGATTGGATTCTCAAGGCTTCGCCTTGAGCGGGTCCAGGGCGGAGCCTTGGTCTTTTACAGTTAAGCTCGATCACTTTGATCACGTCCGCGTCCTGATCGCCAGGAAAGAACCGCGACACCATCACGCGAGCGCCGACGCTTTTGACAACCCTCGGGTCCGGTCGG
>CAXSEE010000116.1:0-13954 GCA_964235615.1 uncultured Acetobacteraceae bacterium | reverse complement strand
TGTTCGGCGAGATGTTCGAGGTGGAGAGCTACCTGCGCCACCAGGGCAGCAGCTTCGTGCGCCGGTTCGATGCCAACTCGTATCTGACCATCACCCGGGCGATGGATTATTTCGATATCGGAGCCGACCATGACGGCGATCTGGCCAGCGCCTTTGCCCACACGCGCACCCGCTTCTGCGTGATCTCGTTCTCGTCGGACTGGCTGTTCCCGACCGCCCAGTCCCGCGCGGTGGCGCGCGCGCTCAACCGGGCGGCGGCCAACGTCAGCTTCGTCGAGATCGACTCCGACAAGGGCCACGACGCATTCCTGCTCGATGAACCCGCGCTGGATCGCACCATACGCGGTTTTCTCGCTGGAGCGGCCGAGCATGCGGGCATCCGCTAGGCGAGGCGCGCGATCCCGCTTCGGGATCCGGCCATGCGCCTAGACCAGAAACTGATCGCCGAGATGATCGCGCCGCGCTCCCGCGTGCTGGACATCGGCAGCGGCGACGGCTCGCTGATCGAGCATCTGTTCCGCACGCGCGGTTGCGATGCGCGTGGCATCGAGATCGACATGGCCGAGGTCACCCGTTCGGTGGCGCATGGCCTGCCGGTGATGCATGGAGACGCAGACAGCGATCTTGCGCATTATCCCGATGATGCGTTCGACTACGTGGTGCTGTCGCGCACCTTGCAGGCGGTGGAGCGTCCGCGCGAGGTGTTGCGCCAGATGCTGCGCATCGGCACGCGCGCCATCGTCAGTTTTCCGAATTTCGGGCATTGGCAATTGCGCTGGCAGTTGCTGCTGCGCGGGCGGATGCCGATGACCGATGCGTGGGCCACGGACTGGTACGAGACGCCGAACATCCATCCCTGCACGATCCGGGATTTCTTCGCGCTGTGCGAGCAGGAGGGCTACACCATTCAGCGCTGGTACGCGCTTGACGACAAGGGCGAGCGCGCGCCGTGGCAAACCGCGGTGCAGCTTGCCAACCTGTTCGGCGAGCAGGCGCTGTTTTTGCTGCACCGCTCGAACGCTGCCGGCTGACGACCGCAAGGCGTGCCGCATAATCGTCAGGCAAATGCCATTTTCATTACGACATTGCTTGGGACACATTGGCGCCTCGGCCGAGGAGAGGCGAATGGCGTCGGATCAGGACTTCCCCGGACAGTTCGAGATGTCCATTGGCGACGAGAGCATCCCGCGTGCGGTGCAGGCTGAGATCAGCCACATGACCCTCGAAGAGGCGATCGCGTCGGGTTTCTTCGACCTGCCCGACGAGCCGGGCATGATCCGCATTCCGGTGACCATCAACGTGGAGATCCCGCTGCATCTCCTGTATCCACCCCAGCCGCCGAAAGATCAGCACGCACCGGACGACCGATACGACGTCGCCGAGGACGAGGCCAACCGCGAAGCCCGGCGTCGGCGTGCCGCCGGCTGCGAGTTCATCGCCGAAGGCATCAGGGAGATGTGTGGCCCGGCCGCGGTCTCGGAGAAAGCCGCCTTCCGGGACATGCTCCAAGTGATCCGCGGCGGCCAAGGCCAGGGCCTCCCGGCTCTGCCGGGCGACGACGCGGAGGAGAGGGCGGCATTCTGCGACCTGCTCAAGGTAATCCACGGGAGCCGAGGCCAGAGCTTCCCGACGCTGCCAGCCGCGGAGCCGGTCGACACAACGGATGCCGGGCTGCCCCGGATCGTCGTCGACAGCGCCGCGTCCGGCAATTCCGCGGCGGCGACCACCGCGACGCATGCGTCGGCGGCCCTGCCCACCACGACTGCGCCCGTGTCTCTGCCTGCCGCTCGGGCGGGGCAAGCGGCAGTGGACGGTGGTGCGACCGCCTCCGCAGCTGCCGCCCCAGGCCCGATTGACCCTGTGACACTCCCGCAAGCCTCCTTGGACTCGGCGCAATATGCCATGGTTGTCGCGCGCAACCAGTATCTCGCCAGCAAATACGACCCGTCGAGCACAGCCGATCGAGCCGAGAACCTGGTCACCGGGGCCATGTCCGATCCGGCCCGCGTGCTGACGCCGGGCGAGCAGGCCGAGCATAAGGCGCTGAGTGCAGCCATCTTCCGGACCCTGCTCCCACCACCCACGCCGGACGAAGCCCGGCTGGACGCCATCGCGGCGAGCCCGCTCGGCACGATGGCGTTCCTTGGGGTGAGGGCTACGGGTGGCAGCCAGGCGTCACAAGACCTCGCGCTGAACCTGGGCACGGCGGTTGGCGGGATTGGCCTGTCAGCCGCCGGCCCGCGCGCCGGACCAGCCACGGCCTTCCTGGGCGCTCAAACCGGGGGTTCAGTATCGGGGAGCGACAGAGCCTTAGAGAGCGAAAGATCGTTCAATCCCATCGTAGATGGTGGCGGTTTGATGACCCATGAAAACGCTGGCGGACATGTGGTCAAAAGGCACGTAGGCCAATCCGAAGCGGATCTTTTACACCGTCTAACGGTGGAACCAAAGATCACCGGCTCGTCATCCTTTCATGACCGAGAGACTGCTGAATCGGCTATTTCTCAGGCTCTGAATTCAAATAGCAAGCAGATTGCTGATTGGCTTTCTGGCTCCTTGCCGCGTCTTAGGGTCGACTACACGGGGCAAAGTTACATTGGTGTCTCTGTGACGCGTGGGGCAAGCAAGGCAGTGGGTGTCAACTCGATCCGGATTATTATCGTGCGCGACCCAAGTTTGCCAATCGGCTATCGCATTCAAACAGCATTTCCGACCAAACCATGAGCTACAATCTAACTGCCTCCGGCCAGCTATTGGGTTCGCACTTTCATCAAGATTGGGTTGATGAGTTCGGTACTGAAACTCAAGTTATAAAAGCAATTATATGCGGTGAAACACGGGACCATATCGACGAGGTTTCACGAGAAATAAGAGTGTTGCTCCAGTCGTCGTTGACGGAGGAGGAGCTAAGGGAGGTTATGACCAATCGCGTCGGTTGCTATTTCGAGCCTTCCTCCAGAGGAATGTCTTATCGTCAGTGGCTCGGCGATGTCTTAACCCAATTACGATGAAGAGCGTTTCGGACGCTGCATGCGACCGACCAAGCGCTGCCGACTCAGCGCCAGGTGGATGACGCGGCCGGTGTGGTGGTAGACGGCATAATCCTTGATCATCGCTACCGCGTGGGCGGAGCTGTGTGCCAAGTTCGCCTGATGAAGTTCTCCCTCAGACGCCTGTATCAGCACGAGATGGAGCGGGCGGCCGTCATTCATCGGACGGCCTTCGACCTCTCCTTTCCATGGCTGGCGGGTTTCCATACGCCGGAAGAGGATCGCGCGTATTTCCGGGATCATGTTTTCGCCCGCTACGAGGTATGGGGTGCTTCTGATATCGAACTGATCGGGTTCATCGCCTTCCGCGATGGATGGGTCGATCAGCTCTATGTCCTGCCGGACCGGCAGAGCCAGGGTGCGGGTCAGGCCCTGCTGCAGGTCGCGAAGTCGGCCTCGTCCAGCCTGCTGCTGTGGACGTTCCAGCGGAACACCCGAGGGCGCCGGTTCTACGAGAGGCATGGCTTCATGCCGGTGCGGGAGACCGACGGGAGCGGCAACGAGGAGCAGGAGCCGGATGTCCTCTACCAATGGGATAGGCAGAACGTTGCAGGCAACAAACAACTGTGACGATCGGCAGTCGACTTGGCCCGCGCTTGGCCGATGGCTGCCATGCAGGAAGTTCTCAGTCCTGCTGTGCGCAGATTTCTGTGCTACTTTAGTAGTATTTGATCAAGCAGGAGTTTAAGTCGATGAACAACAATCCGCACCTGATGGCGATCGTGGAAAGCAAGGTTGCCCAGGTAAGGACCAATCTGGAGCATAATAATTCAGTAAGAGCGATGTCGCTGCTGAGTGAGATAAGAATCTACACTGATGATTTGCAGGTCAATATTTTGTCGAACGACCAGTTACGGCATCCTGTTCGCCGAGCCTGAACAAGCAAATCGAACTTCGCAAAATTTGCAAAATATTTTCGTCGCTTCGCCAAATCGCGCCAGACTATGGCTTACTTGCAAATCATGTTCGGTTCATTGTCCGGCCAAATCGTCGGCCATAAGGATTTCAACCGCACATGATCATCCACGACGTCCGGGTCCACCCGGAAAGCGACCGCCTCCCGCGTGAGGACCAGCTCGCCTGGAAGATCGCGGCGGTGGCGGTCGATCCGGTCGAGATCGACGCCGAAGTGACCGAGATGATCATCAACCGGATGATCGACAATGCCTCCGTGGCGATCGCCTCCATCAACCGCCATCCGGTCGTGACGGCGAGAGACCAGGCGCTGGCCCATGCGCGGCCCGGCGGCGCTGTGCTGTTCGGCTGTGGGCCGGAGGTGCGCGTGCATGCCGAGTGGGCCGCCTGGGCCAACGGCACCGCGGTGCGCGAGCTCGATTATCACGACACCTTCCTCGCCGCCGAATACTCCCACCCGGGCGACAACATCCCGCCGATCCTGGCCGTGGCGCAGCAGGCGGGACGCACGGGCGCCGAACTCGTGCGCGGCATCGCCACCGGCTACGAGATCCAGGTCGACCTCGTAAAGGCGATCTGTCTGCATGAGCACAAGATCGACCATGTCGCCCACCTCGGCCCGTCGGTTGCCGCCGGCATCGGCACGCTGTTGGGTCTGCCCGCCGAGATCATCTACCAGGCGGTGCAGCAGGCCCTGCACGTGACCACGGCGACGCGGCAGTCGCGCAAGGGCGAGATCTCGTCGTGGAAGGCGTTCGCGCCGTCCCATGCCGGCAAGCTGGCGATCGAGGCGGTCGACCGCGCGATGCGCGGCGAGGGCGCGCCTTCGCCGATCTACGAGGGCGAGGACAGCGTGATCGCCTGGATGCTCGGCGGCAAGAAGGCGGAGTATCACGTGCCGCTGCCCGCACCGGGAGAAGCCAAGCGCGCCATCCTCGACACCTATACAAAGGAGCACTCTGCCGAGTATCAGAGCCAGGCGCTGATCGACCTCTGCTTCGGCATGGGCAAGCGGGTGGGCAACTGGGACGACGTGCGGGATATCGTGATCGAGACGTCGCATCACACGCATTACGTCATCGGCACCGGCGCCAACGATCCGCAGAAGTTCGATCCCGAGGCGTCGCGCGAGACGCTGGATCACTCGATCATGTATATCGTCGCCGTGGCCCTGCAGGATGGCGAGTGGCACCACGTCCGCTCCTACGCGCCGGAGCGGGCGCGGCGTGCCGACACCGTGGCGCTCTGGCAGAAGATCCGCACCATCGAGGACCCGAAATGGACCGAGCGCTATCATTCGGTCGATCCGGCGATCAAGGCGTTCGGCGGCCGCGTGATCATCACCCTGAAGAACGGCGAAATAATTGCCGATGAGCTCGCGGTGGCCAACGCCCATACGCTGGGTGCCACGCCCTGGGGGCGCGCGGACTATATCCGCAAGTTCAAGATCCTGACCGATGGCCTGCTCGATCCGGCCGAGAGCGAGCGCTTCCTCGAAGTCGTGCAGCGCCTGCCGAGCCTGACCGCGGCCGAGCTGCCGCAGCTCAACGTCACGTTGCCGGCAGCCGACCTCACCCACGGCAAGCCCGGCCTGTTCGGCTGAACCCACACACGCGACCGGCGGAGGCGACGATCCATGAGCGACACCATCCTGAAGCCGAAGAAATCGGTGGCCCTCTCGGGGGTCGCCGCCGGCAACACGGCACTCTGCACGGTAGGACGGTCGGGCAACGACCTGCATTACCGCGGCTACGACATCATCGACATCGCCCGCTCCTGCGAGTTCGAGGAGATCGCCCATCTGCTGGTGCATGGCAGCCTGCCCAACCGGGCCGAACTGACCGCCTACAAGCAGCGCCTGCAGCGCCTGCGCGGCGTGCCCGCGGCCGTGCGGGAAGTGCTGGAGGCACTGCCGGCCGCGGCCCATCCGATGGACGTGATGCGCACCGGCGTCTCCGCACTCGGCTGCGTGCTCCCGGAGAAGGAGGACCACAACCCGGCGGGTGCGGCCGAGATCGCCGACCGGCTGATGGCGTCGCTCGGCTCGATGCTGCTGATCTGGTACCACTACTCGCATAACGGCGTCAGCATCGACGTCGAGACCGGCGACGACAGCATCGGCGGGCATTTCCTGCATCTGCTGCATGGCAAGCCGGCACCCGAGAGCTGGGTCAGCGCGATGCACGCCTCGCTGATCCTCTACGCCGAGCATGAGTTCAACGCCTCGACCTTCACCGCCCGCGTGGTGGCCGGCACCGGGTCGGACATGTATTCCGCCATCACCGGCGGCATCGGCGCGTTGCGCGGACCCAAGCATGGCGGCGCCAACGAGGTCGCGCTCGAGATCCAGCAGCGCTACGCGACGCCGGACGCGGCCGAGACCGACATACGCGCCCGCGTCGCGGCCAAGGAGGTGGTGATCGGCTTCGGCCACCCGGTCTACACGATCTCGGACCCCCGCAACGTGGTGATCAAGGAGATCGCCCGCGAGCTGTCCGAGGAGGCCGGCTCGCTCAGGCGTTTCGCGGTCGCCGAGCGCATCGAGAGCGTGATGGCCGAAGTGAAGCGCATGTTCCCCAACCTCGACTGGTTCTCCGCCGTCTCCTACGAGCAGATGGGCGTGCCGACGGCGATGTTCACGCCGCTGTTCGTGATCGCGCGCACCGCCGGCTGGGCCGCCCACGTGATGGAGCAGCGCGTCGACGGCAAGATCATCCGTCCGTCCGCAAACTACACCGGCCCGGAGAATTTGGTCTTCGTGCCGCTCGACCAGAGGCCGTAACCGATCATGCCCTATCTTCTCGCATCCGATCTCCAGGACGAACCCGCCGGCCTGCGTTTCCGGCGCCTGCTGGAGCGGGACGGCATCCTGCAGATCCCCGGCACCCATAACGGCATGGCGGCACTGCAGGCCAAGGCCGCCGGTTTCGAGGCGGTCTATCTGTCCGGAGCGGCGATGACCGCCTCGATGGGCTTGCCGGACGTCGGCATCATCACCGTCGACGAGGTCGCCTTCTTCATCCGCCAGGTGGTGCGCGCGTCTGCGCTGCCGTTGCTGGTCGACGGCGACACCGGCTATGGCGAGGCGCTCAACGTCATGCACATGGTGCGCACGTTCGAGGATGCCGGCGCCGCCGCAGTGCATCTCGAGGACCAGCTGCTGCCGAAGAAGTGCGGCCATCTCAACGACAAGAAGCTGGCCGATCCGCGCGACATGGCGGCCAAGGTGGCGGCGGCGGCCAAGGCGCGGCGTAACCTGGTGATCGTCGCACGCACCGATGCCGCGGCCTCCGAAGGGCTGGAAGGTGCCGTGGCCCGGGCCAAGCTGTATGTCGAGGCCGGCGCCGATGCGATCTTCCCCGAGGCGCTGATCACCGCCGACATGTTCCGCGCCTTCGCCGAGCGGATGCCGGGGGTGAAATTGCTCGCCAACATGACCGAGTTCGGCCAGACCCCGTTCTTCACCGCCAGCGAGTTCCAGGAGCTGGGCTACCGGATGGTGATCTGGCCGGTATCCTCGCTGCGTGTCGCCAACAAGGCCCAGGCGGAGCTGTATGCCTCCATTCGGGCCGAGGGCGGCACTCATGCCATGGTCGATCGGATGCAGACACGCAAGGAACTCTACGCGGCGATCGGCTATCATGATTACGAGGCGCTGGATGCCTCGATCGTGCACACGATAGTGCCGGAAGGCGTGCCCCAGGTCGCTTGAGGTTTCCGTGGGCGATGTCAAATAAGGGCGATGTTGCATAACGGGGTATGATGAGCGTGTCTGAGCGTGAGGCGATGGAGTTCGACGTCGTCGTTGTGGGTGGCGGTCCTGCCGGTCTGTCGGCGGCGATCCGGCTCAAGCAGCTGGCGCCGGAGGCGTCCGTGTGCCTGGTCGAGAAGGGCAGCGAGATCGGCGCGCATATCCTGTCCGGCGCGGTGGTCGAGCCGCGCGCGCTGGACGAGCTGATCCCGGACTGGAGGGAACCCAAGGAGGGGGTACCCGCGCCGCTGCTGACGCCGGCGACCGAGGACCGGATGCTGTACCTGACCGAGACGCGGGCGATAAAGGTGCCGCTGCTCGGCGTGGTGATGCCGCACATGAGCAACCACGGCAACTATATCGTCAGCCTGGGCGACGTCTGCCGCTGGCTGGCGATGCGGGCCGAGGCGCTGGGCGTGGAGATCTATCCCGGCTTTGCCGCCTCCGAGCTGTTGGAGCAGGACGGACGCATCGTCGGCGTGGCCACCGGCGACATGGGCATCTCCCGCAGCGGCGAGCCAGGTCCGAACCATGCGCCGGGCATGGAGCTGCGCGCGACCTACACCCTGTTCGCCGAGGGCTGCCGCGGCTCGCTGTCCAAGCAGCTGATGGCCCGCTTCAAGCTCCGTGACGGCGTCGATCCGCAGACCTATGGCCTCGGCATCAAGGAGTTGTGGGAGGTCCCCCCCGAGCAGCACCAGCCCGGACTGGTTCAGCACACGTTCGGCTGGCCCCTGGACCGCGCGACCTACGGCGGCTCGTGGATGTATCATTTCGGCGAGAATTTGGTCAGCTACGGCTTCGTGGTCGGGCTGGACTATCCCAACACCTGGCTGTCGCCGTTCGACGAGATGCAGCGTCTCAAGACCCACAAGGCGATCCGCCCCCATCTGGAGGGCGGCAAGCGGCTGTCGTACGGTGCGCGGGCCTTGTCCGAGGGCGGCCTGCAGTCGGTGCCCCGGCTGAGCTTCCCAGGTGGGGCTCTGATGGGCGACTCGGCGGGCTTCCTCAACGTGCCCAAGATCAAGGGCACGCATGCGGCGATGAAGTCCGGCATGCTGGCCGCCGAGGCGGTGGTCGAGGGGTTGCAGTCCGGCCGCCCGGCCGAGCCCAGGAGCTACACCGGCAAGGTGCGCGGCTCGTGGCTGTGGCGCGAGCTGCGCGACGTGCGCAACGTGCGGCCGTCATTCGCCAAGTATGGCCTGTATGGCGGCGCGCTGTATTCTGGCATCGACGCGATGCTGCTGCGCGGCCGGGCGCCCTGGACCATGCGTCACAGCCACTCCGACAATGAGGTATTGGAGACCGCCCAGCGCTCCGAGCCGATCGTCTATCCGCGTCCGGACAACAAGCTGACCTTCGACAAGCTGAGCTCGGTGTTCCTGTCCAACACCAATCATGAGGAGGACCAGCCGGTGCATCTCCAGTTGCGCGATCCTGCGCGGTGGTCGCCGGTGAACTGGGAGATGTTCCGCTCGCCGGAGAGCCGTTATTGTCCGGCTGGGGTCTACGAGGTGGTGGACGCGGACGGTGCTACCAGCGCGGGGCCGCATCTGCAGATCAACGCGCAGAACTGCGTGCACTGCAAGACCTGCGACATCAAGGACCCGACGCAGAACATCGACTGGGCCGCACCCGAGGGCGGCGGCGGCCCGAACTACCCCGGCGGGATGTGATCCCCGGACTCCAGCAGGAAGTGAACGCAAGCCCATGAAGCTGCTCGTGACCGTCAAGCGCGTGGTCGATTACAACGTCAAGGTGCGGGTGAAATCCGACGGCTCCGGGGTCGAGCTGTCCGGGGTCAAGATGTCGATGAACCCGTTCGACGAGATTGCCATCGAGGAGGCCGTCCGCCTCAAGGAGAAGGGTGCGGCCACCGAGATCGTCGCGGTCTCGATCGGCGTGGCGCAGAGCCAGGAGACCTTGCGCACGGCCCTGGCCATGGGTGCGGACCGCGCCATCCTGGTGCAGATGGACGGCAACCCCGAGCCGCTGGCGGTGGCCAAGATCCTGAAGGCGCTCGTGGACCGCGAGCAGCCCGGGATGGTGATCATGGGCAAGCAGGCGATCGACGACGACATGAACGCGACCGGGCAGATGCTGGCCGGCTTGCTCGGCTGGTCGCAGGGCACGTTCGCCTCCAAGGTCGAGCTGTCCGAGGGGCAGGCTACCGTCACGCGCGAGGTCGATGGCGGGCTGGAGACGGTGGCGCTGACCTTGCCGGCGATCGTCACCGTCGACCTGCGCCTGAACGAGCCGCGCTACGCCTCGCTGCCGAACATCATGAAGGCGCGCAAGAAGCCGATGGAGACGGTCACGCCGGCCGACCTCGGCATCGATGCGGCGCCGCGCCTGACCACGCTCCGCGTGAGCGAGCCGCCGACGCGCAAGGCCGGGGTGAAGGTCGGCTCGGTGGCCGAGCTGGTCGACAAGCTGCGCCAAGAAGCCAAGGTGATCTGAGATGGCCGTCCTAGTTTTTCTCGACCATGAAGCCGGCGTGATCAAGCAAGCCTCGCGTTGCGCCGTCAGTGCAGCCAAGTCTCTCGGCGAGGTGCATGTGCTGGTCGCCGGCCACGGCATCGACGCGCTGGCACAGGCCGCCTCGCGCATCCTGGGCGTGGCCCGCGTGCTCAAGGCCGACGCCGAGCTGTATGACAAGCCGCTGGCAGAGCCGCTGGCGGCGCTGATGCTGTCGCTGGCGGGTCCGTATGACCATCTGCTGGCCGGTGCCACGGCGACCGGCAAGAACATGATGCCGCGTCTCGCCGCCCTGCTCGACAGCCAGCCGATCAGCGAGATCATCGAGGTGATCGACGCCGACACCTTCGTGCGTCCCATCTATGCCGGCAACGCGCTGGCCACCGTGAAGTCCTCGGACGCCAAGAAGGTGATCACCGTGCGCGCGGCCAACTTCGACGCCGCACCGGCGGAGGGCGGCGAGGCCAGCATCGAGGCTGTGTCGGCGGCTCCCGAAGCACCCAGCGTCTCGCGCTTCGTCTCGGCCGAGCTGTCCAAGTCCGAGCGTCCGGAGCTGGCCTCCGCCAGGGTGGTGGTGTCCGGCGGGCGCGGGATGCAGAACGGAGAGAACTTCAAGCTGATCGAGCCGATCGCCGACAGCCTGGGAGCAGCCATCGGCGCCAGCCGTGCCGCGGTGGATGCGGGCTACGTGCCCAACGACTATCAGGTCGGGCAGACCGGCAAGATCATCGCCCCCGACCTCTATGTGGCGATCGGCATCTCGGGCGCGATCCAGCATCTCGCCGGCATGAAGGACAGCAAGGTCATCGTGGCGATCAACAAGGACGAGGAGGCGCCGATCTTCCAGGTCGCCGACTACGGCCTCGTCGCCGACCTGTTCCGCGCACTGCCGGAGCTTGCCGGAGAGCTGAAGAAATCGGCCTGAATTCATCCTGCGACGTCGCCGTCCTCGGGGCAGGGGCGGCGGGACTGATGTGCGCGATCAGCGCCGGGCGCCGTGGACGCTCGGTGCTGTTGCTCGACCATGCCGACGAGCCCGGCAAGAAGATCCTGATCTCCGGCGGCGGGCGCTGCAACTTCACCAACCGCGAGACGGTTCCCGAGCGCTTCCTGTCCGGCAATCCGCATTTCGCCCGCTCGGCGCTGTCGCGCTACAAGCCGGAAGATTTCATCACCCTGGTCGAGAAGCACGGCATCGCCTGGCACGAAAAGGCGCTGGGCCAGCTTTTCTGCGACGGTTCCGCCCGGGCCATCGTGGCGATGCTGCTGGCGGAGTGCGAGGCCGTCGGCGCGGTCGTCCGATGCGGTGTGCGCGTCACCGACATCAGCCGGCCGGACCGGTTCCGCATCCAGACCGATCAGGGCGAGATCGACGCCGAGGCGCTGGTGCTGGCAACCGGCGGGTTGTCGATCCCGAAGATGGGAGCCACGAGCTTCGCCCATGACCTGGCCCGCCGGTTCGGGTTGGCCCTCACGCGCACCGGTCCGGCGCTGGTGCCGCTGACCTTCGGCGGCGACGATCTCGCCCTGATGCTGCCGCTCAGCGGCGTGTCCCTGGAGGTGACGGCCGCTACCGGACGCGCGCGTTTCCGCGAGGCGGCATTGTTCACCCATCGCGGATTGTCGGGTCCCGCCATCCTGCAGATCTCGTCCTTCCGGGAGCCTGGCGGCTCGATCCGGCTCGACCTGCTGCCGGGCCGGGATGCGGCGGCCCTGCTGATCGAGGGCAAGCGACGCCGGCCCAATGCCGAACCCCGCACGGTGCTGGCCGAACTGCTGCCGCAGCGTCTCGCGCAGAGCCTGGCCGAGCGTCATCTGCCGGCGCGACCGATCGGCACGGTGGCGGACCGCGACCTCAACCGCCTGGCCGGGTTGCTGTCCGGCTGGAGCCTGACCCCGTCCGGTGACGAAGGCTATGCCAAGGCCGAGGTGACGCGCGGCGGCATCGACACCCGCGGCCTGTCGTCGCGCACCATGCAGGCCCGCGACGTGCCGGGCCTGTTCGCGATCGGCGAGGCGGTCGACGTGACCGGCTGGCTCGGCGGCTATAATTTCCAGTGGGCCTGGGCTAGCGGCTGGGCGGCTGGTGAGGCAGCCTGATTATCCCTATCTACAATGGATTTATTCAAGGAGACGCCCATGCCCGTCGAGCGCCAGACCTTCCGTGAAGCCATGTCGCGACTTGGCGCCGCCGTCAACATCATCACGACGGTCGGCCAGGACGGGCGGCACGGTTTCACGGCGTCCGCGGTCTGCTCCGTGACGGACCAGCCGCCGACCCTGTTGATCTGCATGAACCGCTCCTCGCGCTCCCGCTCCGAGGTCATGATCGGCGGCCCGATCTGCGTCAACACGCTCGCTTCGCACCAGAAGGAGCTGTCGAACCTGTTCGCCGTGCAGATCGAGATGCGGGAGCGCTTCGCCAGCGGCAGTTGGACCACCCTGGTGACCGGCGCTCCCGTGCTGGATGAAGCGGTCGCCTCGTTCGACTGCCGGGTCGCGAACATCGTCGAGGTCGGCACCCACAGCGTGCTGTTCTGCGAGGTCGAGGCGATCCAGATGGGCGACCCGCGCGAGGGGCTGGCCTACTTCGCCCGAGCCTACCACGCTTTACCTCACGCGTGACGAAGCCGGTCTGGCGGCCGTCCAACGCGCCTTTCTGCGCTTCCGGTGCTCACGGACCATCAAGGTCCGCTCCGCTCCGGTTCTCGAAAGTCACGCCGGACGACTCGCCATACCGGCTTCTCGTTCTTCTCTCCAGATAGAGAGCCTGGCGGCGCCGTGCCGGCGTTCTGCCAGGAGGCGTTCGTGAGCAATCGGTGAAGGGTCGTCCTGGGCTGTTTCCGCTACCACTAGCGCCTCGGGGGCGATCCAGCCGGTTGTTCTTAATTTCTCCAGGGACCGTTCAATCAGGCTTTGCCCATAGGGCGGGTCGAGGAACACCAGGTTGCAGCCGCCTTGCGTTGCTGGCGGGTGGAGCGGCCGGGTTGCGTCCGCGGCGATGACCAGGGTGCGGGATGCGGCGCCTAGCGTGTCGATGTTGGTGCGCAGGGTGTCCAGCGCGTTGCGGTCGGTCTCGAAGAATACGGCTCTTGCGGCTCCTCGGGAGAGGGCTTCCAGTCCGAGGGCGCCACTGCCGGCAAAGGCGTCCAGGACGGTGCATTCTTCGATCGGATCGGCCCAGGGGGCGTGGATCAGCATGTCGAACAGCGCCTGGCGAACCCGGTCCGCCGTCGGCCGGGTGGTGTGCGATCGCGGGGCCTCGATGGTACGGCCGCGCCAGGCGCCGGCAACGATGCGCATGCCTACCTCGGCGACGGTCCCAGTCCCGAGACCTGCTCGCGCAGCACCTTGCCAGGCACCTCCTCCAACTCGCGCCGTTGCAGCGTGCCGAGCTGGAACGGCCCGTAGGCGGTGCGTATCAGGCGCGAGACATGCAGGTTCAGGCTCAGCATGACGCGTCGGACCTCGCGGTTGCGGCCCTCCTTCAGCGCCACCGTGATCCAGGCATTGTCGCCCTTGCGGCTGTCGAGCCCGGCCTCGATCGGGCCGTATTGCACGCCCTCGATCGTTGAGCCGTGTGCCAGGGCGGCGAGCTTCTGCTCGTCGACCATGCCGTAGACACGCACCCGGTAGCGGCGGATCCAGCCGTTGGCCGGCAGCTCCAGGCGGCGCGCCAGGCCGCCGTCGTTGGTGAGCAGCAGCAGCCCCTCGCTGCCGAGGTCGAGCCGGCCGATGCTGATCACCCGCGGCAGGCCGG
>CAXSEE010000115.1:0-13967 GCA_964235615.1 uncultured Acetobacteraceae bacterium | reverse complement strand
CGCATGGACGCCGAACTTCTGCCGAATCGTTGGGATGACGCCCACGCCCGCGGCCTTTCTCCGGAGGCGTTGCTGCTCTACCGCTCGAACCTGCTCGGTTCGGACAAGCGGGTCACCAACTATGGCGGCGGCAACACCTCGTCCAAGCTGCCGACAGTCGATCCGCTGAGCGGCGAGACCGTGACGGTGCTGTGGGTGAAGGGCTCCGGCGGCGATATCGGCAGCATGAAACTGGACGGCTTCTCGACCCTGTACCTGGACAAGCTGCTGGCGGCGCAGTCGCTGTATCGCGGTCCGGAGCATGAGGACGATATGGTTGCCCTCTATCCGCACCTGACCTTCAACCTCAATCCGCGCGCCACCAGCATCGACACGCCGTTGCACGGGCTGATCAAGCATCCGCATGTCGATCATGTGCATCCTGACGCGATCATCGCCATTGCCGCCTCGGCCGATGGCGAGGCGCTGACACGCGAGATCTTCGGGCAAAGCATCGGCTGGGTGCCCTGGCGTCGTCCCGGCTTCGAGCTCGGCGTCTGGCTGAAGCGGTTCGTGGAGCGGAACCCCGAGGCCCGCGGCGTCGTGCTCGGCGCGCATGGGTTGTTCACCTGGGGACAGACGCAGAAGGACTGCTACGACACCACGATCGGCACCATCAATCGCGCCACCGAATGGCTGGCGGAGCGGACCCGCGGGCGTGCCGCGTTCGGAGGCGGGAAGGTGGTGCCGTCGGAGCCGGAGCAGCGCCACGCCATCGCCGCCGAAATGATGCCGCGCATACGCGGGCTGATCGCGCAACGCGAAGGCGACCGATACGTAACCCGCGTCGGCCATTTCGACGACAGCCCCGTCGTGCTGGAGTTCGTCTGCAGCCACGCCTTGGCCGAGCTGGCGCCGATGGGCACCTCCTGCCCGGATCATTTCCTGCGCACCAAGATCCGTCCGCTGGTGCTGCACGCCGATACCGATCTGGCACAGGCGATCGAGGCCTATCGACACGATTACGCGGCCTATTACCAGCGCTGCAGGCGGCCGAACTCGCCGGCCATGCGCGACCCGAACCCGGTGGTGTATCTGGTGCCTGGCGTCGGCATGATCACCTTCGCCGTCGACAAATCCACCGCGCGCATCGCCGGCGAGTTCTACGTCAACGCCATCAACGTCATGCGCGGCGCTTCCGGCGTCTCGCGCTATTGCGGCCTGCCCGAGCAGGAGGCGTTCGATATCGAATACTGGCTGCTGGAGGAGGCCAAGCTGCAACGGATGCCGAAGCCCCGCGCGTTGGCCGGCAAGGTGGCGCTGATCACCGGCGGCGCCGGCGGCATCGGGCTGGCGACGGCGCGGCGGCTGGCCAGCGATGGCGCCTGCGTCGTGCTGTGCGACATCGACCGGGCGGCGCTGTCCGAAGCGACCGCCGCCATGCACGCAGCATTCGGCGCCGACAGCGCCGCCGGGCTGTGGGTCGACGTGACCGATGAGGAGAGCGTGATCGCGCTGCATGCGGACGCGGCACGGGCGTTCGGCGGCATCGACATCTGCGTCTCCAACGCCGGCATCGCCTCGGCGGCACCGATCGAGGACACGTCGCTGGCGCTGTGGAACCGCAACATGAGCATCCTCTCGACGGGTTATTTCCTGGTCACGCGGGAGAGCTTCCGGCAGATGAAGGCGCAGTCCACCGGTGGCGCGATCGTGGTGGTGGCTTCCAAGAACGCCATGGTTGCCTCCCCGGGTGCTTCCGCCTATTGCGTGGCCAAGGCCTCGGAAGTGCATCTCGCGCGCTGCCTGGCCCTGGAAGGTGCGCCACTGGGCATACGCGCCAACGTGGTCAATCCCGACGCCGTGCTGCGCGGATCACGGATCTGGCAGGGCGAGTGGGGGGACCAGCGCGCCGCGTCCAACAAGACCACCCGGGAGGAGTTGGAACACGTCTATATCGGGCGTTCCCTGCTCAAGCGCGGCGTCTATCCGGAGGATATCGCGGAGGCCGTCGCCTTCTTCGCCACCGAGGCACGTTCGGGCAAGTCGACAGGCAACATCATCAACGTCGATGCCGGCCACGCCCCGTCCTTCAGTCGTTGATTCAGGGAGAAAGCGTCGATGGACAGCATCGCCCACATCCGGCCGGCGGACGGAGACTTCCGCGCCATTCAGAACCGTCCGCTCGAAACCGCGCTGATCCATGACTATAACCAGCTCGGGTCGCAGCTCGCCAGGCGCGGCATCGGCATTGCCAAGATCACCGACGCCGTCCAGAAGTTCGCCGTTGCCCTGCCATCCTGGGGCACCGGCACCGGAGGCACCCGCTTCGCCCGTTTTCCAGGCGCCGGAGAGCCGGCCTCGATCCATGACAAGATCGAGGATTGCGCGGTGGTGCATGCGCTGACCGGCGCCACCCCCGGCATCTCGCCGCACTTCCCCTGGGACGAGGTCGACGACGTCGCCGCCCTGCGCGCGCGCACGGAACATCTCGGCATGCATTTCGATGCGGTCAACTCGAACAGCTTCCAGGATCATCCGGACCATGGCGCGCATCCGCTGTCCTACAAGTTCGGCAGCCTGACCCACACCGATCCGGCGGTGCGCGCCCAGGCGATCGCCCACAACGTCGATTGCATACGGCGTGGCGAGGCCCTCGGCGCCAAGGCGCTGACCATCTGGATCGGCGACGGCGCCAACTTCCCCGGCCAGTCCAGCCTGTATCGCGCCTTCGAGCGCTACATCGACAGCGCCAGGGCCATTGCCGCCGAGCTGCCGCCGGACTGGACCCTGTATCTCGAGCACAAGATGTACGAGCCGGCCTTCTATGCCACGGTCATCCAGGACTGGGGCTCGTCGTTGCTGGCGGCGCAGGCGGTCGGCCCGCAGGCCCGCTGCCTGGTCGATCTCGGGCATCACGCACCGAACGTGAATATCGAGATGATCGTCTCCCGCCTGATCCATGCCCGCAAGCTTGCCGGGTTCCACTTCAACGACTGCAAATACGGCGACGACGATCTCGATGCCGGCGCGATCGACCCGTACCGGCTGTTCCTGGTGTTCAACGAGCTGGTCGAGGCCGAGCAGGAGCATCGCTTCGACCGTGCGCCCGCCTACATGATCGACCAGTCGCACAACGTCACCGACCCGATCGAGAGCCTGATCAGCAGCACCATCGAGATCCAGCGCGCCTATGCCCAGGCACTGCTGGTCGATCGCCGGGCGCTGGCCGGCTTCCAGGACGCCAACGACGCGATGATGGCCAACCAGTGCTTCAAGCGCGCCTTCGTGACCGACGTCTCGCCGATCCTGGCGATGGCGCGGATGCACAAGGGTGCTGCGATCGATCCTCTCGCGGCCTATCGTGCCAGCGGCTATCGCGCCGCCTGTGCCGAGAGCCGTCCGAAGCGTCGCGGCGGTGGCGGCGGCATCGTATAGTCCGGCTCATGCGCATCGGCCTGTTCATCCCCTGCTTCATCGACATGTTCTACCGCGATGTCGGCATCGCCACGCTGGAGCTGCTGGAAAAGCTCGGTCATCGTGTCGAGTATCCCCCGCAGCAGACCTGCTGCGGCCAGCCGATGGGCAACAGCGGCTTCACCGCCGAGTGCGAGCCGGTGGAGCGGCTGTTCGAGCGCAACTTTGCGGGTTTCGATGCGGTGGTCTGTCCCTCCGCGAGCTGCGTGCACCAGGTCCGCAACAAGTCCGGCATTGCGCGGGACATTGCCGACCATACTTATGAGCTGGTCGAGTTTCTGCATGACGTGGTGGGGGTTTCGGCATTGCCGCCAGCGTCGTTCCCGCACCGCGTGACATTGCATAACAGCTGCACGGCATTGCGCAGCCTGGATCACGAGCCGGTGCCGGAGCTAAACGTGCCGTTCTTTTCCAAGCCGCGGGCGTTGCTCTCGCATGTGGCGGGGCTGGAACTGGTGGAAACCGAGCGGGCCGACGAGTGCTGCGGGTTCGGCGGCACCTTCTCGGTGACGGAGGAAGCGGTGTCGGCGCAGATGGGATACGACAAGGTGTCGCGCCAGCAGAAGTCGGGCGCCGAGTTCGTGGTGTCGGCGGACATGTCGTGCCTGATGCACCAGGCCGGATGCGCCGCGCGCCAGGGAACGGCGCTGCGCTACGTGCATATTGCCCAAGTGCTGAACACAACCATGCTGAACACAACCATGCTGAACACACCCATGCTGGACAGATGATGAAGCGAGTTTCCATCGATCATGCCGAAGGGCGCTCGAAACCGATCGCGCCGGACGGCCCGGCGCCCGAGCGCGAACCCCAACCCCGTGGGGCCAAGATCCGCGGCAGCCGCCCGGTCGATCATGCCGAGGCCGCCGAGCGCTTTCTCGCCGCCCCAGACCATCTCTCGTTCCACGACAAGCGGCTCTGGGACCTGCGCGAGAAGCGCGACCGCATGTCTCACGGCATCGCGGAATGGGAGGAGTTGCGGGCGCTCGCCTCAGGGATCAAGGAACATGCGCTGACCCGGCTCGATGATTATCTCGAGCTGTTCGAGCGGAATGCGATCGCCAACGGCATCGTCGTGCATTGGGCGCGTGATGCCGCCGAGCATAACCGCATTGTCCTGGATATCCTGCAGCAAGCCGGCGCGACGCGGCTGGTGAAGGGCAAGTCGATGCTGACCGAGGAATGCGGCATGCGGCCGTATCTGGAGGCGCAGGGGATCGCGGTCATCGAGACAGATCTCGGCGAGCGCATCCAGCAGCTCGATGACGAGGACCCCAGCCATGTCGTGGTGCCCGCGGTGCACAAGCTGCGTTCGGACGTGTCGGCCGTGTTCGCGCGCACGCTCGGCACCGACCCGGATAATGACGATCCCGCCTACCTTGCCGAGCAGCAGCGCGAGGCCAATCGGCCGCTGATCCTGGAGGCGAAGGCCGGCATGACCGGGGCGAATTTCCTGGTCGCCGAAACCGGCGCGGTCGTCGTCTGCACCAACGAGGGCAATGCCGACCTCTGCGCCAGCGTCCCGGAAATCCACATCGTCTCCGCCGGGATCGAGAAGATCATCCCACGCACCGCCGATCTCGGCGTGTTCATCCGGCTGCTGTCACGCTCGGCACTCGGCTCGCCGATCACGCAATACACCTCGCATTTCCGCGGACCGCGCGCCGGCGGGCAGATGCATGTGGTGCTGGTCGATAACGGCCGAACCGCCCGGCTCGGAATGGAGGAATTCTGGACCTCGCTGAAATGCATCCGCTGCGGCGCCTGCATGAACACCTGCCCGGTCTATCGCCGCTCGGGCGGATTGTCCTATGGCGCGACCTATGCCGGTCCGATCGGGCTGATCATCGACCCCAGCTACGACCGGCGCAAATACAGCACGCTGCCGTTCGCCTCGACCCTGAACGGAAGCTGCACCGCCGTTTGCCCCGTCAAGATCAACATCCACGAGCAGATCCTGTCCTGGCGGCGCGTCATGGCCGAGCATCATGAGCCGTCGATGGGCAAGCGGCTGTCGATGAAAGGGGCGTCCGCGTTGCTGTCGCGCCCGGCCGCCTATCGTGCCGCGGTGGATGCCGGAAACGCCGTGCTGCCGCACATGCCGCGTTTCGTGGTCTACAACCCTGTCAATGTCTGGGGAAAGGGCCGTGATGTGCCGGCCGCTCCCGGGCAGAGCTTCCATGCCTGGTACAAGGCGCGGCGTTGAGCGCACGCGACGACATACTGGGTGCAATCCGCCGCAACCGTCCGTCGGCCGTGGCAGAAGCGCCGAGCATCCCGTTCTTTGCCGACGGTCCCGACCTGGATCTGGTGGCGGAGTTCACCCGCCGCCTCGCGCAGATGGGCGGCAAGCTGCTCCAACCCGGACCGCCAGGAGATCCATGGCTACCGGCGCGCGACATGATCGCGCAGGCCGGCGTGGTTGCCTCGATGGTGCCTGACCTGCCCGGCAACCGCGACCTTGCGGATGCGCCCCCGGCATCGCTGCAGGATGTGGACCTTGCGGTATTGCGTGCCAGCTTCGGCGTGGCCGAAACCGGGTCGGTGGCGTTGCTGGCGCGTGATCTCGGCGTCAACTCGATCGGCTATCTCGCGCAGCGCCTGCTGATCCTGCTCGATCCCGCCGATATCGTCGAGAACCTGCATCGCGCCTACGAGCGTCCGGAATTTCATCAGGGGCATTACCTGGTGCTGCAGACCGGCCCTTCCGCGACAGCGGACATCGAGGGCGTGCTGATCCATGGCGCGCAGGGCGTGCGGGCACTGAGCGTCCTGTTGCTGCGATAGGGCGCGATCTTCTCGGTTCAACCCGGCAGCGGCGAGACGCCGAACAGCCGCGGATGCAACAGGAGCAACGCTGCCCACAGCGCGAGACCGGCCAGGGGTGCGATCCAGCCGATCTCGCGGAGCATAAGCCGGTTGCGTCCGGCAAGAATGGCCGCGAACGGCAGGATCGACGTCACCTTGGCCAGTTGCGACCACCCTTGCGGGTCGCGGCTCGCCAGCTTGCGGTCGATCGAGGGCATGCCGACCAGCGCGGTAAGCCCGAATGCCCCGAAGAACAGGAGCGATACCAGATCCCCGTTGCCGATGATGTGAACCGTAGACCAGATCGCGAAGGACCAGAGCATCGGGTGGCGGGTGATGCGCAGCAGTCCGCGCGGCTCCTGCCCGAGCACGCGCTCGCCGCCGACCGCGGTCGGGTTCGGCACCGTGACGGCACCGATCAGCAACGTAAAGGCGAATGCCATGAGCAGGACGAGCAGCCAGCCGAGCGAGGAGGGCGCGATCCACAACTGCGTCCTGTCGCCGAGGCGGGCATGCCGGTAGGTCATCACCAGGGCGGTGATCGCGGCTACCGACAGCAGGGAGAACAACCCCCGGAACCCGTTGTCGCCGATCCGTGCGGCCACGGTGCGCCGCACGCGCGTGCCGGCGATGCCGACATGCACGGCGACCCAAACAACTGCCGCAAGCGTCAGCGGGCCGAACTCCGTCATCCTGTCCTCCAGTCCCGACAATGTCGGTCAAACCATGGCACAGATCAGCCGCCGGCGTCTGAATTGGGGTCACGATCCAACACGATCCGGATTATCCTGCGAGCGGGCAGGGGAGATCAGGGCATGATGTGCAAGGCGGGCTCCAGATGTTGGTGCCTTCTGATGGGAATGCTGGTCGCTTCCTGCGCCACCCCACCCCCGCCTTCGCATCCCGCGGGAGAGTTGTACGTGACGCCCCAGACCAAGCCGCAGCCGCTGCCCTCGACGGAGAATGATCCGAACGGCGGTGCCAACTGATCTCCCCCTCAACGAGCGGCACCGCCGTCGTGATCGGTGCTTCCGGTGGCATCGGGAGCGCCTTCGTCCAGGCTCTGATGCAGAAGGGCGATTTTGCCGGCATCGTCGCGTTGTCGCGTGCCGGAAGCCGGCCATCGCTGGAGGGATCTACCGACGCACGGACAAAGTTGCTCTGCGGCACGCTCGATCTGCTCGACGAGCAGAGCATCATCGACGCGACACAGGGTCCGATAGCCACCGCCACGGCAGACGCGCCGTTGCGTCTTGTGCTGGTGGCAACGGGATCCTTGCAGGGAGAGGGCATCGCGCCGCCGGAACGCAGCCTGCGCGAACTCGACGCCGCCTCGTTGCTGCAGTCCTACCGGATCAATACGATCGGGCCGGCCCTGGTCGCCAAGCATATGCTGCCGTTGCTGCCGCGGTCAGGCAGAAGCGTGTTCGCCGCCTTGTCCGCGCGCGTCGGCAGCATTGGCGACAATCGGCTCGGCGGCTGGCATTCCTACCGTGCCTCCAAGGCGGCCCTGAACATGATCCTGCGCAACATCGCCATCGAGCTTGCGCGAACGCATCCCGACGCTTTGTGCCTCGGACTGCATCCGGGCACCGTGGATACGTCGCTCAGCCGGCCGTTCCAGCGACAGGTTGCGAAAGACCGGCTATTCACCGCCGATTACTCGGCAGGCCGCCTGCTCTCGGTGATCGAAGCCGCCGGGCCGGCACAGAGCGGCCAAGTGCTCGCCTGGGACGGCCGTCCGGTTCCGCCCTGATATTGAGACGTGTCAGGCGGCAAAGGATGCAAGCTGATCCTCATGCAGGAGGACGATGCCGGTGAGCGCCGCCAACTCTCTTGCAGACTCGGTGAACGAGGCATTGGACACGATCACGGCGAGGTCGCTGCCCTGGATTTCACGAGCCAGGCAGGCGTCCTCGATATCCTTGGTGTCCACGGGCTGCATCGAGGAATGGCATTGCAGCGCCAGCATGCGGTCACCGTTGCTGGCGATCACGTCGGCGCCCCGATCATCTCCACGAGAACGGCTGCTGGCGGCCCAACCAGCGCGACGCAGCCGTGCGACACAGCGGTTCCTGCACGCGCTCCGGCGAATGTCGGCTTCGGTCGGCAATGACGCCGATCGTGGAGATACCACTGCAAACAGCGATTGCCGACGCCTCAACACCATCCGCACCATCAGGAGCACAAACGCGATGATCAATGCCCAAACCAGCAGGGGAGCGAAGCGCTGCATGACATCCCGTGGGACGGGCCGCGGCACAGGCGATGTCACGGCCCGCGAAGTTGCGTCCGGAACCGGTATGATAGCAACGGATGCTGCTGGAGCCCAGGAGATCGGCGCCGGGATCCGCAATTCCGCAGAAGGAGCCATGAATGTCGTGACGGTGTCGAGACGTTTTTCAACGTATGGATGGGTCGGCAGCGCAAGGTGACGCCGGCTTCCACCGTGCTTGGGTTTATGCAGCCGCGCGATCTCGATGCTGGCACTTCTGAAATACAGCGGCGGCTCCCCGGGATGCGGTGGCTTGCGTCGCAACAGCCGCAAGGAATGCGTGGGACGCGAGATCTGCTGCCAATGTTCATGCGGCCGCACCCAGAAGCAGCGACCCCGCCGGCGTATCGTCGAACGCGCCGGATGACGTGAGACCGGATCATTCAGCGCCACAGTCGCCTGTGGATCGACACAGGCATAGGTGGCGTGACGCACGTGATAATCTGCGGAAGCAGCCTGGGCCGAAATCAGCAGCATCAGCGCGGTCAGTGGCAACTGACGCATGGAATCTTCCTCCGCGAAGCATCATCTCATAACATGAGATCGCGGTAAATTCGCTTTATGCCGCTGGTCGGTTCCGCCGCCAGGCCGCGATCAGGGCATTCGTCGTCGGCAGCATCTCGTGGTTGTCCGGCGTGCGCGAACCCGTCGCGTCGATGCTCAGCAGGCGGAGCTGGTCGTATTCGCGATTGCCATGGCGTCTCCAGGCGGCTTCGACCTGGGCGAACGCCCGCGGCGTGCGCAGCAACAGGCCGATGTCGATCACGTGGCTGCCCGGATGCTCGACCGCCACGACCGGCTTCAGGACGACGACGTCGCCCGCCGGCACGCCGAGTTCTTCCTCGCACTCGGCCAGGACCTGGTCCGACAGGTCGATGTGATCGCTGGTATCGGAACTCCCGAGGCGCCGTTCCACGCTTCCGGCGGGCGGGCTCTGCCAACCGCCCGGCTGATAGACCGAGCCCGGTTCACGACGACCCAGCACGAGACCATCGGCGCATTCCAGCAACCCGTTGACTGCCAAAGGCCGGATCCCAAGTATCCCGAACAGGCTGTTCACACGCATCTGCGCCAGCACGCGTCGATATTCGGTCCAGTGTCCCTCGATGCGCCCGCTCGTCACACTGTCGGCGCTGAATACCACGCCGTTGAACAGACGCGGGCGGGCGTGCCGTTCCTGCTCCCAGATCGAGGCGACCTCTGTCTCGACGGCATCCGGCAGTCCCGGCATCGGCCGCGTCGCCGCTACTTGAATGCCGGGTTCCAGATCAATGACGGTCCAGTTCGCCGCGGCCGTGCGGCCGGAACTCACCTGGCCAGCACGGCGTCGATGGCCGCCAACGTCTCCGCCGAAAGCATGGTGCTGCCGGCGGCGATGTTGGCGTGCACCTGATCCGGACGCGTCGCTCCGGCGATGACGCTGGACACGCAACCCTTGGCCAGCAGCCAGCCGAACGACAGGGCGATCAGGCTGTGGCCATGCTCACGCGCCACCCCTTCGAGGGCTTCGACAATGGTCCAGTTCCGGTCGGTCATGTATTTGGTGCCGAACTGGGTGGACTGGCCGAATCGCGTGTCCGCGGCAGGCGCTTCGCCGCGCTTGTATTTTCCGGTCAGCAGCCCGCTGGCGAGTGGAAAATAAGGCAGCAGCCCGAGGCCGTATCGTTCGATGGCCGGGATCAGCTCGTGCTCGGCGCCGGTCGCGACCAGGGACAACTCATCCTGGCAGGAGACGAAGCGGTTCACGCCGAGTTCGCGAGCGACATGCTGCGCCTGCACCACTTGCCAGGCCGGCAGATTGGAACAGCCGATATAGCGGACCTTGCCGGCGCGGATCAGGTCGTCGAGAGTGCGCAACGTCTCGTCGATCGGGGTCAGCGGATCCGGCGTGTGCAACTGGTAGAGATCGATATGGTCGGTGCGCAGGCGCTTCAGGCTCGCCTCCACCGCCTGCATGATGTAGCGGCGCGAGGCGCCCTTCATCGTCTCCCCGTCGTCCATCGGCAGGCCGAACTTGGTGGCGAGCACGATGTCGTGCCGTCGCGCGCCCAATATCTCGCCGAGCGCTTCTTCGGAGGCACCCGAGCGGACGACCCGGCCGTAGATGTCGGCCACGTCGAACAGGGTGATGCCGGCGTCGAGTGCCGTGTCGACCACACGGCGTGAGGCGGCGAGGTCGATGCGGCCGCCGAGGTTGTTGCAGCCGAGGCCGACTGCTGAAACTCGCAGGCCCGAGCTGCCAAGATTACGTTTCTCCATGAGGCTTGTCTCCCTAGCGATGCGTGGGGGCGTCCCAGTCGAGCAGCGGGCCGAGCGGGACGATCCCGTTCGGGTTTATGGTCGGGTGGCTCTGGTAGTAATGTCCCTTGATGTGCCGGAAATCGACCGTCTCGCGTATGCCGGGATGCTGGTACAGAAAGCGGGTATAGTTCCACAGCTCCGGATAGTCGGTGATGCGGCGCAGGTTGCATTTGAAGTGGCCGTAATAGACCGCATCGAAACGAACCAGCGTCGTGAACAGCCGGATGTCGGCTTCCGTCAATGTCTCGCCGACCAGAAAACGCTTTTGGGAGAGGCGTGCCTCCAGCCAGTCGAGAGACGAGAACAGGGTGCGCACGGCCTCCTCGTAGGCCGGCTGCGTGGTCGCGAAACCCGCCTTGTAGACCCCGTTGTTGACGGTGTCATAGACGCGCGCGTTGACCTCGTCGATCTCGCCCTTCAGGGCCGCCGGCGTGTAGTCGCCGGACACGGCACCGATGCTGTCGAAGGCGGCTCCGAACATGCGCAGGATCTCGGCGCTCTCGTTGGAGACGATGGTGTTGCGCTCCAGATCGTACAGGACCGGCACCGTGACGCGGCCGGTATAACTCGGATCCGCTCGCACGTAGACCTGATGCAGGAAGGCCGCACCGCCGGGATCCGGGATCACGCCCGGCCCGTCTTCGAAGCTCCAGCCCTGCTCGCCCATGTGCCAATGCACCACGGAAAGCCCGACCATCGCTTCCAGGCCCTTCAGCCGGCGCATGATCAACGTCCGGTGCGCCCATGGGCAGGCCAGCGAGACATAGAGATGATAGCGTCCGGCTTGTGCGGGGAAGTTGCCTTTCCCATCCGCGGTGACATGGCCGCGGAACTTGCTGTCCTGGCGCTCGAAGCGGCCGTCCCTGGTCTCGTACCAACGGTCCTGCCACTTCCCGTCTACGAGAAGACCCATATCGGGATCACTCCATCAGCTTGCGTGTGAGGTAGGTGAACTCCAGCGCCTGCTCGTCGGCCGTCTCGCGCAGGTTAGCGCCGGCGGCGTGACCGCCCTCGGTCTCCTCGTAATAGAGGAACGGCAGATGGAGCTGCTGCATCTTCCAGGCGAACCGGCGGGCATGCACCGGACCGACCCGGTCGTCCTTGGTGGTGGTGAAGATGAACGGCTCCGGATAGGCGACGCCCGCCTTGAGGTTCTGCAGCGGCGAGATGCTGGCGAGGAAGGCCCGCTCGTCGGGTTTCGACACGCTGCCATATTCGCCGACCCAGGAGGCGCCGGCCGACATGGTCTCGAAATTCAGCATGTCCAGCAATGGCACCTCGATGATCGCCGCGTGCCAGAGGTCCGGATGCTGGGTGAACTCCACCCCCATCAGCAGCCCGCCGTTGGAGCCGCCGCGAATGCCGAGCCGGCGCACGGACGTGATCTTTCGCGCGATCAGGTCGCGTCCAACGGCGGCGAAATCGTCGAACGCGCGCTGCCGGTGCGTCTTGATGGCCGCTTCGTGCCAGTCCGGCCCGAACTCGCCGCCGCCGCGGATGTTGGCCAGCACATAGACCCCGCCATGATCGAGCCAGAGCTTGCCGAGGCTGGGGGTGTAGCGCGGTGTCATCGAGACCTGGAAGCCGCCATAGGCATAGAGCTCGGTCGGATTGCTGCCGTCGTATTTCATGTCACGGCGGTGCACGACGAAATAAGGCACCTGCGTGCCGTCGTTCGAGCGCGCCTCGAACTGTTCCACCACGTAGGGTGCCGCCGCGAACTGCGCTGGCAGCGACTTGATCTTCTCGACGCTGCCTGCCGCCGCATCGGCCAGCCACAAGGTGCTCGGATCGAGGAAGCCGGCGACGCCGAGGAACGCATGATCGTCATGGTGCGAGGTGGCGTCGATGGCGACGGCGGCATTCTCCGGCAGGGCGAGGCGTCGGGCGCTCCAACCGCTCGGCGCCGGGGTAAACACCCAGCCCTGGCCGCGCACGTTGTCGTAGATCGCGGCGACCAGCGTGTTCTTCGTCGCCGACACGCCGTTCAATGTCTGGCGCGGACCGGGGGTGAAGATGATCTGCGGGGCCGCGTCGAGATGGGCGAGGTCGAGCGAGACCAGGCTGCCGGCGCGGACAGCGGCACCTCCCTTCGTTGTCCAGGCCTGGTCGATCTGCACCACCAGCCGGCCGGCGACCAGGCCCTCGACGGTCGAACGCGGCGGCAGGTCGAGACGCGCGAGACCCGTGGGGGTCAGCAGGTTGTGCTCGGTGGAGAAGAAATCGACCCCGCGCTCGATCAGTGAGGCACGATGCCCGTCGCCATCCACCAGCGTCTCCGGCGAGACGCTCACGTCATGGGCGGTGCCGCGATAGATCTCGCTCGCCGCCTCCAAGGGCTGCCCGCGCGCCAGGCGCTTGACCACGAACGGGTAGCCCGAGCTGGTCATCGTGCCCGGACCCCAATCGCGCGCCACCAGCAGCGCGTGCTCGTCCTGCCAGTCGACCTGCTGCTTGGAGCGGGGCAGCACGAAGCCGCCTTGATCAGCGGGCACGAACTGGCCGCCACGCAAGTCGAACTCGCGCTCAGTGTCGGCATCCTCGCCGCCGTCCGACAGGCTGACGAGGCAGAGCCGGTCTTCCGGCGCCTCGCAGTTGGCGCCCTTCCAGACCCAGTTCGCATGCTCGCTCCTGGACAGCGCGTCGAGGTCGATGACCGTGTGCCAGGCGGGTGACGCGGTGCGGTAGGAGGCGAGGTCGGCGCGGCGCCAGATGCCGCGCACATGGGCCTGGTCCTGCCAGAAATTATACACGGCACCCCCAATCAGCTCGGGTGCCGGGATGCGGTCATGCGTCTCGGCGAGGGCCAGCGCCTCCGCCTGGAAACCCTTGAAGTGCGGATCCTGACGCAGGATGCCCAGGGCGCGGCTGTTCTGCGCCTGCACCCAGGCCATCGCCTGCTTGCCGTTGATGTCCGTAAGATAGGCCGGAGGTGCCGGCGCCTGGGCTCCAGTGGCCAGGGCCAGCAGCAGGACGGCGGCGCATCGCGCGTGATTCGAGATCCGCATCCGCTAGTCCACCCCGATCATCACGTCGGAGGCCTTGATGACGGCGCTGGCTTCCTGGCCGACCACGAGGCCGAGCGCCTCGACGGCCTCGTTGGTGATCGAGGCGGTGACGATCGCCC
>CAXSEE010000114.1:0-14052 GCA_964235615.1 uncultured Acetobacteraceae bacterium | reverse complement strand
ATGCACGATCGATCGTCGACCTCGTGCGGAATATCTGTGCAATCCATCTCCTCGTTTCGTGTCAGGCCATCGATCTTCGCGGAGCCGAAGGCCTGGGGAGCGGAACCCGAGCCGCCTACCGTCTGGTCAGGGCAGCAGCTCCGTTCCTCGACCATGATCGGCGCCTCGACCACGATGTCGCCGCGGTCCTCCGGCTCATGGACTCCGGGGCGTTCGATGCCATCGCCGCGTAATCATGGGCAACACGCTCTGATGGTCACCGACGTGAATGAAGCGGCTGCTACACGGCGTCGGCCGCCAGTTGCGGCTGCGTCAGTTGCAGGCACAGGGCCGCGACATCAGCGGCCGGACGCGGCTTGCTAAAGAGGAAGCCCTGGGCTTCATCGCATTGTCCGATCCGTAATTGCTGCAGCTGCTCCTCGGTCTCAACTCCCTCGGCAAGCGTGGTCATTCCAAGTGTCTCGCACAGGTTTGTCACCGCGGCGACGATCGCATTGCATTCGGCTCCCCTGCCGAGACCCTTGATGAACGAGCGGTCGATCTTGACCTTGCTGAAGGGAAATCGCCGCAAATAGCTGAGAGACGAATATCCGGTGCCAAAATCGTCCATGGCGATACTGAGTCCGAGATCGCGGAGTTTGTGGAGTATGACCAGAATTGCATCGGTGTCGTCGAGCAGGACGGTCTCCGTGATCTCAATCTCGAGCCTGTTCGAGGCCAATCCTGAATTCCTCAACGCGGCCGCAACATCCTCGACCAGCGTGGGGCTGCCGAATTGGCTGGGTGAGACATTGACCGCGACCTGGAGATTTCCTGGCCAAGTGGTGGCATCCGCGCAGGCCCGGTTCAGAACCCATTTCCCGAGCGGAATGATGAGGCCGATCTCCTCGGCCAACGGGATGAAATCCACGGGTGGGATCAATCCGCGTTGCGGATGATTCCATCGCAACAATGCTTCGAAGCCGATGACGAAGCCGCTTTTGATGTTCATGAGCGGCTGGTAATAGACCTCGAATTGCTTCTCGGCGAGAGCCTTGCGGAGGTCGATTTCCAGTATCCGCCGGGCCTGCATCGTCGCATCCATCCCCTGCTCGAAGAACCGATAGCTGCCGCGTCCGGCTGCCTTGACGGCATAGAGCGCGACATCGGCATTTTTCAGGAGCTGGTCGGGGTCCTGCCCGTCTTGCGGAATGAGGGAAAGACCGATGCTGACCCCGACGATCACCTGGTGGCCATCAAGATCATAGGGCTCGCTCAACACGTCGATCAGCCGTATGGCGAGCGTGGTGGCGTCCTGCGGCTGCTCAAGGCCGGACTGTATGATGGCGAACTCATCGCCGCCCAGGCGAGCCACCGTGTCGATCTCGCGGATATGCTGTCGCAGGCGCCTGCTGACTTCCTGCAGCAAGGCATCGCCCACCGGGTGCCCGAGTGTATCATTGACTGCCTTGAAGCCATCCAGGTCAAGATAGAGAAGGGCGGATGTCTCACCCCGCCGGCCGCGTGCCACCGCGTCGCTGAGCCGGTCCTGGAACATCACCCGGTTTGGCAGTCCGGTCAGGGCGTCGTGGTGCGCCATGTGCGCGATCTTCGCCTCGGCCAGCTCACGCTCGGTGATATCTTCCAGGGTCAGCAGCCAGCCGCCACCCGTCATGGGAACATGGCTTATCGTCAGCGTGCGACCATCCAACAGCTTGCTGATGCAGCCGCCCGGCAGCCCGATCACGGTAAGCTCACGGATGCCGCGGCATATGGCGTCGACATCTGCCTGCTGCAGTGTTGCTCCTGATACCGCGCTCGCAAGCATGATCTCGATTGTTGAGCCGACACCGGAGAAAGCCCCGCCTTCGCTTGTAACATGGTCGAGACCAAACATTTCGAACACGCGGCTGTTGGCGACGATCAGGCCGCCGTCCACATCGAACATGCAGAGCGCCTGCGACATGTTGCTCAAGGCGGTGCCGAAGCGGCCATTCTGAACATCCATCTCGCGGTCGGCGCGCGCGCGTTCGTGGGCCACGGCCAGCATGGCCTCCGCCTGGTGTCGATCGCTTTCCGCCTGTTCGAGACGATGCTCTTGCGCCACTTGTGCGGAGACGTCTGCTATGGTCAGGATGCAGCGTTCTGATCCAAGCTTGACCAACGTAAAGGAAAGTACTTTGATCTTATCGATGGAAACCCGTTTGTTCTCGCAGACCATGCCGTTCGTTGCCGAGAATTCGTCAACCAGGCGACGCAGCTCAGGAGCGTAAGGCTCCATGATGCGAAAGAAGTTTCCGTCCCATTGGCCGATCGAAATGGGTAGGAGCAGTTGCATGGCGAGGGGATTGATCAAGCCGAATGTCCCGTCTGCGGTGATATCCGCAACACCTGACGGACATGCGTAGATGAACCTCAGAAGATCCTCATTCTCGCTTATGACAACCGCGTCCGATAAGACATCCATCGTCAGTATTCCACGAGGATGTAACGTCGCGACGCGGCAGCGCCTTGCAGGAGGCGGAGACGCACGACGGTTGGACGCATTCGAAAGGTCAGAACAAAGTCGATGATCGAATCGAGCTCAGCCTCATCCTCGAACCGCTGGGCGACCATGAAGTTGTTCATGCACTGGGCTGTGCTCAGGAAGAAGTGCGAGCCCATGACCGCAGTGGCTGGTATGCCCGATGACCTAGACTCCGTCTTGCTGTAGATTTCAACCAGATAGTCCGTGTTCATACCGACCACTCCGTAGGGCAGCATGTCGACTTCCTCCCGGGCCAGCGTATCGAGCCGAGTGAGTTCGATGTTGGTAAATCCGTCACAAGCGGAGATGGCTTCGGGCAACATAGTGTCCTCGCTTTGAAATCATTAGGCTAAGCTTCTGGTGTGGCCATCAAGTTGAGCTGCTGTGCAACGAGCTGAGAGCTTAATCGACGCTGCCCATTCTCATCGGCTAGCGACAATGATCTCCTTTTCTTTAATTGCCATGGACAGCCACGGTCGGCTTTCACAGAGCAGCCGGATCGTTTCGCAAAAAGATAGATCATCCAGAAGGCAAGGTCTTCCAAATAGCGCGAAATCATTAACAACCTGCTCACTCGAACGGGACGCTGCCGGCAGACCTCGTGCCATGAGACAATTTCGCTGGTGAAGGACCGATCGGACAAGATTTCAGGGTCGGTGTCCGGCGGCGATGCGGGTCCGATCTTGATCAGGCGCGCCCGCGAGGTGGCAATTCAACCGAGGCCAGTGCCCGCGGCTTGGGATTGGCGCCGTGCCTCGTAGTATGAGCCGCATTCGGCTAGCCAGTGGCAACCTGGTGCGGTCGGACGCGAGTTGGGTCCTGTGCAGCTTGACCAACCCTGCATTGCCGCCAGTGATATCGGTGACGACGGAGCGGACATCCAGGCTTCTGCTGGTCGCCTCGATGCGTGCCGCGACGCACCACTCACGGCGCCAGGAGCTAACGCCACGGTCTACTGGCGATTGATGGCAACAACAGCGACTTCGGCTATGACCGCGCCGTGCTTCTGACGGAAGACCTTCCGGAAGCAGCTATAGCGGGTATGCAGGCGGCTTTCTGATACACCGCGAGTTGGTCGGGCAGGCGGGATTCGAACCCACGACCCTCAGTCCCCCAGACTGATGCGCTACCAGGCTGCGCTACTGCCCGTCCGCCTTACGGCCGCCGTCATGTAGCAGCGGTCCGTCGCGACTGCAACATCCTGCTTCCGGCTCAAACCGCCAACTGACTGCGAATCGCCTCGAGCTCGGCCAGGATCACGCTCAACGTCTCCCGGAACGCCTCACGCAGCAGTTGCAGGTCCACAGCGCTCCCGGGGGCACTCGCTGGGGCACTTGCTGGATCAGGCGGATCACCCGGGCCGATCATCAGCGGACCGTATGCTGGCTCGGGTTCGGGATCTGGCGGCTCCACGAGTTCCCCCATATCCCCCTGGTCGGAGACGCCATGGTCGGAGGGCGGCGGCAGTTCCTCCTGCAGGCTGCCGTCGCCCTCGATCAGCAGGCGCTGCACGCCCTTGATCGTATAGCCCTGGACATAGAGCAGGTCGGAGATACGCCGCAGCAGCACGACGTCATCCGGCCGGTAATAGCGCCGGCCGCCGCCGCGCTTGAGCGGCTTGACCTGCGGGAACCGCGTCTCCCAGAAGCGCAGCACATGCTGGGGAACATGCAGGTCGTCCGCCACTTCGCTGATCGTGCGGAACGCAGTCGGCGCCTTCTTCAGACGGCCGACGCGATCGAGCGGGATGTCATCGGGACCGTGAAGCGGCTCGGGGTCCTCCGCGGTATCCTCGCTCGCGAACTTTTCCCACACCTCGTCAGACCGGGCGTCGCTTGGCGGGATCATCCGGCGTCATCCTCGTCGGGCGGATCCTCCTGCCCGTTGATCCTCGCCTTCAGGACCTGGCTCGGGCGGAACACCAGCACCGACCGCGGCAGGATCGGGACCTCGACGCCGGTCTTCGGGTTGCGCCCGATCCGTCGCCCCTTCTGGCGCACGGAGAAGGTCCCGAAGCCGCTGATCTTGACGCTGTCTCCCGATTGCAGGGCGGACGCCAGGCGTTCGAGCACGCTCTCCAGCAACTCCGCGGACTCGTTCCGCGACAGCCCGACCTGCGTGTAGATGATTTCGGCAAGATTGGCCCGGGTCACGGTGCTCATGAACAAATCGTAAGCAACGCCGCAAGGCCCGTCAATTGAACGAAATCAACCCCGCACGGATACGCCCCTCACATACGCACCAGGGCAGATCCCCATGTCAGGCCGCCGCCGAGCGCTTCCATCAGCACCAGGTCGCCGCGACGGATGCGCCCGTCGCCCACCGCCTCGGCCAGCGCCAGCGGGATCGAGGCCGCCGACGTGTTCGCATGCCGGTCCACGGTGACGATCACACGCTCCGGCGGCAGCCCCAGCTTGCGGCCCATGGCGTCGATGATCCGCTTGTTGGCCTGGTGCGGCACCAGCCAGTCCACGTCGGCATGGGCGAGGCCGTTGGCCGCCAACGCCTCGTCGACCGACGCCGACAGCTTGGCCACCGCGTGACGGAACACCTCGCGGCCCTGCATGCGCAGGTGGCCGGAGGTCTCGGACGTGCCGACCGCCCCGTCGACATACAGCAGGTCGCCGGTGCGGCCGTCGCCATGCAGATGCGTCGAGAGCACCCCGCGTCCGGGCTGCCACTCTCCGGCACGCAGCACGACCGCGCCGGCGCCGTCGCCGAACAGCACGCAGGTGTTGCGGTCGTTCCAGTCCAGGATGCGCGAATAGACCTCGCTGCCGATCACCAGCACGGTCCGCGCCTGCCCGCAGCGTATGAACGCCTCTGCCGTGGACAGCCCGAAGATGAAGCCCGAGCAGGCGGCGATCACGTCGAAGCCGAAGCCCTTGGTGATGCCGAGCTCGGCCTGGACGCGAAGTGCTGTGGCCGGAAAGGCCTGGTCGGGGGTGGAGGTGCCGAGGATGACCGCATCCACCTCGCCGGCATCGATGCCGGCGTTGGCCAGCGCCGCGCGCGATGCCGCCGCACCCATGTAGGCCGCCGTCTCGTGGGGTGCCGCCAGATGCCGCTGCCTGATGCCGGTACGCTCGTGTATCCAGGCGTCGGAGGTGTCGATGCGGCTGGCGAGCTCGTCATTGCTGACCACCCGTTGCGGCAGATAGCCTCCGACCCCCGCGAGATAGACCCCGACACGCCCCACGCCGCCCATTCAGCTCAGCGCGGCGATCGCCGCACCCTCTCCGGCTGGCCGCTTCATCGCCGCGTTCAAGGCTGGTGCCACGAGTTCGAGACCCTCGCGTATACGGTCGTTGAACTGATGGTCGACCATGTCGATCGCCACGTCGATGGCATGCGCGAAGCCCTGCGCATCGGCACCGCCGTGCGACTTGACCACCACGCCGTTCAGCCCGATCAGCACGCCGCCATTATAACGGCGCGGATCGAGCCACTCGCGCATCCGGTCCAGCCCGGGACGCGCCAGCATGTAGCCCAGTTTCGACGCCAGGTTGGCCGAGAACACCTGCTTGAGCAGGGTGCCGGTGAGGCGCAACGCCCCCTCGCCGGTCTTGAGCGCCACGTTGCCGGTGAAGCCGTCGGTGACCACCACGTCGGTGGTGCCGGCCGTGATGTCATGGCCCTCGACGAAGCCGTGGAACTGCTTGGCGAGCGGGCTGGCGCGCAACACGTCGGCGGCGCGGCGCAGGCGCTCGTCGCCCTTCATCTCCTCGGCGCCGACATTGAGCAGCCCGATCGAGGGCAGCGGCAGCCCGAGCACGGTGCGCGCGAACACGTCGCCCATGACGGCGAACTCGATCAGGTTGCGCCAGTCGCAGGAGACGCTGGCGCCGAGGTCGAGCATCACCACGTCGCCGCGCGCGGACGGGCTCAGGGCCGCGAGCGCCGGCCGGTCGATGCCCGGCAGGGTCTTCACCACGATCTTGGCCAGGGCCATCAGCGCGCCGCTATTGCCTGCGGAGACGACTCCAAGGGCTTCTTCCGCGGCCACCGCATCCATCGCCAGCCGCATCGAAGTGTCTCGCAGGCGAATCACGGTAGTCGGCTTCGCATTCATGGCGATGGCGCTGCCGGCATGCCGTATCGTGCAGATCCCCTGCGCCCGGCGCGCCCGTGCCAGCATCGGCGTCAGCAGCGCCTCGTCACCGACCAGAAGGATGCGTGCCGCGGGATGCCGCTCGGCGGTGATCTCGAGCCCATCGATGACGATCTTCGGCGCGCCGTCACCACCCATGGCATCCACCGCCAGGGTGAAGTTCAGGGAAGAGCTCATCACGGCTCCGGCGATGCCCGGGATCGTCTCATTCGACAAGGATCGGATCAGATGCGGATGGTGCCCTTCAGGCTCTTGCCGGCCTGCACCACTTCACGGCCGTCGTAATGACCGCAATGGCCACAGACATGGTGCGGACGCTTCAGCTCGCCGCAGTTGCCGCATTCGGCATGTGCCTGCACGGGCAGCGCCTGATGGCTTCGGCGCATGCCGGCACGGGAGGGTGAGGTCTTTCTCTTGGGAACAGCCATGGGGTCAAACCCCTCCGATCTGCGTGAGGAGAGCAGGCGCCTGCTCTACGAAACTTGAGGCGCGGGCCTTACCAGAGTCATACGCCGTTCGCAAGGCGGCTTACCCCTGGGAGCCGCCTGATCGCGGGCCGCCACGCAAACGCGCCAAGGCGGCGAACGGATGCGGCGGGTCGGAGGAGGCTTCTTCCGGCTTGGGCCCGACCGGTGCCGCATCGTCAAGATCGGGCAAGGCGATACCAGGCATGCGCGGATAGGGATCCAGCGCCAGGGCAAGCTGCTCCGTCGCGGCCTCGCCGAGGTCCAGGACATCGCCGGCATAGACCAGCTCGTCGGGCAGGGTGGGGTCGATATCGAGTTCGTCCCCGTCCGGCATCCTACCTTCCGGCATCCCACTTTCGGGCACGAAATGCAGCGTGAACCGCTCGCTGACGGTCGCCTCGAACGGCTCCAGCGAGACCACGCAGGTCTGGGTGACCTCGGCGCGCAACTCGGCCTCGGCCACGATCTTGCCCTGGCGCGCGGGCGACAGCGCGAACCGGCAGGAAAACGACGCCACCGCCGGGAGCTGCAACCGCCCGGCCACCGCCCGGCATTCCTGGCTGCTGGCCTCTATGGTCTGCTCGATCCCGCTGCTGCCGATCCGCCCGATCGGGATGCGACGGGAGAATTCAGGCGGGACGATCATGTCTGTCTCCTTGGGCATCTCCACCTCCTTGGGCATCTCCATCTCCTTGGATTGGCCGGTCTTCTGGAGACAGCGCCAGGAAGCGGACGGTCCCGTTCGCGAGATCGGCATCGGGCTGGGCGGCGAGCGAAGCATCCTGCCGCATCGCCCACCTCGCCAGCCGCTCGGCGTGAATGGCGGCATCCTTCCGCCCACGCCATATGTTCCGCCGCAGCCCATCGGACAAGGTGCTGGCATCGCCATCGTCCAGCGCCCGGCCATAGACCTGGGCGCGGCCATTGAACGCCTCCCACATCGCGCGAACCCGTCGCGGCACGCCGAGATCCCCGACCCCGGATTCTCGGAGGCATCCGTCCATGTCGTTGAACATGGCATCGAACACCGCCTGGGCCAAAGCAGCCTGGTCCACCAACCGGCGGGTGAGCAGGGCCACATGCAGGCAGATCATGTCGAAGCGCCCGTCGAGCGTATCGGCCACCGCGAGTTCGGTGTAGAAGACCGGATCGCGCGCCGCGTCCACCGCCTGCCGGTAGAGCGTGAAGCCGATGCGCTCCATCCCGTGGCGGCCCGCCCACCCGGGCCAGTTGAACAGCTTGATGATTTTCCTCTACCTCCATTACCTACCACCGCCAGCCTCTATCACAGGATGATCCCGCCATGCGGTCCTCCGCGACATCCAGACGCCTCAATGCGCTGCTGACCCCCGGCTGCCTCGCCGCATCCCTGGCCCTCTCGCTTGCCGGCTGCAGCATCTTCACGCCGATCCCGACCGACCGCGGCACCACCATCGAGGCGGTCGATTACGACAAGCTAGTACCGGGAACCAGCACCCGGGCCGACGTCAGCATGCTGATCGGCTCGCCGACCACCCACGCCACCTTCGACGACAATACCTGGATCTATATCGGCGAAGTCACGGCGCCGGTGCCGACGATGCGCCCCAAGATCGAGACCCAGAAGATCGTGGTCCTCACCTTCGACCAGGGCGGCATCCTGCGCAGCCGGCGGCTGCTGGACAAATCGGACGCGCATGACGTGACCATGGCCTCCGGCTCCACCCCATCGCCGGGCAGCACGACCTCGTTCATGCAGCAGCTCATCGGCAATGTCGGCCGCTACTCCCCGCTGGGCGGCAACGGCCTCGGCAACAGCAGCGGTCTAGGCAACAGCAACAATGGGTATGGGCATGGCGGCACAGGCAACACCCTAGGCGGAAGCTAAACGGCCGCTCGATAATCCGCGCTGGCGGCCGTCCAACGCGACCGCCTGCGCGCGCCGAGGCTCATGGACCATCGAGGTCCACTCCGCTCCGGTTCTCGAAGATCACGCTGGACGACTCACCAGCACGAATTCTCGAACGGCCTCCCAGCCTTGGGTAGAGACTATTTCTCCGGTTTGAGGCTGTTCCAGGTGCGGCCGTCCTTGGCTAGCAGTTCTTCGGCGCCTTTGGGGCCTGGGCTGCCGGCTTCGTAGAGTTCCGGACCGGTCTTGTCGGCGGCCCAGGCCTTTATTGCCGGGTCGACCACCTTCCAGGCGGCATCGATGTTGTCGGCACGCTGGAACAATGTGGCATCGCCGATCAGGCAGTCATACAGCAGCGTCTCGTAGCCGACATTGGGGGTCAGGCTGAAGGCGTCCTCGTAGCGGAACTTCATCTCGACGCCGGCCAGGTCCATCTTCGGACCCGGGATCTTGGCCGTGATGCCGAGCGTCATCCCCTGGGCCGGCTGGATGTTCAGGGTCAAGGTGTTGGGAGCGAGCTTGTCGACCGGCGTGTCGCGGAACATCGCGAACGGGGCCTGGCGGAAATGCACCACGATCTCGGTCAGCCGGCCGGTCATCGACTTGCCGGTGCGCATGTAGAACGGCACCCCCGACCAGCGCCAGTTCTCGATCAGCAGCTTGAGCGCCACATAGGTCTCGGTGTTGCTGTCCGGCGCCACGCCGGGCGAGTCCCTGTAGGCCTTGACTTCCTTGCCCTCGACCGTGCCGGCGGCATACTGGCCGCGTATCGCATCCCCGGGCTTGACCGGCTGGATCGCCTCGAACAGCTGCTCCTTGGCGGTCCGCACGGTCTCGGCGCTGAACGAGTTCGGCGGCTCCATCGCCACCATCGACAATAGCTGGAACAGATGGTTCGGGATCATGTCGCGCAGAGCCCCGGTCGGCTCGTAGAAGGCGCCGCGGCCCTCGACGCCGACCGTCTCGGAGGCGGTGATCTGCACGTGGTCGATATTCTCGCGACGCCATAGCGGCTCGAAGATGCTGTTGCCGAAGCGCATCGCCAGGATGTTCTGCACCGTCTCCTTGCCCAGGAAATGGTCGATCCGGTAGATCTGGCTCTCGTCGAGCACCTTGAGGATCTGGGCGTTGAGCGCCTTGGAGCTGTCGAGATCCGAGCCGAACGGCTTCTCGATCACCACGCGGCGGAACTTGCCGTCCTCCTGCGAGACCAGGCCGGCCTTGCCGATGTTCTCGACCACGGTGCCGAAGAAGCGCGCGCCGACCGCCAAATAGAACACCGCGTTGCCGGTGCCGGCCACGTGCTCCTTGAGGCCGTCGAGCTGGGCCGGGTCGGTGAAGTCGGCCTTGAAGTAATGCAGCCGCTGGGTGACCCAGCCCCAGGTCGCCTCGTCGATCTTGGGCGTGTAGAACTCCGCGTTCG
Organism: uncultured Acetobacteraceae bacterium; assembly: GCA_964235615.1. Classification (GTDB taxonomy): domain Bacteria; phylum Pseudomonadota; class Alphaproteobacteria; order Acetobacterales; family Acetobacteraceae; genus Lichenicoccus. The sequence goes on along the minus strand of CAXSEE010000114.1, from coordinate 3,657 downwards.
GGTCCTTGGTGAACTCCTGCATGGTGTCCGACAGGGTCTTGCGCCACCCGTCGTCGGTATCGTCGACGCGGTCGACGCCGATCACGCTGAAATTCTGGTCCAGCAGCTTGCTGCCGGAGAGGTTGTAGAGTGCCGGCATCAGCAGCCGCTTGGTCAGGTCGCCATGGGCGCCGAAGATGACCAGGGTGCAGGGAGGTGCTGGCTGCGCCGCCGCGGGGGTGAGCTTCTGGCTGCTGTTCGCGGGGGAAGAGACTTGACCTACCGGTTCCATGACGGACGCCTTTCTGCTGCGACGGGCACAACGCCCAGGTCATTCGAGGTTTTCCAGGACCTCTTATTGCAAGCTTGCCGTGATCCCCCAAGTCTTGCCGTGCCCGCGGGGGCAAGCTACGCGTGACGGTTCAGAGACTGAAGGTCGGAGATTTCGAGATGGGGTATCGCGTTGCGGTCGTCGGCGCCACCGGAGCGGTCGGGCGCGAAATGATCAGCACTCTTGCCGAACGCGCCTTCCCGATCGACGACATCGTCGCCCTCGCCTCGCCCCGTTCGGTCGGCCAGGAGATCTCGTTCGGCGCCAAGCGGGTGCTCAAGGTGCAGAACCTGGAGAAGTTCGATTTCCACGGCTGGGATATCGGGCTGTTCTCCCCGGGTGCGGCCATCTCCGCCCTCTATGCGCCCCGTGCGGCTGCCGCCGGCTGCGTCGTGATCGACAATTCGAGCCATTTCCGCATGGACCCGGACGTGCCGCTGGTGGTGCCGGAGGTCAATGCCGACGCCCTCAAGCGCATCGGCAAGCGCCGCATCATCGCCAATCCGAACTGCTCGACGATCCAGCTGGTGATGGCGCTCAAGCCGCTGCACGACCTGTTCACCGCCAAGCGCGTGGTCGTCTCGACCTACCAAGCGGTCGCCGGCGCCGGCAAGGAGGGCATGGACGAGCTGTTCAGCCAATCCAAGGGCAGCTTCGTCGGCGACCCGATCGAGCCGCAGCAATTCACCAAGCAGATCGCCTTCAACGTGATCCCGCACATCGACAGCTTCATGGACGACGGCGCCACCAAGGAAGAGTGGAAGATGTCGGTCGAGACGCGGAAGATCCTCGACCCGGGCATCGCCGTGATAGCCACCTGCGTGCGTGTGCCGGTGTTCATCGGCCATTCCGAGGCGGTGGTGGTCGAGTTCGAGGAGCCGGTCGATCTCGAACAGGCGCGCGAGGTGCTGCGCGCCTCGCCGGGCGTCGTGCTGCACGACCATCGCGAGGATGGCGGCTACGTGACGCCGCTGGAATGCGTCGGCGAGGATGCGACCTACGTCAGCCGGCTGCGCATCGACCCGACCGTGCCGAACGGCCTAGCCTTCTGGTGCGTCTCGGACAATCTGCGCAAGGGAGCGGCGCTGAACGCGGTGCAGATCGCCGAGGCGATGATCGCGCTCGACCTGTTCGACCGCAAGGCGGCGTGACAGGCAATTTCTGGTAGCAGTTTTGTAAGATATTCTGGATCGGATTGCTTGGCAGAAGTGGCGCATCGTAACAGGTTCAGCGCCTCGAACCGGTCGGCACGGTCCCCCGGACATTCACTAGAACATCGCGATATTGCTTCCGCAAGATTGTCAAAAGGCCATGTCGACGATCGTTACATCCAGGATATTAGGCCCAGACCAATCAACTCGAGGCCAATCATCTGGTCCACTGTAGATATCGAGCCTAAACATGTCGCGCCGACGCTTTGGAGCAGCTGTCGATATCAAGGTCAACCTAATTTTCAAGGAAGTCGTTACCGGTCCGCCGATACCCTCGCACATTGTCTCTCGGGTCCGCGCAATCCATTGTTCATTCGGCGCTCTCAGGCTTGTCGAGCGCGTCGTATCACAGTGTTTATATGATGAAGCCAGAGTAAATAGCACACCAAGAACGGCGGCTCCAGCGACCGCGATCTTTCCAGTCGTCACAAGCAGCAAGAGAAGTGTTCGCTTCATGGAGCGGTATGGAGATCGAATACAACCTGATCTGAAGAGTTCGGAACCATTACACGGACAATGCTACCTTGAAGATCAATGCAATTCCACTTGCTCATCCGAACGCAACCACTTCGTGGATGGTCTCGATCCACTAAAGCGTTCGTATGCCTCAATAATGCTAGGCAGACAGATTTCCTTCCAACTATCTTCCATACTCGGAATCGTTTCCTCAAATTGCTTATACAGTTTGTTCACTTCCTCCACGAGACAGGGCCGCTTCAACCAGAATGAAATCGGAACATCAAGCAGAGCCCCCAGTATCTCACCCTCGAAATTCAGGCTCTCCACCATCGGGTTGTGCTTCAGCAAATTAATGGCGATTGGGACGGTGTATACGATACCAACCTGCTGGATCAGAGCTGTTCGGACATCCTCAATAGTAAGCTCGCTCAGCGGCTTTTTCCGCAAGGCACTGCTTTTTAGCACAACGTTGGATTTGCGTTCCTCATCTGGTTCGGGCCAGTAAACGCCCTCAAGCTGCTCGATCGACCTAGTCGTATCTACTTGATCGGATATTTTATCGGACATGCCAACGGTCTTTTCGTAGGATTTCGAGCAAGCGTCGAATATTGTGGATGAGTTGAGTTCCTGCATCCTGACCAGATCAAACCTTCACAATGCCGCCTGATCGGCCTTTCTCATCAGCTTGTGAATGCGTCAACTGGTCACGAAACTCCTGTCGCCGCACCGCCGCCCAGTCGATGCCGTCGTCCGGGCCGCTGCCTTCTGGCTCTGACCTCTCGAGCGGTCCGTGGAGTAGCCTGCTGCCCGTCTCGCTGCACCAGATTTCGGTGAACTCGAAGCCGGTCAGCTCATGTTCCTGTACGAGGCGCACGAACTGGTCGGAGACAAAGAGCATGTTCCGCCTGTGCTTGAGCCGGAACACGTGCATGTCCTGCAACAGCTCGGCTCGTAATTCATAGCGACGCAGTCGCCAGACACCTCCGTTAGTGAATCTCTTGATATCCGATCGTTCCTGATCTATGGCGTCGATTAGGCGCGCGCAGATGAAGAGCTTATAATGATCGGCACGCGGAAGGGACGTGTTCAAGAGATAGCCGGCATCGGTTAGCACAGGTCCAAAAACTGACACTGCCTTGTTGCTCAGCATGAGGCCGTAGCCGGAGAGATGCGGGCAGTCAGTGGCGATCCAGTCGTCAGGGTCGTCCGGGAGGCCGATCTCCAAGTTGAGTGTGTAGCCGCGGTCCAACGAAGCGCCGTCATTGATGACGTGGTTCAGGAGACGTAGATCTGGACTATGGACATAATTCACAAGAATTAAGTCTGAGTTACCCAGCACGTAGTAGATTTTCATTTCGTCTTCCTGATCCAGTCGGGGAGCTTGCCGGTCTGCTGATAGACGCTGTCCGCCTGCTTTAGGTCCTGCCGCAACTCTTCCAATATGCTTACCGCTTCCTCTCGGCTTCCTACTCCGAGTAAGCGCCGATTTACATCACTGTAATAGCTAGAGGTGTGGATCTGGTTGTGGAAGTCGGGTGACAGGCCAACGCCGTTTGCAGGCTCGTTAAGGTCCACTCTTACACCCGCAAGCGCATCCTGGGCAGGCTTTGGATTGCGGCGGCCACTCTTTGGGCCGCCGCCAGGAACAATGTGATGTGCCGCCTCGTGTGGTGCGAT
>CAXSEE010000113.1:7394-14220 GCA_964235615.1 uncultured Acetobacteraceae bacterium | reverse complement strand
GACCTGCTGCTTGGTCAGGAACCACAGCATGGTCAGGATAGTCAGGAAGTCGACGATCCTGGCGACGACCGTGGCGCCGCCGAGCCAGTTGAAGCCCTGGCCAAGCTGCCGCGCATGGTCATCCATGCCCTAACTGCCTTCGGCGCCACGCAGATCAGGCGGCAGCACCCAGGATCGTTCGCGTGCCAGATGCACCAGCCAGCGCCAGGACTGACGGATCCAGGCGCGACCCTGGGTGCTGCTCCAGTCACCATGTTCCGCCCGGCCTGACCGCCGGCGAAACTCGATGATATCGATGATCCTGCGTGCACGGACGTCCCAGGTGAAACCGCGGCTGTCTGCCTGCGCCGTCGCGGCCAGTCGCGCGGCAAGTGCGGTATCGTTCGCGAGCAGGGTGATCCCGGCCACCAGCGCGTCCACGCAATCCGGCCGGCACAGCAGCGCATTCTCCCGATGCGCGAGAACTTCCTGCACGTCGGGGGTAGCGCCGGCAAGGATCGGACGGCCGGAAGCCATATAGAAGAAAAGCTTCAGCGGAAGAACCGTCGAGCCGAAGGTGGCGAGCGGTTTCCAGGATGGCGGGATCAGCAGGATGTCTGCCGCGAAGACATATTGTCCGAGCGTCTCCGCTGGTTGCCATGGAACGATGCGGATATTGGCGACACTGCTCGCCATCGCCTCGATCGGGCCTTCGCCATAGGAGCCCACGAGGATGAACAGGAGATCCGGCAGTCTTCTTGCCGCCTCGATCACCAGTTCCAGTCCTTTCTTGTGATTGAGGCGTCCGACATAGACAATCGTGCGGCACTCGGCCGGGACGCCGATTTTCTGCTTCGCCATCCCTATCGGGATCGGGGATGCCAGACGCCCTGGCTCGAAGCCGTTATGCACGCAGCGCAATTTGTCCGGTGGAATGCCGAGGCTCAGGTATTTTGCCCTCGTGTAGTCGGAGTGACAGATATTGACGAGGAATTTCGGACTGCACATCAGGCGGTAGATCCAGAACTGCAACGGCGGGATCTGGTCGGACCAGGGGCGATAATGATCGAACACAACCTGCTTGCGGCACAGGACCGCCACCCAAGCGATCCACAGATTTCGCGTATAGACGAGGTCGGCCTGCTGGAATTCGCGGCGGAACGGCATGGCTAGCCCGCAACATAGATGCCGCAGCACTGCCGGTCGAAGCGGCACGCGAGCACGGATCAGGGGCATTCCGGCCAGTCCACGGATGGCTTGGAAATCGGCATCAGCCGGCAATGGCACGTGCAGCCATGAGGCTGACGTCAACGGTGCAAGATATCTCGCGGTCGTTACGAAAACCTCGGCATCCGCTTCACTGCTCGGCAGGCAATTCTCGAACGTGAACAGGATTTTCATGCGGCTCCATCTAGGTGAAGAGCCGCCTTCGAGGCAAGTTCAGGTCCGGCGTGATTAGCGGACACGCGGGTAGTGACGCTCCAGCCGGCGTCGCCGCCCCAGGCCCCAGCGGACGCCGACCTTGAGATAGATCCAGTTCGCCTTGAGCTCGCCCCATTGGGCCACGCGCCGGTCGGAGGTGATGACGATGCGGTTGATCATCCGGATGCGCCCGAGGGCTGTCATCCTCACGCAGAGATCCGCCTCCTCCATGACCATCAGCTCGCTATCGAAGCCGCCGAGGGCGAGAAGGTCGGCACGGCGGAAGAACATCGCCTGATCGCCGAACAGCAGCCGGGCGCCACGGGCGAACAGACGCGGCCGGAACAGCAACGGCGCATACCAGGTCTTGGCCCAGGCATGCAGGCTGGTGAACCACCACACCTTGTCGGGTCCGCTGATCAGGGCGGTGAAGCCGGCGAGCACGGTGCGCGGATCGGCGAGCGTGCGCCGGATCACCGCGATCGCGTCGTCGGGCAGGATGGTGTCGGCATGCAGCACGCATATCAGCGGGCTGACCACCTCGGCCACGCCGCGGTTGATCTGCGCCGCGCGGCCGCCCTGGGGATGCTCGATCACGCGCAGGCCGGCGGCCCGTGCAAGTGCCACCGTCATGTCGCGACTGCCGCCGTCGACCAGCACCACTTCGGCCGGCGGCGGGTCGAGCATCGAGAGCAGCCGGGCCAGCCGCTGCACGGTCTCCGCCTCGTCGAATGTCGGGATGACGATGGCGACTTTCGTCAAGAGGGGGGCGACCTTCGTCAAAGGGGGGCGACTTCCGTCAAATGGGGCGTCCTCGGGTGAGTGCCGGCCAGCGGTCGAGATCCTCGGGAAGATCGCAGTCGGCCAGCGTCGGCAACAGGAACGGGATGATGCCGACCGAGGCCAGTCTTCGCAGGGTCTCGGCGCAGATTGTCTCGGTGCTCCAGGGCATGTCGGTGAAGAGATCCTGCGCGCGGGCGAGCCCGAGCAGCCAGTAGCCGCCATCCTCGGCAGGACCGATCACCGCATCATGGGTCCCGAGGGCGGCGGCGGCGGTTCGCAGCAGTGCACCGGTCAGGTCGGGTGCATCCGCACCGATGAAGATCGTGGGATAGGGAGGCCCGGCCGCGGCCAGGCGCGCGCCGAGATCGCCCTCGCCCTGATCGACCAGGTGCACGTCTCCCAGCCATGCCTCGAATGCAATGCGTGATGCACCCGTGACGTGGAATTCGAATTTTAGATCCGAGGCACGAACCGCATCCAGGGTGAGCTCGGTCAAACGCCGGTGCAAGTCGGCGGCACCCGATGCGCCGAGTGCGGGGATCAGCCGCGTCTTGGCCCGGCCCGGCGTTGGGTAGCGGGTGAAGACGACGATGCGCGGGGGAGGCATGGCATCCAGGGTAGAGGATAATGTTGCAGCTGCCATCTCCGCGATGCGTCCTCTGACGGGATCAAGGCAACCGATGCCCTGTCCGAAGGTTCGACCGGGGATGACGAAACTGCTTTCCTGGCGTCGTGGCCTTCCGGCGGCGGTGCCCGCGCTGGGTATGCTGGCTCTGTTCCTGGCCGAAAGACGCTATCCGTTGCGCCGCCCGACACAGGTCGAACCGGCGCGGACCTTGGGCAACATCGCCCTCGGCGCGTTGTCGATGGCGGTCGTCGGGCTGCTGGAGACCCCGCTCACCAACCGGCTTGCGCAGCGGGCGGCGTGGGAGCGGCGCGGCCTCGTGCAGCGTCTGAAATTGCCGGCCTGGGCGCGGGATGCCCTGGCTTTGCTGGCGATGGATTACACCATCTACGCCTGGCATGTGGCCACGCACCGGATCCCGCTGCTCTGGCGGTTCCACCTCGTGCATCACGTCGATCTCGATCTCGATGCCTCCACGGCGCTGCGCTTCCATGCCGCCGACATGGTGATCTCGTTGCCGTATCGCATGGCTCAGGTGGCGCTGATCGGTGCCAGTCCCCGTGCGCTGGGCCTCTGGCGAGGCTGGTTCTTCGCCTCGGTGCTGTTCCACCACAGCAACCTGCGCCTGCCGGAATGGCTGGAGCGGCGGCTCGCCCTCGTCGTCACCACGCCGCGCATGCACGGCATCCACCACTCGGCGGCACGGGGCGAGACCGAGGCGAACTGGTCCAGCGGCTTCAGCCTCTGGGACCGGCTGCATGGCAGCTTCCGGCTCGACGTGCCGATGGACGGCATCCGGATCGGCGTGCCAGGCTATCGCGACGCCTCGGAGACCGGGATCGGCGCCTCGCTCGCCATGCCTTTCGCAGCCGAGCGCGATGCCTGGGCAGCGGCGCCAACTCCCGCGCGCAGGAAGCCGGCGTCCAGGCAATGCTCGACCAGCCGCTGCAGATAGGCGTCGTCGATCGGCGGGCAGGCGAGGCCGGTGAAGGCGCGGAACGCGGTGTCGTCGAAGCGCGGGTTGCGCCGGAAGTAGCCGGCATAGGGCTGCACGCACTGGTGGAGACGGCGCTGGCCTGGCGGCAGGGCATCCGGCTCGAAGTCTTTCGGTGCAACCAGAGTCGGCACGGCTAATCCTGGGATGGCCGCCAGCGTCGTCCGGAACGCCCCGACCGGCGTCGGCATCCCCGAGACGAGGTGGAAGATCCCGCCCGCAGCCGACGAGAAGCGTTCTGTCAGGGCCACGATGCCGGCCGCCACATGATCGATCGGCACCAGATCCAGCGTGGCGTCGGGGTTGGCCAGGAGGGTGTGGAGATACCCCTCCCCGAGCAGCTTGAGCACGGTATAGATGGTGTCGAAGCAGCGGATCACGCCGGTCGCGTGTTCGCCGACGACGATGCTGGGACGCGCGATCACCGAGGGCACGCGGGCGGCGTGGACGAGACGCTCGGCCGCCGCCTTGCTGGCCTCGTAGCCGTTGGCGAAGGCCTGCCCGGCGGCTTCACGCTCGAGGATCACGCCCTCGCTTGTGCCGCAGACATAGGCCGTGCTCACATGCAGCACACCGAGGCCGGCGGCTTCGGCCAATGCCAGGACGCGCGCCGTGCCCTCGATGTTGACGGCGTGGTAGACGGCCGGTTCGGCGTCGAAGCGGGTGACGGCGGCGCAATGGATGATCAACTCATGGGTCGCGCCGACCCGCGCCTGGACGCATCCCGCGCCGGCCGCATCGCCGCGATCCCAGCCGAACGCTTCGCGCCGCAGGTCGGCGGTCAGGGTGAGCAGCTCGCCGGGCTTGGGTGGCGCGCCGTTCCAATCCGCGGCCGGCAGCCTGGCGCCATCGTTGCGTCGTATCTCGTGAGCGCGATGGACCATGGCTGTAACGCCATGCCCGCGCGCCAGCAGGCGGCCGGCGATCTCTCCGCCGAGCAGTCCCGCGGCACCTGTGAGCAGGATGCGCAAAGGTGGGGCGGTCAGCAGCAACTCCCGGCCGCAGGCGTGGCGCCGCCGTCCTCGAACGGGATGGCGGTGCCGCATCCGGCGAACACGCCGAAATGCCGGCTGAAGTCACCAAAAAAGTCGAAATGTGGGGCGAAACGCGTCCCGGCCAGCATACGCCACGTGTTGCCGCAGACCGGGAACAACCGCCCGGTGTCGATACGGTGGTGCCTGTCGAGCGTGAAGTGCGCGGCATGGCCCGGCAGCGTGCCGCGATAACGCACCGCCTGGCCGTAATCTTCGCATTGCGGCTCCAGGCCATCGAGCTTGAACAGCCGGTGGGTCGCGGAGAAGAAGCGGATGCCGTCGAGCCTGGCGGCGATGGCGGGGTCGCCGATGCCGAGCCTGCGGTCGGTCACCAGGCGCGGATCGCCGAAGCCGGCCTGTCTGGCGAGATGCTGGAAGTCGCCCCAATACAGTGCGCCGGCCAGGCACTCGCCATGCAGCACCGGATCGTGGCGCAGTGCTATCGGCACCCGCCGGTCGGCGTAGATGTCGGAGAAATAGAGTTCGCCGCCGGGCTTGAGCAGCCGGTGCGCGGCCCGGAATACCGCGGCCTTGTCGGCGACGAGGTTGATCACGCAGTTGGACACGATCAGGTCGAAGCTTGCCTCGGCAAGGTCGAGCGCTTCGAGATGCTCGATGTCGCCTTTGAGAAAACTCAGGTTCGGCCGGTCATAGCCGAAACGGGACATGTGCCAGTCGAGGTGGCGGCGGGCGACCGCGAGCTGCTCGTTGGTCGCGTCGACGCCGACTACCTGGCCGTGGTGCCCTACCAGTTGCGACAGCACGTAGCAGTCCTGTCCCGACCCCGAGCCGAGATCGAGCACCGAGAGGCCTTCGAGCGCTTCGGGTACCACCAGCCCGCAGCCGTAATAGCGGGCGCGCACCTCGTCATGGATGCGGGCCAGCGCGTCGCGGATCGCCACGGCGGGCGCTTCGGTGGTGCAGCAGGCGTCGGTGCGCAGGTCCGTCGAGCGGGTGAGGGTCTGGCCGTAGTAGCTCCGGCTGTTCTCGACGTTCATGCTGGTCTCCGGTCTGCGGCAGGCACTCCGACCCATACGTTGTAGGGACAGTGGCGGAGGCGGGATACCAAAATGGCGTGGACGCATGACGTAATCGTGATCGGAGCTGGAGCCGCCGGCCTGACCGCGGCGGGCGGTTGCGCGATGTTCGGGCTGAAGGTGGCGTTGATCGAGCGCGGGCGGATGGGCGGCGAGTGCCTCAATACCGGCTGCGTTCCGTCCAAGGCGCTGATCGCCGCGGCGGCACGGGTCCATGCGGTCAGGACCGCGGATCGCCTCGGCGTGCGGACGGACGCCGTGTCGATCGACTTTGCCGGCGTGCGGGCGCATGTCGACGCCGCCATCGCCCGCATCGCGCCGCATGATGCGCCGGCGCGTTTCGAGAAACTTGGCGTCGAGGTGATCGCGGCCGAGGCACGCTTCCTCGATGGCCGGTCGGTGCGTGCCGGAGAGCGCGTCCTTGCCGCCCCGCGCATCGTGATCGCGACCGGATCGCGGCCGAGAGTTCCGGCGATCCCCGGCCTCGACGCGACGCCGTTCCTCACCAACGAGACCCTGTTCGAGCTCGGCACGCTGCCGCGTCATCTGGCGATCCTCGGGGGCGGCTCGATCGGCATCGAGATGGCGCAGGCGTTCCGCCGGCTGGGTTCGGAGGTCACGGTCATCGAGAGCGGCCGGTGCCTGGCCGGTGCCGATCGCGAGGCGGCGGCGCTCGTGCTCTCCCGGCTTCGCGACGAGGGCGTGGGCTTCATCGAGCAGGGTCGGGTGACTGAGGTAGGGCGACACGGGACGGAGATACGGCTCCGGCTGGAAGCGGGACCCGGCCTCCTGGTCAGTCATCTGCTGGTGGCGGTGGGTCGCGCCCCTATCGTCGACTCACTCGACCTGGCCGCCGCCGGGATCGACGCCGGACCGGACGGCATCCGGGTGGACGCGCGGCGACGGACCTCCAACCGCCGCGTCTTCGCCATCGGCGACTGCCGCGAGGGAC
>CAXSEE010000113.1:0-7294 GCA_964235615.1 uncultured Acetobacteraceae bacterium | reverse complement strand
ATTCACCGATCCCGAGCTGGCCCAGCTCGGCGGTGTTGAGGACCGGGCATCCAGAGGAGGCGTCTCGATCGAGCGGCAGCAATTCGACGAGGATGACCGCGCCGTGACCGAGGGCGACACCGCCGGCTTCGTGAAGCTGGCGCATGTCGCCCGGCGCGTCGCCGGCTTCAGACTGGGGCGCAAACTGGTTGGCGTCACCATCGTCGGCAAGGGCGCCGGCGAGATGCTGCTGCCATGGAGCCTCGTGCTGCGTGGGCGTGCCTCGCTGTTCGGGCTCGCCGGCATCGTTGTCGCCTATCCGACCCGCTCCGAGCGCTCCAAGGCCGCCGCTTTCGCGTCCTACGAAGGAGTGGTGTTTTCGGCGGCCATGAAACGCTGGGTCGCCATGCTGGCCTGGATGCGGCGCCTGGGCCTCCCCAGCTAGAATGGCGATGATGTTCCCCGACCTCGCTTCCTCGCCGTTCCGCCTTGTCGGCACCCTGCCGCTCGATCCGGCGAAGTTCCGTGACGCGCGGCAGACCGCGGGCGGTGCGCCACGCGCCCTGGTGCCGTTCTCGGGACTCGAGACGCTCTGGTTCAACACCGGAACGCTGTGCAACCTGGCCTGCGCGACCTGCTACATCGAGAGCTCGCCGACCAACGACGCACTGGTCTATCTGTCGGCGGCGGAAGTCGTGGGCTTCCTCGACGAGATCGCACGCGAGCGGCTGGCCACGCGCGAGATCGGGCTCACCGGCGGCGAGCCGTTCATGAACCCGGAGATCGCCGGCATTCTCGATGCCTGCCTTGATCGGGGTTTCGAGCTGCTGGTGCTGACCAACGCGATGCGGCCGATGCGGCGGCATGAGACGCTGTTGCAGACCCTGCAGGCGCGCTACGGCAATAGGCTGACGTTGCGCGTGAGCCTCGATCATTATGAGCGTGTTGCGCACGAGGCCGAACGGGGCCGCGACACGTGGGACAAGGCGGCGGCGGGTCTCGTCTGGCTGACGCGGCATGGCCTGAGTGTCGCGGTCGCCGGACGGCGGTTGGGCGGCGAGACCGACGCGCAGGCTCGTGCCGGTTATGCGGCGCTGTTCAACGCCCTCGGCATCCGGCTCGATGCCGAAGACCCCGGTCGTCTCGTGATGTTTCCCGGAATGGACCAGGCGGCGGACGTGGCGGAGATCAGCGAGTCCTGCTGGTCGATCCTCGGCAAGCAGCCGGCGTCGGTGATGTGCGCGAGCAGCCGCATGGTGGTCAAGCGCCGCGGCGAGACGGCGCCACGCGTCGCTTCCTGCACGTTGCTGCCCTATGCGCGCGATTTCGACATGGGCGCGACATTGCAGGAGGCCAGCCGGCCGGTCCGGCTCAACCACCCGCACTGCGCGCGGTTCTGCGTACTCGGTGGCGCGAGCTGCACGAGCTGACCTAGCGGATCATCTGGATCTGGGCCTGGCTCAGCTCCCAGATATGCGGCGGCAACGGCACGAAATGCACCTTCTGCAGCAAGGCGTCCTTGGTCTCGGACGGCTCGATTGACCATAGCAGGAATTTCCGCAGCGCCGCCGCCACTGCCGGGTCCGCCTGTTTCGTCGACACCACGCCATACTCGTAATTGACCAGTGGATAGGATTGCGATCCAGGGGCGAAGATCAGGCTGAGCCGTTCATCCGTAGGCGTGCGCACGCCGAGCGAGGCGGCACCGGCGATGATGGTGTCCCGCGCCGGCAGCACGAAGGCGCCGTCGGCATTCTGCAACGCGGCGGTGCCGATCTTGTCCGTCGAGATTTCCGCGCTGTAGCTGATGCCGACATAGCCGATGGAGTAGGGTGCGGACTGGATCGCCTGCACCATCGCCGCATTGCCGACGACGCCGACAGCGCCTTGCACCACGGGCCAAGCGATGGATGTGCCGTAGCCCTTGCCATTTTCCCAGGACGGTGTGGAGAAACTCAGGAACTGGGTAAAGATGAAGCTGTCTCCCGAACCATCGGTTCGATGCACCGGAACGATGGCCTGATGCGGCAGGCTCGCATCCGGATTGATCGCCTTGATCTCGGGAGCATCCCACTCGCGGATGGTGCCGGTGTAGATGCCGGCAAGCACCGGGCCGCTGAGACGGAGGTGGCTGGCATTCAGGCCGGGCAGGTTATAGCCGATCGCCTGCGCCGAGATGGCCAGAGGAATATCGACGAAACTGGAGTCCCGCATCTGGTTGTCGGACATGTAGGCGTCCGATGCACCGATCAGGACCTGGCCGGACAAGGCCTGTTTCTGCCCGGCTTCCGATCCGGTGGCGCCGGTGGTGATCTGAATGCCAGGATGGGTCCTGGCGTATTCGCTGGCCCAGATGTCGAACAGCGGGTGCAGCAGGGTCGAGCCGGTTTCCGTCAGGGTGATGTCCGCGGCTGCCGCCGGCATGCCGGCCGTGGACAATGCGAGGCCGGCTGCCGCCGCCAGCAGGGGCATGCTTCGGAACTGATAGGCCATGTCCGGCGTGTCTCCGTGAGGTCGCGTCAGATATCTTCGAGGTTCACGCCGGTCGTCTCGATCCGGAACAGCCAGGTGACGACGGCACCCAGGATGGAGGTGCCAACCAGGATATAGAGCAGCGGCGTCGTGCCGATGGCGACCAGCAGGATCGGAAACAGGAAGGCGGTGGCGACGGCGCCGATCTTGCCGAACGCGGCGGCGAACCCCGCTCCCTTGCCACGGATGGCGGTCGGAAATACCTCTCCGGCGAGCAGGTAGGTCTGCGCGTTTGGACCGAGGTTGGTCATGAAGTTGAACAGCATGAAGCCGATGAAGATCACCGTCGTGTGCGCGGCGCCGGTGAAGCCGTTGGCGAAGGACGCGACCAGCAGCCCGACCGCGCAGCCGACGAAGCCGATCACCTGCAGCCGTATCCTGCCGACCCGGTCAGCCAGCAGCACGGCGAAGATGATGCCGACGATGAGCAAAGTGGTGATGAGCGCCGCACCCTTGGCGGCGAGGATGTCGTTGAGGATGATGTCGCTGACGCTGCGTACATGATCGGCCTTGTGTCCGATCGCGGCGGCCAGGATCGTCGGCGTGAAGATGCCGATGCCGTAGGTGCCGAGATCCTGCAGGAACCACGGCACCGACCCCAGGATCGTCGCGCGCCGGTTGCGGCTGTTGAACAGGGCGCCGAAGCTCTGCTGCGTCTCGTGACGTTCGGCTCCTTGGGAGGAGGTGCGGCCTAGGCGGATCTCCGAAGGATATTGCGGCTTGCGGAACAGCAGCCGGCGCGCCTCTTCCTCGGCGCGATCGAGCATGCCGCGGACCTGCAGCCAGTTGGCACTCTCGGTGATGTAGAAGCGGCCGACAGTAACGAAGATCGCAGGAACGATCGCCGTGGCATACATCCAGCGCCAGGCATCCAGCGTCGGGTGATAGGACAGCACGGCGTAGCCGACACCGGTGCCGGCCAGGGCACCCAGCGCCTGGAAACCGAAGGCGGCCAGCACCAGCTTGCCGCGGCTCAGGCTCGGGATGCTTTCGGAGATGATCATGTGCGCGGTCGGATAGTCGCAGCCGAGCGCCAGCCCAAGCCCGAACAGGCAGATCACCAGGGAGATGAAGTTGCCGCACAGGATCAGCAGAACGAGGAAGGCCACGAAGATGATCATCTCGACGATGAACATCCGCTTGCGGCCGAACCGGTCCGACATGCCGCCAAGACCGATGGCGCCGACCAGGATGCCGAACAGGCTGGCGGCGCTAATGAAACCGTCCTGCGACGCGCCGATGCCGAACTCGCGCGCGATCAGCGGCAATGCCACGCCGGTCATGAACACGACGAAGCCCTCGAAGAACTTGCCGGCCGCGGCGAGTGTCCAGATGCGCCACTGCATCGAGGTCATCGGCACCGAGGGAACCAGGGTTCCATCGGGCCACATGGGGCGCTGGTCGATATAATGCTGGACGGTCCGCGGTGCAGTTCCGGGCTCCGACGTCGACACTGGCCCTGTCGTCTGCAGAATATCGCTCATTGCGTTCCACTTTCCCAAAGGCCGCGCAGCATGCGCGCGATTGCCAACCCGTTCAGCTTCGACGCGCCGGATGAACCACGTCTCCCTCCTAATGCAGTTGATGAAAAATGCGACAGGTCGGGCCTCAACTTTCACCGTCCTGTCATAATTCTCAGGAGCGGTTGCTCGAAGTCGTGCCGGGCTGATAGGCATGTGCGTCTGGTAGGCATATCCGATGGCATCCAACGTCAAGACGGCGACACCTCTGATATCGCGCCGCCGGGTTCTCGAAGCGGCGGTAGGGGGAACGCTTGCCGCCGCCGTACGGCCGAGGATCGCCGCCGCGGCGAAAGCACCGGAGTTGCGCTTCCTGTCGGTCGGCGATTGGGGACGTGCCGGACATTTCGATCAGCAGAGGGTCGGCGCCCAGATGGGACGCACCGCCGATACGTTCGGCAGCCGCTACATCCTCTCGGTTGGGGACAACTTCTACGAGGATGGCGTCGGCTCCACGAGCGATCCACAGTGGCAAAGCTCGTTCGAGCGGATCTATGACGCGCCTTCACTGAGATCACCCTGGCGGGTCATTCTCGGCAACCATGACTATCGCGGGAACGTCCAGGCGCAGCTCGATTATCATGCGCTGGATAATCGCTGGAACCTGCCGGCGCGCTATTACCAGATCACTGACCGTCTTGCGGATGGAACTCCGTGCGATTTCTTCTATATAGATACCAATCCGTTCATCAGCAGATACCGCGGCAGCAAGGTTCGGATCGAGGGTCAGGATACAGCGGCGCAACGCGCCTGGCTGGAACGGGCCTTGGCGTCATCCACCGCTCCCTGGAAAATCGTTGTCGGTCATCATCCGCTCTATACCGCAGCGGGCGGCAAGCTCGACGAACCTGATCTGATCGCCGCGATCGGTCCGTTGCTGCGTGACCATAAAGTGCAGGCCTACATCAATGGCCATGTGCATAACCTGCAGCATCTGAAGGTCGATGGCATCGACTACATCACGAACGGAGCCGGCTCCAAGCTCGAAGGTGCCGAGGCGGCGCAGCCCGGCGGTGTCTCCTTCCTGCAGCATGGTTTCATGACGGTGCGCATGGATGCCGACGCGTTGGACTTCGCCTTCATCGGCGACGACGGCAAGCCGCTCTACGACGCATCCATCGCGCGGACCATAGGATAGCTGGCATCGCCGCAGGATTTGTCCTAAACGCACGCTAAGGGGCCGCCAGATCGGTGACCCGTAACTTCCAAGAGGTCGTTCACTGCCAACAGGCACACTTGGAACTATGACCTAAACCCGGGTTGAATGAGTTGCTGGGATCAAGGTCTTTATAGTGGTTCAGGAGTGCAGGCTTCGCGATATATAGATGGCCAACGTTATGTTCAGCCGGATACTCGGCATTGCGGTTGTCCAGCAGCTTCCACATGGCGTGCTCTATTTCCTCGGTGTCCTGACCTTTCTTGACGATGTAGTCTTGATGGAAGACCTGACAGAAGAAGTGCCCGTAATACAGCTTCTGTGAGAGGCGCGCCAATATATCCGCTGGAAGGTGCTCGACCCAGCTGATGTTGTTGCGAGGAAGAGCCATGTCTATTGCAACGATGTCTTCCACGTCCTTCCGATGGATCGCGCGGTAGCGGATGGCAGCTCCCGCAGCCGCGAAGCGATGCAGAAAGGCCTTGTCCCCTTCTTCTCGGCTGCACTCGAAAAAGTCACCGCTCTTCGAGGGGAAGATCCCCTTCAAGTAGGCTCGTGCTTCCGCTACTCCGTCCTCGGCCATCCGGAGCATCAGGTGATGCTCATACCTATTGCGGTAGTCATAGAGCCGCTTCGGCAGATGGCGCGGGAAGACGGAGCTGATCGCCTGCATCACACGATCAGAAAGGTCATGCGGCATGAAGCGATACCGGGCGCACCACGCGTCGAACCGTCCCTTGATGGCAAACATCGCTGGCAAGCGGCCGGTGCCAAGAAGTCGGACCGCCAGGAACGTGTCCTTCCCATACTTCTCGGCGATATCGAACGCTTCCCGATGCAGGTATTCGCCTTGAACCGGCAAAGCCTCGAGCTTCGACAGCATGTCGCGCCTGATCTTGGTCAGCTCATCCGGATCGTTGGTGCCGATGTAGAAGTCGACGACGTTCTTATCCTTCGCGAAGGTGTCAAGCCTGACCGCGAACAGCATGACCTTTCCCGCACTGCCCGCAGCTTCGAACAGGCGCCCGGGATCGGCATTGAACCGCGCTGGCGTGTCCGCATCGATCTCCCGCACATGTTGATGATAGTCCTGGTCGGAACAATGACGCTCCGTGTCGTGTTCGACGTCCGCGGGGCTGAAACTGCCATCCTCGATCCGCTGAAGAATGGTCTCCGGGTCCGGTCCGGCCTCGATGCCGAGGTGATTGACGAGTTGGACCTCGCCGTTCAGGTCGATCTGCGCGTAGAGGGCCATCTGCGTAAAGGCGGGTCCGCGGTGAATCAGCGCACCACCGGAGTTGTTGCAAACCCCTCCCAAGATCGAGGCTCCGAGACAGGACGACCCAATTACCGAGTGCGGGTTGCGTCCGAGCGGCTTAAGGAGGTTTTCGAGTTCATGGAGACGCGCTCCTGGCAGGCAGACGACCTGGCGACCGCCGTCAAGGAGATGAATTCGATTTACTCGCGTCGTGCTAACGATGACTATGTCGCGGTCGTATTGATCGCCGTCAGGCGTCGAGCCGCCCGTCAAGCCCGTGTTCGCGGCTTGCATGATGACGATCTTCTGGGCGGCGGCGCAAATCTTGAGGATGCGCCACTGCTCGACCAGAGATCCGGGGCGAACGACAGCCAGCGCCGGTCCGTCGCCGAAGCGGTAGCCCTTGCGGAACTGGTGCGTCGCTGACGGCGACGTCAACACGTGGCGCTTGCCGACGACTTTGATCAACTCGGCAAGGACGGTCGCATTATCGGCCGAGCAGCGTAGCTTGCTCGCCTGAGCCTTGGCTCCAAGCGGGGTGACTATGTTCATCTCGAGACTCTCCTAGGATTATAGTTCAATCAGGTCGGATCTTGCGGCCGCCAACAGGTATCAGGCGGCATGATGGCTTTTCTGTCGTGCGTTCCGTCGCGATTGATCCGGCGCGCCACACCCACGAAGTGGCGGACTGCGGTCGAGTGGTCATCTCGACGGTAGGCTAGACTGATAGGTGCGAGCGGCCGTCGCCCTCGATCAGCAAGTAGCTCACGCTTGAGGCCAGGTCCGGCGACGCGCGGGAACAGGATCAGGGTCTCCTGCGCGAGTGCCGCCAGGGGCAGCGACTGGGCG
>CAXSEE010000112.1:0-14255 GCA_964235615.1 uncultured Acetobacteraceae bacterium | reverse complement strand
ACAAGGCGAAGCTCTACGCCGAGGTGGAAACGGCCGGTCCGCGTATCTTGCGGATCGCGGGGCCGCGCCGAAAGCCGCACGCCGGCCGACCGCCTGACACTCACTCGATCGCGGCGAGCCCGTCGCGCAGGGTCTGCATGATCTGGTCGATCTGGCCTTCCTCGATGATCAGCGGCGGCGACAACGCGATGGTGTCGCCGGTGACGCGGACCAGCAGTCCGTTGTCGAAACAATATTGCAGCATCGCCATGCCGCGCGCACCCGGCTTGCCGCTCGGCGCCAGCTCGATGCCCGCTACCAGGCCGAGGTTGCGTATGTCGATCACGTGGCGGGCGTCGCGCAGTCCGTGCACTGCCTGCTCGAATGACGGAGACAGGTTGCGGGCTCGCCCGAACAGGTCTTCCTGCTGGTAGATGTCCAAGCTCGCCAGCGCCGCGGCCGCCGCGACCGGATGGCCGGAATAGGTGTAGCCGTGCGGCAATTCGATGCCGTCCGCAGAGGCTTCGAGGAAGCGGTCGTACAGCCCCTGCCGCACCGCGACCGCACCCATCGGGATGACGCCGTTGGTCAGTCCCTTGGCCATGACCACCATGTCGGGCAGCACGCCGAAGCGCTCGCAGGCGAAGCCCGTGCCGAGGCGGCCGAAGCCGCTGATCACCTCGTCGAAGATCAGCAATATGCCGTGCTTCGTGCAGATCTCGCGCAGCCGCTGCAGATAGCCGACCGGCGGCGGCAATACTCCGGTGGAACCGGCCAGCGGCTCGACGATCACCGCGGCGATGGTCGAGGCGTCGTGCAGGCTCACGATGCGATCGAGCTCGTCGGCAAGATGGGCGCCGGTCTCCGGCTGGCCACGGGTGAAGGCGCGGGACAGGTCGTGCGTGTGCGGCAGATGATCGACGCCGCCGAGCATGGAGCCATATAATTTGCGATTGCCGGAGATGCCGCCTACCGACATGCCGCCGAAGCCGACGCCGTGATAGCCGCGCTCGCGTCCGATCAGGCGGGTGCGCGCGGCATTGCCGGTGACGCGGTGATAGGCGAGCGCGATCTTGAGCGCGCTGTCCACCGCCTCGGATCCGGAGTTGGCGAAGAAGATCCGGTTGAGGTCGCCTGGCAGCAATTCCGCCAGGCGCGAGGCCAGGGTGAAGCCGAGCGGGTGGCCGAACTGGAAGCTCGGTGCGAAATCCATTTCAATCGCCTGCCGTCCTATGGCGCTGGCGATGCTCTCGCGGCCATGTCCGGCATTGACGCACCACAGGGCGGCAGCCGCATCGAGCAGTTGGCGGCCATCCGCTGTGGTGTAGTACATGCCCTTGGCCGCGACCAGCATGCGTGGTGCGGCCTTGAAATGCCGGTTGTTGGTGAACGGCATCCACCAGTTGCTCAGGTCGTTGTTCAGATGCGGCGGCATGGGTTCGGGTCCGATCTCGATAATGGTCATGGTGTGCAGGCGTTAGTCGCGCGCTCCAGTATGGAACGGCGGAGGCCGGCGAGATCCGTGGCGCGCAATGGCTGCAGCCGCGCCTCATGCACCTCGGCCGCGGTGAAGGGGCGCGTGTTCTCCGGGCGGTGGCCGCTGAACCGCGACACGACGAAATTCATCACGTCGGCCAGGCCGGCATCGTCACGGATCAACGACATCGACACGTTGGGCACACGCAGCATGTAGTCGCGTCCTTCGCCACTGCACAGGAACAACCCGACCTGGTCACGCAGGTCGGGCACCACCGCGCTCGCCGACCGACCCTCGATGCCATGACAGCCGCCGCAGCGCATCAGATAGAGGGTCTGGGTGTGGCCTATCGCATCACCGGCATACGCCCGGAGCGGCAGCAACACCCATGACGCCGCCAACAGGTTACGGAAGCGGATGCAACGCGGCAAGCGCCTTCCTTTCGCTGGCCACAGCGGGCGAGGCAAGCGGCTTGCCACGGACGCCCGTGATGTCGGCAGCATCGATCACCGGCGGCGGCTTGCTGTCGCCGAGGGAAGAAAGCCAGGTCAGTATCGACGCGATGTCGCCGTCCGGCAGTTGCTTGAACGCTGGCATGTAGCCGAAATAGGAGGCCCCGCCGGCGTCGATCCGCCCGACCATGCCGTAGACCAGCAGATCCGCGAGGTAATGCTTGCCCTCGGGGCTGGCAGCGATCTTGTCGATACGACCTTTCAGCGGCGGATACTGGCCCGGTGCGCCGACGCCACTGGCCTGGTGGCACATGGCGCAGTTCGAGGCATAGAGCTCGCTTCCGGTGGCCGCATGAGCCGGCTGCGCCAGCCCCGCGATGAGGATCCCCATAAGCAGGAGGCGCATCCTCATTCCGCCATTCCCACGATCGCGGCGGTCGAGCAGTTGTACATCAGCGAACTCGCTCCATAGCACCAGATGATGTCGTTGTTGGATTGCGGACGATAGGCGGGCTCGTCGCCGTCGGTGCCGAGGCACATCGGCTGCGCGCAGGCGTCCTGGCCGCAGCAGTCGCGATAGGCGACCAGGTAGGACTTGCTGTCCGCGGGATTGAAGCAGGTGCCGATCCAGGAGGTCGGCGACGGCATCGTGCCGGGCGGGCAGCTATGCAGGCCGCCGCCGCAACCCGTGCACAGATAGCCGTCGATCGCGCAATAGCGCCAGTAGTTGCACTGGCTATCGTCGGTGGCCTGGGCCGCGGCGCCGAACGGCGTCGGCGCGCGCGTGGTCGCCGCCTGGACGCGGCCGACCGGCAGCAGCGGAAACAGCGGCACCGCAGCGCTCCAGGCACCGAGCCGCGCCAGCAGGCTGCGCCGCGAGCTGGCCGCGGCGATGCGTCGTGCCATGAACTCGGCAGCGCGGTCGATGCCGCTGCGCGATCTAGCGGGCGGCATCGATCATCTCCCGGCGGCCGATGAAGGATTGCACGGTGGCATGGCCGGTCTCGTGGGCGACCAGCAGGCTTTCCAGATGCTCGCGGCTATTGACCAGGCCCTTGGCGCGTATCACCGACTGCGCGTCGATCAGCACGGCATACGGCAGTTTGCCGACATGCAGCGCCACGCCGATCTCGGCACCGTGCACGAACGGGACGGCGGCGACGTCGAGGCGCTCTCGCATCGCCCGAAGCGGCGCCAGCGCCCCGTCGCCGACCAGCACCAGGGTCAGTGCCTCGGCGCGCGCGACATTGCGGGCGATCGGCACGATACGCTTACAGATCGGGCAGTCCGCGGCGACGAACAGCAGCAGGCGCAGCCCGTCCGACGCCGCGGCACCACCGACCGTGTAGGGTGCGCCATCCAGCGTGCGCATCTCGAAACGCGGCGCTGGCTGGCCGACCTCCGGGCCGTTGTCGACCACCAGCGCGCCGACTGGAGCGATCCGCTCGTGCAGCACGCCGATCTGGCGCGCCAGGGCCAGCACCACCATGCACAGCGCGGCGATGACGATCCAGAGCAACGTCTGCGACAGGATGAGGCCGCTCATGACCGTACGCTCGCGCGAGGTGCCGCCGCCAGCCGGATTGCGGCGTCATGCAGGGTGAACAGCAGCAGGCCCGCGAACGCCGCCTGCAGCAGGGTCGCGATGTCCATAACCGGCCTGGATATGGCTGCCAGAAACGCCATCGGCACCAGCAGCACGGTTGTCAGCACGCCGCCCCAGGATAAGGTGGCACGCGACGCGTAGGCCGGAAGGCAGCCGCAGGAGATGTCGGCCCGCCCACGCAGCAGGTTGACCGCCATCGCGCCGGCGAACAGCAGCAGCAGGGCAGCGGCCAGGCTTCCGGACAGGATGGTGAACCGCCCCAGGAGCAGCCACGCGCCCAGCAGGAACTGCACGGCCGCCAGCAGCGCCGCCGCCGGCCGGGCGAGAGCGTCCGGCAACAGCCTGTAGTCACGCACGACCTCGCCGAACGCCGGCAGGTCGCGCCGCTTGCTCCAGGCGGTGCGCAGGAACAGCAGCCCGAGTGCCACGCGTATCGCCGCCGCGGGAGCCGCCAGCCACGCGGAGATTTCCGTCATCGCGCTCACTCTCCCTGGACCATCGTGAAGAGCAGATTATCACCGAGCTTGGGGATGCGGCGCAGCACCCGGCCGGTCGTAGGGTCCAGCACCAGGAAGCCGCCTGCATCACTGGCGGTGAACAGCAGCGGCGCCGCATCCTGGGTCACGCCGACCAGGTCGGAGGGCTCGGTCAGCGCGATCCGGCGCACCAGCTTATGCGTGTTCGCGTCGAGCTCCCAGATCTCGGTGCCGTCCGCCTTGTGGGTCCAGAACGTGCCATGGTGCATCAGCACGAACAGCATGGCGTCGCTGTGATGCAGGGCCGCGAGCTGCCAGCCGCCCGGTCGCCAGGCGATCTCGAACGGCGCATCGGAATTGGACGCGCGCGGCATTCCCGCCGCTTCCTGGATCGACCAGGGTTTCTCGACCTTGCTGTCCTGGCCGAGCGTCGCGGGATAGACCAGGCCGGTGTAGGAGATGAACAGGGTGTGCCCGGTGCCGCGTTCGGTCGGGCTCTGCTCGAATACCGCGTCCTTGTCCGGCGGGAAGAAGGCAGGCGTATGCGACACCACCGGCTTGACCGGGTTGGAGATATCGACATTGGCCAGCGACCCGTCGGCGCAGATCGAAGAGAAGCCATTGTTGCCCCAGGCGAACACCAGCCCGCAGCCGGGGATATCGACCGATCCGGCAACTTTTTTCGTCTGCGTATCGACGATCACGACCGAGTTGCTCGGGGTGAAGTTGAACACGTAAACCCAGTGGCCGTCCGCACTGATGTCCATGTCCTGTTTCTTGGTGGTGATCAGCGCACGGCCGGGAAGCGTGATCTCGTCGGTCAGGTCGAGCGTGTGGCTGTCATAGAACGAGACCAGGTCCTGACGCGTGCCGCGATTGCCCCGGGTCCAGATCGTCTCGCCGACATAGTAGCGCGCACCCTTCGGGTCGGCGACGATGTTGGCGTTGTAGGCCGCGGGGATCATGCCGAGCATGCGCGCATGATCCGCGTCGATCACGTAGACCCGGCCGTCCTTGGCATGGTTGTCGACCGCATCGGTGACCAGGACACGATGCGAGTTCGACGCCGGCAGGGTCATGATGTCGCTCTGCTCGGTCTGCGAGATCGGATCGGGTTCGGCTGCAAGCGCCGAGGCGGCATACAGGGAGAACAGCGCGGCGGCGAGAGCGGGAGTCCGCATCAGCCGCCTGCTTTCACGGTCTCGAACGCAGTTGCGATGGCCGCGCGGTTCTGCATCGGGGCGACGAAGATGGTGTCGCGCAAGGCATGCTCCGGATCCTGCGGCAACGCCATGCCGGCACGATCGGCGGCGGAGACCGAGGCGAACGCCGCCTTGTTGGCGGTGCCGTAGCCATAGGTGCGCATCAGGGCGACGCCGGCTTCGTCGGAAGACATCGCATTGAGGAAATCGTACGCCTTGTCGATGTTGGACGCACCCTTGAGGATCACCAGCCCGCACGACCAGGTCAGCATCTTTTCCTTCGGCTGCATGAAGGCGACCGGGACGCCCTGTTTTTTCAGGCTGACGTACGAGCTGTTCCAGGTCATCGCCGCCACCACCTCTCCGCTGGCCAGGCTCTGCTCCACCGAGGTCATGTCGTTGGTATAGAGCCGGACCAGCGGCAACTGCCTGCGCAACAGGGCCGAGACCTTCGCGATTTCGCCAGCACTTTCGTGAAATGGATCGACGCCGGCCATGACCGAGGCGACCAGCCAGGTGTCGTGGATCTGGTCCATCATCGCCAGGCGCTGCTCGTACTGCTGATCCCACAGCAATCCCCAGCTATCGGGATGGCCGGCCACCAGGTCGGTGCGATAGGTGATCGAGGTGTTGCCCCAGTCCCACGGCATCATCCACACCTTGCCGTCCGCGACCACGCCCGGCAACGCGCGCAGCACCGGGAACAACCGGTCCCAGTTGCGCATCCGCGCGGGGTCGATCGGCTGGATCATCCCCGCCGCCCGCCATTGCGGCAGCTTGTCGGAGCAGGGATGCGCGATGTCGGGATGAAAGCCGGACTTGAGCTTGGCGAAGGCCTCGTCATCCGAGCCGAACACGGTGATCGCAGCACCCTCCGGATGCGCGCGGTCGTACTGCGCATGGAACTGCGGCAGTTCGTAGCCGGTCCAGGTATAGACCGACAGCTGCGACTGCGCCGACGCGGGGCCTCCGCCCAACATTATCAATGCCAGGACCGCGAGCCATGTCCTGCGGGGTTCAACCATTGCGCACACTCTTCACCACCAGCCGGTCGCCGAGCAGGGCCAGCACGAGGGAGCCTAGCAGCAGCAACGAGCCGAGCGCCATCATGTGCGGCAATTGCGTGGGAAAACGCAGGTGATCCCAGATGAACAGCGGCAAGGTCTGCCGGGTGCCGACGAGGAAGAAGCTGACCACGAACTCATCCATCGAGTTGGTAAAGGACAGGATCAGGCAGGACAACAGGCTCGGCCAGGCCAGCGGCAGCACCACGCGCAGGAACATCCCTGTCCGGGTGGCGCCGAGGTCCAGCGCCGCCTCCTCGATGCTGCGGCTGCTGGTGCGGAAATGGCCGCGCATGATGATCAGCGAGAGCGGCAGGCTGAGCACCGCCTGTCCCACCGCCACCAACGGCCGCGAGGGTTCGAGCCCCGCCACGCGCGCACCGATCAGCAGCGCGATGCCGAGGATCACGCCGGGGATCAGCAACGGCGCCAACGAGAGCGACGCCACCAGCCTGGCCGCCCTGCCACCGCCTCGCACCAGGGCGTAGGCCGCCAGCGTGCCGGAGACGGTCGCGATCAGCGCCGCCGGGACCGCCACCGACAGGCTGGCGAGCAGGGCACGCTTCAGCCCCGCGTCGTCCCAGAGCTGCGCGTACCAGCGCCAGGTGAGATGGTGGATCGGGAAGGCCGCATAGGTCGCGCCATTGAAGGAGAACAGCGGCAGCATCAGCACCGGGACATAGAGGAAAACCAGATACAGCACGCTGTAGGCGCCGAGCAGAGATCTCCCCAGCTTCATCCCCAGCTTCATCTATGACGCCGCCCCAGGAACGCGACCGCCAGCGCCGGCGGCACCAGCAGCAGCATCACCAGCACCGCCAGGGCACATCCGAACGGCCAGTCGTTGACGCTGGAGAATTGCGCCTGGATCAGGTTGCCGATCATGGTGCTGGCCAGGCCGCCGACCAGTGAAGGTGTGGCATAGTCGCCCAGGGTCGGAATGAAGACGATGATGAAGGCGGCGGCCACGCCGGGCAGCGACAAGGGCAGGATAATGCGCAGGAACACGCCCAGCGGTCCCGCGCCGAGATCGCTGCCGGCCTGGACGAGGCGCGGGTCGATCGCGCGCAGGCTGGCGAAGATCGGCAGGATCGCGAACGCCGCATAGGCATGCGCCAGGGTGATCACCACCGCCGGCGGACGATACAGCAGACCCTGCAATGGCGCGTGGATCAGCCCGAGCTGCCGCAGCGCCGAGTTCAGCGCGCCGTTATAGCCGAGTATCACCTTCCAGGCGAAAACCCGCAGCAGATAGCTGGTCCAGAATGGCAATGTCACCAGAAACAACCACAAGGTCTGGCGACGGCCGGCATGCGTGACGATGAAATAGGCCACCGGATAGGCCAGCAGGATGGTCAATAGACTGGCCGATCCGGCGATCAGCACGGACCGCAGCATCACCCGCGCGTACAGCGGCAGGAACAAGGCGCGGTAATTATCCAGCGTGAAGCTGTTTCCCAGCAGCGAATTATCGTTGGCGCGGAAACTGAGCAGCACGACCAGACACAGCGTGAGGGCGACGCCCGCGATCCCGATCAGCCCGGCAGGCATGATCGCATAGTCATCGAAGCCGGGAGTTCTTGGACGCCGCATCGGGATGATCGCTTATTCCCGCACCGTCAACGTGAGGCCGATATAGCGCGGGGTCAGCGTGGTGTCGGTGTAGAGCAGCGAACCGATGGTCTCATGCATCTGGGTCAGCCTCGGGGTGGCGTTAAGCAGGTTGTTGACGAACAGAGACAGGTTGATGTCGCGACGCAGCACCACGCCGGTACGGAGCGAGATGTAATTGGTCGCGTCGGTCAGCACGTAGCCCGGATCATAGGTGACGGTGGCGGGATCGCGCAGCGGCGTGGTCCCCTCCGGCCGGCTGATATACTGATAGTCGATACGGAAGTAGCCCTGGCCGCCGAACGGACTGAAGCGCGCGCGGGGGATATTGTACTGCGCGCCGATGCTGAACTTCCAGTCCGGATCGCCGATCGAGTCGCCCGCCCTGGCGACCAGCGCATCCGGATTGCTCCCCGCCGCGGTGTCGGTCGTGTAGTGGGCGTCGGTGAAACCGAAGGCGCTGTCGATGACCATGCCGTTGAAAGGCCTGATCCCGAGCTGGACGTCGAAGCCGCGGCTGATGGCGGAACCGAGGTTCGAGGTATATCGTATCCCGCAGGTCGGCAGCAGCACGCTCTGCTGGATGTTGTCCCAGTCGATGGTATAGGCGCTGGCCTCGATCTCGACGCGATCGTCGAGGAACCGGTTCTTGCTGCCGATCTCCCAGCTTTTCACGGTATCGGACTTGTAGCTGTCCGGTGCCGAGGCGATGCCGAAATTGGCGAAGTCGACAGCGCAGGCTTCGGCCGGAACCGGTGAGTTGGCGCCCCCTTCGCGATAGCCCTCGGCCCAGGTCACGTAGACCAGGTCGCGCGGGTCGATCTGGTAGGACAAGGTGAATTTCGGCGTCACCGGATTTTCAGACGTGCCGCCCGAACCGCCGGTGGGGCCGCCATTCTGCGACCCGTTGGCAAAATTGGTGAAACTGTAGCTGGTGTGGGCGTAGCGCACGCCGGCCTCGAACTTGAGGCCGTCGATGATGCGCAAGGTCGCGTCGGCGAACACCGCTTCCTGCTCGTCGATCGAGTTGGTCTGGTTGATATAGCTGTCGTTACCGTAAAGCGGGGCGCCGAACTCCTGCTCGATCGTCTCCCCGAACACCGGCAGAAAAAGCTGGTTGGCGATCGGATCCTCGATCTGCTCCGAACTGAGCTGCTTGTTATGCTGGTAGAACACCCCGCCCACCCAGGTCAGCCGGTCGCCGGGATTGGCCGATTCCGCGCGCACCTCCTGGGTGAAGTTGCGCTGGTCGTTGGTGATCCGCGAAGGAGAAACATAGTATGGCAGCAACGGGTTGATGCCGGTCGGCAGCAGCAGAGGATAATAGGGCGAGGAAGGGTCGAGCAGGGTGTTGTAGTACGAAAGGTTATAGTCGGTGCCGCCGTAGCTGGTCAGGTTGTCGCGATGCAGATAGGAGGTGTTGGAGATGATCGAGACATCGCCCACGTCGTATTTGATGTTCAGCGACGGCAGGTAGAAGCGGTCGTTGTCGCGCAGATACTCAGGCGAGTTGGTCCTGAAGACGCCATCCGAAGGATTGGACAATCCCTCGAAATAGGCATCGGTGTCGCCTCTCAGCCGGGACTGGTAGAGCATCGACGGCGTGATCAGCAGACCATCGACCGGAGCGACCGCGAGGGAGCCGCGGAATACGTTGATGTTGGTGACATTGGTGTTGGTGTCGGTGATGTCGTTGGTGCGGTAGTCGACGTGGTCGAGATAGCCGCCGTCGGTCTCGTGCGACACGCTGATGCGAAAGCCGATCTTGTCCTTGATGATCGGGCCGCCGACCGCGAGCCCCGCGTCATAGGTCGGCGAACCCTGGGCCGAGCCGGAGATCTCGGAATGTTCGTAGAGCGAATACTGGTCCAGGCCCGGCTGCGGCGTGATGTAGCGGACCGTGCCGCCTTCCGAGCCCGATCCGAACAAGGTGCCCTGGGGTCCGCGCAGGATCTCGACGCGCTGCAGGTCGAACAGCTCCGGAAGCGAGTTCTCGGCGTTAAAGCCGAGGTTGCGAATCTGGACCGGCGTGTCGTCGATATAGATCCCGGTGGTGCCGGCGCCGGCCTCGGAACTGATGCCGCGTATGGAGACGTTGTTGGTGGTCGTATCGAACGAGACGCCGGGGGTGAAGCGGACGACATCCTCGATCGTTCGGGCACCCTTCTGGTCCAGGGTCTGCTGGCTGTAGGCGCTCACGCTGAGCGGCACCCGGCTGATCGCGGAGGCGCGTCGTGTTGCGGTGACGACGATGTCCTCGCCTCGGTTGGATGAGGATGCGCTGGTGGCCGGCGGTGCGGCCTTCGTGACGGCGGGCTTGCGTGCCTTGGCCGGAGGCGACGGCACGAACGGCGTATTGATCGGTTGCGCCGATAGCTCGTGCGGCGCCACCGACGCCAGAAGGATCAGGGCATGTGCCGCCTGGAGCCGCGGAGGTCGGATCTTCATTGTCGTACATGAACCTCCCTGTTGGAGATCGGCTTTACACTCAAGAAACGTGCCATTCCTTTTGTCGAACGGTCATATCGTGAGCAGCCATCCGGATGCCTGTTGTTTCGGCATCCCGGTTGACGCTCGGCGTGCAACGGGCAAGCCTGCAAAAACCAGAGCAGCATACAGACAGAACAGGATGCTTGATGAGCGAGCCGGCCGCAGCGTCCGACATCATGCGCATCCAGCAGGTCAGCAAAAGCTACCAGGGTGCGGCGGCCGTGGTGCGGGACCTCGACCTGGACCTGCGCGAGGGCGAGTTCCTGACCCTGCTCGGACCTTCCGGCTGCGGCAAGAGCACGACCCTGCGCATGATGGCTGGGCTGGAACGACCCGACAGCGGACGCATCCTGCTGCATGGCCGCGACATCACCGGCGATCCGCCGCATCGCCGCCCGATCAATACCGTGTTCCAGGATTACGCGCTGTTCCCGCATCTGTCCGTGCGCGGCAACGTCGGTTTCGGCCTGCGCACGCAGCGGATGCCGAAGGCCATGATCGAGCGTCGCGTCGATGCGATGCTGGAACTGGTCGGATTATATGCACGCGCGCGGGACCGTCCCGCGGATCTCTCCGGCGGCCAGAAGCAGCGCGTGGCCCTCGCCCGCGCGCTGGTGCGCGAACCGAGCGTGCTGCTGCTGGACGAGCCGCTGTCCGCCCTCGATGCCCAGCTGCGCCAGCAGATGCAGTCCGAGCTGAAATCCCTGCAGTCGCGCGTCGGCATCACCTTCATGCTGGTCACGCATGACCAGACCGAGGCGTTGTCGCTGTCGGACCGCATCGCGATCATGCAGGACGGACGGATCCTGCAGATCGGCCGGCCGGACGAGCTCTATGATCGGCCGGCGAACCCGTTCGTCGCGCGCTTCCTGGGGGCGACGAACCTGTTGCGGGCACGCAGGAGCGATGCCACCACCATGCGTCTGGAAGCCGGCGGAAGCGGGCTGCGGGTGTTGCCTTCGTCGGCTCCGATCCCGGATGATTGCCTCGTCAGCATCCGTCCGGAGAATGTCATGCTCGCCTCCGGGCACGAGACCGACAACATCATCCACGCCGTCCTGGTGCGAAGCCTGTTCCACGGCGGCAGCTACCGGCTCGAATGCGCGCTGCCGGGCGGCGGCATGCTGCTGGCGGACATCGGCCGCCATGATGGCGCGCCGGCTCCGGGTGCTGCCGTGCGGCTGCGTCTGCCCGCCGAACGGCTGCGCGTGCTGCCGCCTGAGCAGTAGTAGTAAGGCTGGGCTCTGCCCAGACCCGCCAAAGGCCTTGGCCTTTGAAAACCAATTTATTCATATGATTGGATTCTCAAGGCTTCGCCGGGGGGGGTCCAGGGCAGAGCCATGGCCTTTCGTAAGTAAGCTCAAGATCAGTTGGTATAAATCGGCAAAAGGAGACAACCATGGCCCATGAGATGCAATTCTACATCGACGGCACCTGGGTCGACCCGGTGCTGCCGCAACGCCTGGAGGTGATCGACCCCGCCACCGAGCGGGCCTTCGCCGAGATAGCCCTGGGTTCGCCGGCCGACGTCGACCATGCGGTGGCCGCCTCGCGACGCGCGTTCGACAGCTTCTCGATGACCACCCGCGAGGAGCGGCTGGTGCTGCTCCGGCGCATCCTGGACTGCTACGAGGCCCGCATGGACGACCTTGCCGCGGTCCTCTCGCGCGAGATGGGGGCGCCGATCGGCTTTGCGCGGGACAGCCAGGCCTGGATCGGTGCCGCCCATCTCGCGCAGATGATCGAGACGTTGGAGACGTTCGAGTTCGAGAGCCGCAGCGGCGGGATGCTGATCTCGCGGGAGGCGGTCGGCGTGGTCGGGCTGATCACGCCCTGGAACTGGCCGATGAACCAGATCGTCTGCAAGGTCGCACCCGCCATCGCCGCCGGTTGCTGCTGCGTGCTCAAGCCGAGCGAGATCGCCCCGCTCAGCGGCACCATCTTCGCCGAGATCATGGACGCCGCCGAGGTGCCGGCCGGGGTGTTCAACCTGGTCCATGGCGACGGCGCCGGCGTCGGCGAGGCGATCGCGCGCCATCCGGGCATCGACATGGTCTCGTTCACCGGCTCGACCCGTGCCGGCGTGATCGTCGCCCGCCTTGCCGCAGACACGGTCAAGCGGGTGCATCAGGAGCTCGGCGGCAAGTCGCCCAACATCATCCTGCCGGATGCCGAGCTGGAGGCGGCGGTGACGCAGGGGGTCGCTACCTGCTTCGGCAATAGCGGCCAGTCCTGCGACGCGCCGACCCGCATGCTGGTGCCCAGAGGCCGCCACGACGAAGCGCTGGGCCATGCGCGACGGGCGGCCGAGGGCTTCGTCACCGGTGACCCGCTGGCAGCAAGCACGACGCTCGGACCGGTGGTCAGCGCCATCCATTTCGAGAAGATCCAGCGCCTGATCCAGTCCGGGATCGAGCAGGGCGCGACCCTGGTCACCGGTGGCGTGGGTCGCCCGGACGGGCTGGAGCACGGCTATTACGTCAAGCCGACGGTGTTCGGCCACGTCACCCCGGACATGACCATCGCGCGCGAGGAGATCTTCGGCCCGGTGCTGTCGATCATGTCGTACGACAGCGAGGAGGATGCGATCGCGATCGCCAACGACACGCCTTATGGCCTCGCCGCCTACGTCCAGTCGAGCGACCTCGCCCACGCGCGAACGATCGCGCGACGGCTGCGCGCCGGCAACGTCCTGATCAACAACCCGGACTGGAACACGGCCGCTCCGTTCGGCGGCTTCAAGCAGTCCGGCAACGGGCGCGAATACGGCGAGTTCGGGCTAGGCGATTTTCTCGAGGTCAAGGCGACCCTCGGCTACGGAGCCGACGCTTGAGCAGCCCCTCGCCACTGTATGTGTTGGACGTCGCCCGGGTCTCCGCCCCGGCGCTGGCCGGCGACGCCAGATGCGAGACCGTGGTCATCGGCGCCGGCTTCACCGGCCTGTCGGCGGCGCTGCATCTCGCAGAGGCGGGACGGTCGGTGGCTGTGCTCGACACCCACGAGCCTGGCTGGGGCGCCTCGGGGCGCAACGGTGGACAGGTCAACCCCGGGCTGAAACCCGATCCCGATGAGGTCGCGCTGAAAGTCGGCGGCGCGCGCGGCGAGCGCCTGGTGCAGGCGGCCTGGAATGCGCCGGACCTGGTGTTCGCGCTGGTGTCGCAACATGGCATCGAATGCGGCGCCGCGCGCGGGGGCACGTTGCGCGCGGCCACCAGCGCGCGCGACGTGGCCGGACTGCGGCGGCTGGATGCGCAATGCCGGTCGCGCGGGATGGACATCGCACTGCTCGACGCCGAGGCAACCGCCGCGCGCACCGGCACCACGCGCTATCCCGCCGCCCTGCTCGACCGGCGCGGCGGGCAGCTCAACCCGTTCGCCTATGCCACTGGGCTGGCGCGTGCGGCACAAGGTTTTGGCGCCCGGGTCCATGCCCGGAGCCCGGCCTCGCGCCTGCAACGGGCCGGCCGCGGCTGGCAGGTCGAAACCCCGGGCGGGACGGTGACGGCGGACCATGTCGTGATCGCGACCAACGGCTATACCGGCGATCTCTGGCCGAAGCTGCGGCAGAGCGTGGTGCCGGTCTACAGCGCGATCATCGCCAGCGTCCCGCTGCCGGAAGCCGAGCGCCTGGCGATCCTGGCCCGGCGGGAGGTGCTGTACGAGCTGGGCGAGATCACCACCTACTACCGCATCGACGCCCAGGGACGGCTGCTGATCGGCGGCCGCTCGCAGTCGCGCGACCTGGCCGGCCCGGAAGCATTCCCCTTCCTCGCCCGCCATGCCTGTTCGCTCTGGCCCAGCCTCGCCGGGATCGCCTGGGAGCATGGCTGGAACGGCCAGCTCGCGATGACCACCGACCATTACCCGCACTGGCATGAACCCGCACCTGGAGTGGTCG
>CAXSEE010000111.1:0-14338 GCA_964235615.1 uncultured Acetobacteraceae bacterium | reverse complement strand
AAGGCTCCGACAATGGCAATGAGCTTTCCGATCGCCCATCGGCTTCCCCAAGAGAGCAGGAGGGAGAAATAGAGGTAGAACAATATTTCGTAGTTCAAGGTCCACCCTACCCCCAGGATGGGCTGGAGAAGACCTTCGAAACTAAAGGATGGAATGAAAGCAAAGCTCAGCAATCGTAATGGATGAAGATCGAACGGCATGGTGCCGGTCGCGACTGCCTCCCGCATCGGAGCAATACATGCGGCCACCGTCATGATCGCGTAGAGCGGCCAGATCCGGATCAGGCGCTGCGATATGAAATGTCCGATGGATCTCGTTCGCGTGAAGTAGGGCTACGAGATGTAGAACATCAGAAAGCCGCTCAGTATGAAGAATATATCCACCCCTGCGGATCCAAGCGAGACAAGGGTGACATCGGGCTGGATCACCCCTGCGGGAAGATCAATCGATGCGGGCCGGTTGACCGTAATGGCCCGAAAGGAGTGATGTGCCACGACGCCGACCGCGGCAAAACCCCGAAGCACCTGAAGCCAGTTCAATTTTGAATTCTGCATGAAGGTTCATCCAGAAGGAAAATGCCAAACAAGTTTTTCAGGACCGATATGCCGCCGCCGTGGTCTCGAATGTCAGCAGGATCGACCACGGCATGCAACAAAAGACTTGTCGTTGGGGTACGCCCCCACGGGTGGACAGGACGGGCAATAGATTGATCGTCTCCGCCCCGTTTCCGGAAACTGTCGCAGGGAGACCATGATCTCCAGCCAAGCCAAGGCTGTCGACGATCAAAGCACTGTTCGAACCTGTCCACCCACGGGAGCTACCCAGTAATTCCATCTGGTCACGGAATTGTCGTTGGCTCCTGCCTGGTCGTTCCAGTCACCAAGGATCACCTGCCCTCATGCTGCAACGCAACCGCCATCTCGTCTTCGCGCTGACCTCCGGCATCGGTTGAGGCACCGCCCTGATGGTCGTGCTTTCGCTGATGCGGCCAGGCCTGCCGCACGTAGATGGCTGAAGCGCTGCTCGATCGACAGCGGCGCATGGGTCCGGCCGTTCCGCGACATCGTCGATCGGACGCCGTCCTTTACCATCCCGCTCAGCGGGACAGGCGACGCTTTGCGAGGACGATACCGGTAACGCTCAGGACAAAACCGGCCGTCAGCAGCGGCAGCATGACGAGCTTGCGGAGCAGGTCGCGCGTGCTGAGCCCGGGGATGTCGAACGTGTGCAGGCCGTTGAAGAGCCAGCGATAAAGCCGCCGGCGCCAGTCCTGGACATCGATGATCTGCCCCGTCGACGCGCTCACGTGGACCCAGGTTCCAGCAGCATCCCGAAGCTTCAGCCGCACGGCATCGGCTGGCAGCCCGTCGTACAGCAGATGCGCGTAGTCGTCCTGCGCGGTGATCGCAGCCGCTGCCGGCCGGCTCGATGGCCAGGCCGCATGCGCCGCCCGCAGCAGCGTGTCGATGCCCAGGCCGGTCCAGGCGCGTCCCTCAAGCAGGTGGGTCGTAGCGACGGCTGTCCCCGAGCCGTAGCCGGTCAGCACCGCCCGCCCTCGAACGGCGTTGATCTCGAACGATGACTGCCCACGGGCGATCGCCAAATCCGCCAGCGTGATCTGCCTGGCCGCATCCTCCAGCGGCTCGCCACGGAAGGCGTCCAACTCGGCGGCGGTTGGTTTGCCGGTCGGGAACAGGATCCCATGGTCGACCGACAGCCAGCCGCTGAAGATCCATGTCAGCAGGAAGAACCCGGCTCCGAGCCCCAGCACGTGATGCAGCCTGAACAGCTTGCGGAATGGCGAGATCCCGGGCTTGCGGACGCTGCGGAGCGACGACCAGCTCCGGCAGCAGCCGAGCGTGATGCCGGCGACGGCCATGGCGATGCCGACCAGCGAGATGGCCCAGACCGTGTAGGACCAGGCGGCCGGATAGCGTCTCAGGATCGTCGGGTAGATCCAATGGACGATCGAGCCGGCGTAGTTGGCGACGCGCTGCACGCGCGTGGTGACCTGGAGCGCCTCGCCGGTGCGCTCGGATATGTAGACATGGCTTCCGGAAGGATCGTTCAGGTCGACGCGGAAGAACGGCCGGTATGGATTGAACTTCTCGGTGACGATCCATTGGTCGTCATAGTAGGGGCCGGCGACTGAATCCACATCGGCATGGACGAGGCGCCGCGCCTGCCCGCCGGCCTCCTGCGGAGTAACGACAGGCAGGAGGCTGCCTGCGGCGGCACTCACCATCATGAAGGGGTGCCCGGCGGGCTGGAGAAGATAGACAGGTCCATGCGGCCCCTCGATCAGCCGCAAGGCCTGCAGCCTGCCTGATCCCGGCGTGATCCGGGCCACGGCCTGCGCCGGCGTCAGCCTGATCGCCGCGACATCGACCGGCGGCATCGCCATGAGACGCCGCTGGTCGTCCAAGGCGGGGAAGGGGATGAACAGCATCAGCGCGCCGGAGGCGAACCACATGGCAAAGAACAGGCACATGACGATCCCGAGCCAGCGATGGACCTTCGATAGGGTCTTGCTCACCGACGCCAGCGACAGGCTCGTCTTCTCCCGAGTGGCGGTCTCCGCCGCTGCCACTCGGAGCGGCGGCATTGTCAGCAACCCTCAGAAGCCTGCATGTAGATCCACCTCGAAGTAGCGCGGACGGCCGAGGTCGACCTCCGTCGGATAGTTCGTGTCCGCCCAGGACACGTACGTCTTGTCCAGCAGGTTGTTGATGCGGCCGGTGACGTCGAACGTCTTGGTGAGGTGATAGACGGCATAGATGTCCACCAACTCATAGTCGCTCAACTGCAGGGTGTTGTCGAAGCTTCCCGCGCGGTTGCCGACGTAGCGGACATCGCCGCCGATATCCAGGGGAAGGTCGGCGACATGGCTGTAGGTCGAGAAGATCGCCGCGGTCCATGTCGGAACGTCGGGAGGCCGATTGCCGGCGTCGCTGAAGCCGGAATAGGGGTCGGTGAAGATGCCGTAGCTCGCGTGGGTGTAGGTCGCGTTCGCGCTGATGGTCCAGTTCTTGATCGGCCGGAAGTCGGCCTCGAATTCGACGCCGCGGGAGTTCTGGCTGCCCACCGTACCGACCGTGTTGTTGGAGGTGGCGATCAGGATGTTGCTGCGGTCGATGTTGTAGAGCGCCACGGTCGCGGTCGCCCGCTTGTCCAGGAACTCGCTCTTGACGCCGATTTCCTCCTGGCTGGAGCTGGTCAGTTTGTTGAACTGGCCCCGGTTGGCAAGGAAGATGTTGCCGCCCGGCGGATCCTGGGCCGTGGTGTAGGAGACATAGGCCGTGACATCCGGAATGATGTCATAGACCAGGCCGACGCGGAAATTGGTCGGATTGAAGCTCTTGTTGAAGCCGGTCTTGGAGCTCTCGACGCCGGCCTGGTTGTAGTTCTCGCGGCCCAGCCGCAGCCATTCGTCACGCAGCCCCGCAATGAAGTGCAAGTGCCGCGTCAGGTCGAGCGCATCCTCGAACAGGCCGGCAACATCGGTGATCTGGGTCGGGCTCTGCTCCTGCGGGAACTCGCCGGGAAAGCTGCCGAAATTTCCCTGCGCCGGATTTGCCAGGCTCACATAGTCGGCATACTGCGCGTCCGGAAAACCGCGCGAGCGGAGAAATTGCAGGTAGCTCGCGTCGACTCCGAAAGTGACGCGGTTCTTCAGGCCGAGGATCGGATGCTCCATGAGCACGTGCGCCTGGTCACCGTAGATATGTTGCTGGTGATAGACGTAGAACCGGTCACGGGCGATCGAGTTGCCGGGAATGACGTCGCCGGCGGCGTCGGTCGCTGTGGAACCGGGCGGGATGTAGGTGTAGGTCTCCGCGTTCTGCCAGCGGCGCTCGGCATAGTAGAGATAGGCCTGGTCGGTGAAGGTGATATGGTTGTTGGCCTCCCAGGTCAGGAGCAGGCTCGGCGAGTAGCTCGTGTTCTTGTGGACGGAGTCGATCGTGTTGTAGTTCGTGTACTCGGTCGGCTTGTTAATCACCAACCCCAAGCTGGACTTGAGGATGCCGCCCTGGGGGTCTGCGACATCCGCGCTCGGGATCAGCGGTGTCCCGTAATAGGAGGGCAGGTTGTCGGTCACGATGTCGATGCCCGCCTGCAGATGCAGGTTCGACCGGAGGTTCCAGAGCAGCGAGCCGGTCACGTTCAGTGAATTCGGATTGTCGTTGTCGACATAGCCCGATGACGACGTGCGGCTGAAGGCGAGGTTGACGGCGACGTTGTCGCTGACACGCGAGTTTACCGCGATGCCGGCCTGGATCGTGTTGTAGCTGCCATAGGTGAACAGAGCGTCCCACTTCGTGGGCGTGAAGGTCGGCTGCCGCGTGATGACGTTGATCACGCCGCCGATCGCCCCCTGCCCGTAGAGCACGGATGCCGGTCCCTGCAGGACCTCGATGTCCTGCAGGTTGAAGCTGTTCTCCGGACGGTTCACGATGTCGGACGGCCCGTAATAGACATCGTCGCGCAGCAGGTTGATTTGGTCACCGGTGAAGCCGCGCAGCGAGAACGATGACGGGTCCGCGGGCGAGCCACCGACCGTTATGCCGGGAGCACGCTGGACCGCCTCCTGGACCGTCGCATAACCCTGCTGCCGGATGGTCAGCGCATCGACGATGTTCACAGTCGCCGGCGTCTCCTTCACGCTCAGGCCGAGCTTGCTTCCGGTCGAGTTGACCTCGTTCAGGTGGCTCACGGGCCGTGTTCCCGTGACCGTGACGTTCTCGGCGGTGCCTGCGGAAGGCGATGCAACGAAGCCTTTCTCGTTGGCGGCTTTCTGCTTGGCGGCGACTGCCTTGTTCTGAGCTGGCGTTCTGAGTGTTCCGGGTGCGGCGATGTCCGGTGTCGTCTGGCCCCAGGCGCTGAAGGCGATCAAGGTCGCCGCAATGGATACCGAGCCGCCGAGCATATGTCGCAGAAGCATCCTGACCTCCTTCGTGACGCTTCGGCGGGTGTCTCTGCCTCGAGGGCATGCAAACCACGTCTTCCTGTCCGGTCGAAGGATTGTTGTCGCCCTGGCATGCCCTTGTAAGGGGCAAGAGCGCCAAGTAGGGTAAGGATCGTGCCAATTAGGTCTATACCGTAGCCATGCAGCCGCTCATCGTCGTGGTCGGTTACGAGGGTCTGGCAACCTTCGAGTTCGCGATCGTGACCGAGATCTTCGGCACTAGCCGCCCCGAGCTGATGCCTGACTGGTACCGCTTCGCATTATGCGCGATCAGGCCTGGGCCGATGCGGACCTCCGGCGGCTTCGAGATCAGCATCGACGACTCTCTGGCACTCCTCGGGCAGGCGCACACGGTCATCATCCCCGGCTGGAGCTCGCCGCATGACCCTGTCCCGGCCGAACTG
Organism: uncultured Acetobacteraceae bacterium; assembly: GCA_964235615.1. Lineage (GTDB taxonomy): Bacteria > Pseudomonadota > Alphaproteobacteria > Acetobacterales > Acetobacteraceae > Lichenicoccus. The sequence goes on along the minus strand of CAXSEE010000111.1, from coordinate 8,968 downwards.
ATCCAGGCGCTCCAGGACGCGCACGCCGACGGCACGCGCATCGTGTCGATCTGCACCGGGGCGTTCGTGCTGGCGGCGGCGGGCCTGCTGGCCGGGCGGCAGGCGACCACGCATTGGCAGCACACGGCGGCACTGGCCACCGCCGACAAGAGCATCCGGATCCTGTCCGACGTCCTCTATGTGGATGAGGGCTCTATTCTGACCTCGGCAGGCAGCGCCGCGGGCATCGACCTTTGCCTGCACATGATCCGCTCCGACTTCGGCTCGGACCATGCAAGTCATGTCGCGCGCCGGCTGGTGGTGCCGCCGCACCGGGAAGGCGGACAAGCCCAGATAATCGGCCGGCCGATCCTCGACCTCCAGGAAGGGGCGCGGCTCAGCCCGCTGCTCGACCATCTGAGGCGGCGTCTCGACGGCGAGCATAATGTGGCAGGCATGGCGCAGAGGGTCGGCATGAGTCAGCGGACCTTCATCCGGCGTTTCAAGACGTTGACCGGAAGCTCGCCGGCGGATTGGCTGCTGGCGGAACGTATGTCGCGCGCACGCGAGCTGCTGGAAACGACGGTGCTCAGCATGGAGCAGATCGCCTTCCTCTGCGGCCTCGGGTCGGTCGTCAACTTCCGCTACCACTTCAAGCAGAGACTGAACACGACGCCGTCGGAATATCGCTCTCGTTTCGAGAAACCATGGTCTGCAAAAATATATAGAATAGGCTAGCCCCCTATTCTATATGGACCCAATGACCCATACCGTCCGGGAAAAGCAAAAGCTGCTGGCGCGCGTGCGCCGTATGAAGGGCCAGGTCGAGGCGATCGAGCGTGGATTGGAGGCGGAGGCCGGCTGCGAACAGGTCATGCACCTCATTGCCGGCGTCCGCGGCGCGTTGGCCGGGCTGATGGCCGAGGTGGTCGAGGATCACGTACGGACGCATCTGGTGGACCCTGACAAGCATCCCGGCGCCCTGAACGCCGAAGCGGCCGAGCAACTGTTCGATGTCGTACGCACCTATCTGAAATGAGAGGCTGGTCATGGACGGCTCGATAGCTCCCGCCGGCTTTCCGGTAACCCCGTCACGTCACAGCCACGTTTTTCTTGGCGCCGGACACGAGCAATCCGAGCGCCGGACATGGTGGGTCATCGGGCTGTGCGGGGCGATGATGCTGCTGGAGATCGTGGGCGGCCTCGCTTTCGGCTCGATTGCCCTGGTCGCGGACGGGTTGCACATGAGCACCCATGCCGGTGCGCTGTTGCTGGCGGCCCTGGCCTACAGCTACGCCCGCAAATACGCGCAAGACCCCCGGTTCAGCTTCGGCACCGGCAAGCTGGGCGACCTGGCGGGCTTCACCAGCGCGATCGTGCTGGCAATGATCGCAATCCTGATCGGCTATGAGGCCGTGCGTCGCCTGTTCGCGCCGGTGCCGATCCATTTTGCCGAGGCAATCCCGATCGCAGCACTCGGCCTGGCCGTGAACCTCGCCAGTGTTTGGCTGCTCGGCGGGGGTAGCCACCATCACGGCCATGGCCACCACCACGGCCACGATCATGTCGGGCACGACGAGGACCATGGCATTGCGACGGCAGCGGGCACCTTGATCCTGAGCGTCTTCGAGGATGGGGTGCCGCCCGTGTTCCGATTGCATCCGCAGCCGGGCCGCGGCATCGGCGACGCGGCGACGATCGAGACGGTGCGGCCGGACGGCACGCGCCAGGTCTTCGCGATGCAGGATCGCGGCGGTTGGCTGGAAAGCGCCGAGCCGATCCCCGAGCCGCATCGGTTCACCGCGCACGTGCGCCTCGCCGGGGGCGAATACCCCGTGGCCTTCGAGGAGCATGAGCACGGGCAGGACGGGCACGGCGCCATGCACCGGGACAACAACATGCGCGCAGCGGTCATTCACGTCGTCGCCGATGCCGCGGTGTCCGTGCTGGTCATCATCGGGTTGCTCCTGGCCCGCGCCTTTGGCTGGCTATGGATGGATCCCCTGGCAGGCATCGTCGGCGCCTGCGTGATCGCGAGCTGGTCCTTTGGCCTGGTCCGGGACACGGGCGCCATCCTGCTCGACATGGTGCCGGACCGGCGCGTGGCGGACGGGGTGCGCCAGGCGATCGAAGCGGAAGGCGACAGCTTGGCCGACCTGCATCTTTGGCGGCTCGGACCGGGTCATCTCGGAGCGATCGTCTCGGTCACGACCATGCAGGAAGCGCACGGACCCGAGTATTACCACCGGCTGCTCGGGCGTTTCCCTGGCCTGTCGCATGTTACCGTCGAGGTTCGAACGTCACCTGGGTGACTTGCGCGCATATGTCCGGGTTCGCCGCCGCAACCAGGTGATTACGATGTAGGCGAGAAGCGGCCGGAGAAGCGGTAGCGCGACGCCGCATAGACCAGGCGTACGTCGGTGACCAGGACACCCTGAAGCCTTGTGCGGCGATGCAGTTCCAGACATGCGTCTCCGGGTGCGACCTTTAGCTGGACCGCCAGTTCGACGCTCGCGTTCAGGCCCGAGATCACGTGTTCCGCCTCGGTCCAGGGGACATGCCGCAGCAGCCAGCTCCCCGGGGCGTCGGCCTCGAACGTCTCGAAGGCGGCATTCGAGACGGTGCTCAGCACGATCAGCCGTTCCTCCCAAGCGACCGGCACCCCACCCAGCTGGTGCCGGCAATGGACTTCCAGCAGGCGGGTCTTGGGGGACAGGCGGAGGTCGGCATGCTCGCGGGGCGTCGCCGCCCGCTCCTGGCGCTTGATGATCAGGTGCCGGTAGCTCTGGTTGGTCCGCGCTGCGACCTCGGCCAGATCCTCGATCCGCAGGATCGAGCGCTCGACGGACGGGCTGGCGACGAACGATCCGGCCCGGTGACGCCTGACGATCAGGCCGCGGCTGCTCAGCTCCTTCAGGACCTTGCTCACGGTCATCCTGGAGCAGTTGAACTGCTGCATGAGTTGATGCTCGTAGGGGATGCGGCTTCCAGGGGGCCAGGCGCCGGACAGGATCTTGCGTTCCAGATCCTGCTCGATCCGCGCGCTAATCGAGGGCTGCATCGGAGGGCAGCCAGTCGCCTGACCCGCTGGGCATCACGTTCCGTCGTCTCGCTGCAATCCGCTGGACATACTCAAGCTGCCGCGACTGCCCGGCAACCCTATTTGCGACGTTGGAGCTTTCACGCCTGACGAGGTGCGATCCATGCCACGGTCGCCTAGCCGCCAGCCGACACCCAAAGATTGAGCATCCCGGCGAAACAACCGGGATGCTCCGCCTCGAACAGGTCCCATCGTGCGAGATCACGCAGCGGGTCCTTGCTCGTGCCGCCGTCCCAGGCCTCGAACATCCGCTGCGTGGAGGCGGATACTTCGATACCCAACAGGTTGACACGTTCAGCCACAAGAAATTCAGATACTTCTGGCAGCGTTACCGCATGTTCCTGCACGTTGAAGAGCAGGTCCCGACAGGCACTGATGGAAAAGAAGTCCGGACTGGCCGACAGCCGGAGCGCCCAGTCGTCATGCAGTGCCATCAGGTCGTGACGGCAGCTTCGAATTCCTTCCGCCGTGGGAGCATAGCCGCGGCTGGAGATCCACGCGCGTGCGGATCCGACATCGCGGCGACCGCGCTCCGTATAGAGCAGGACGTTCATCACGCCTCCCGCACGGAGCGAGCCGAGCAGGGCGCGCCAACCGCGCCAGGGGTCGGCCAAGTGGTGCAGCACACCGCCCACGCCGATCATGTCGAAGGCCTGCCCGAGCGCTGCCGACCGAAGCAGATCGGCCTGGATATACTCGATGTCCCCGATGCCAAGCTTCGTCGTCATGCGTGCGGCATAGGCGAGGCTTGCCAGACTCAGGTCGATCGCGGTCACCTTGGCGTTCGCCAGGCTTCGGATCGTTTCCACCGCCTGCTGACCGGTCCCGCAGCCGGCTATGAGGATGTCCAGGACCCTGTCCGCCGGTAGCGACGTCGCAGCGGCGCCGGGAAATCTCGCCTTCAACCACTCTCCGAGCTGAACCCGCTCGATGGCTCCGGCCATCGTCACCCAGCGCGGATAGGGATTCTCCTCGTACTGGTCTCGGACCAACTGCGAACTGCCGTCTATCGGAGTCGCGCGGCGGATCAGGCCTTGAAGCCGGCGCTCCTCGAACGGCTCGACGATCTGCTGTGCGAGCAGGGCCGCGACTTGCGCAGGGCGCGGGTGCGACAGCAAACGCTCGGCATTGCTCAGCGACGCAAGCGGCAGATACATGGCAATCGCGGCAATCATCATGTCCGATGGGAGAAGGTCGCGATCGAGGTCCGCCTGGAGCGCATCACGAAGAGTCTCCACATGATCGCACTCTGTCGGAAGGCAGTGCCATGCGTATTCATTGATGAAACACTGCCGAGCCAGTGCGAGGCAAAGCTTGAGCTCCGGGGTCGGCATTTCTCCGGCCGCAAAGGTTTCCAGCAATATCCGGCGCTGCTCCGTGAGCCTCCGCTCGACGTCCCGATGACAGAGCGGCGCCAGTTCCAGCAAGGTCTGCAGCAGGGCGTCGTGCATGTCGAACGGCGTCCGCAGGGCGACGATGTCGCATGCCGCCCGCGCCAGGTCCTGGGGCCGCGTCCAGCGTTCCACCAGGGCCCGTTGCGTCATCTCCCGCAATCCCGGCATGTCGGCGGCCGGTGTTGCACCGACCAGGGCGTCCGTGAACTGCACGCGCAGCTTCTGGGAATTCGTGCGTTGCAATGCCTGGCAGGCCGACTGCAAAGCTGCTTGCCAGTCGCCGGTCCCGAGATACGCGTCGATCAGGCCTTCATGCGCGAGGGTGAATTCCGGCCGTAACGCGACAGCGCGAGCGAACGCGCCGGCAGCCTGTTTCGGGTCCGTCGCCGCCAGCGCGGTGCCGAGACCGTAGTGGACCTCGGGAAGACTGGCATCCAGATACAAGGCAGACCGGTAGGCAGCGGCGGCGTCATCGGAACGATGCAGCTCCATGAGAGCATTGCCCAGATTGAGCAGGGTTGCCGCAATCGGCCGCAACTCGGCAACACGCCGGTAATGGCGTTCGGCATCGACCGGTTGCGCAAGAGCCCGATACGCTTCCGCCAGGCCGTCATGGATTGCAGCCACTGTCGGGGCGACGGCAAGCGCCCGCTCGAAACAGGTCACGGCGTCCGCCGGACGTCCCTGCTGGTGCGCGAGCTGTCCGCGCACACACAGCGCCTGCGCGTGGTTGGGCGCTATCTCGAGGACACGCGCACAGGTTGCATCTGCCTCGTTCAGGCGGCTATTGCGTCGCTGGGTCTCGGCGAGCGTCAGCAGGGACGCGATGCCCGGAAGCCCAGCCGAAGCACTCCGCGCCGAATTCGAAGCAGCACGGCGTTCTTTGCGGTTCATGTGCCGATCCTCACTTGGAGGAAGGTTTCGTGCAAGGCTGCCGCCCCGGCTTGACAGCCGCATATAATGGAAAACATATTCCAATAAGAGGAAGGTCTGGCATGTATGCTCCACGAAGGGGCCGGTCGGACAGAATGTTCAGGAGGCCGCGCTGTACGCGCTCAACCACGTCACCACCCCCTATGCCGATTTTGCCGAGCTGGTCGCCTTCGCGCAGGGGCAGGGCATTCAGGCAGTAGAGATACGCAACGACCTCGATGGCGTGCCGATGGCCGATGGCACTCCGGCGCGCCAACTGCGCGAGGCGGCGGCGGAGGCCGGCGTCACCATCCTCTCGATCAATGCCTTGCAACGCTTCGACCTGTGGGACGCGACACGCGAGATCGAGGCTGCCGCACTCGCCGATTATGCCCGCCAGGCCGGCGCGGCGTCGCTGGTGCTGTGTCCGGTCAACGACTATGACGATGCCCGCGGCCAAGCCGAGCGGGCGCGCGACCTGATGCGCGCGCTTACCGGCCTGGCACCGATCCTGACCGATCATGGCATCACCGGCCTGGTGGAGCCGCTCGGCTTCGAGCAATGCGCGCTGCGGCTCAAGCAGGATGCCCTCGACGCGATCGACGAGACCGGCACCAAGGCTGTCTTCTCATTGGTGCACGACAGCTTCCATCATGCCCTATCCGGCGAGCGGGCGCTGTTTCCGGCCCGCACCGGCTTGGTCCATATCTCCGGCGTCGAGGCGGCCGGCATCTCGATCGTGCAGTTGCGCGACCGGCATCGGGTGCTGGTGGGGCCGCGCGACCGGCTCGATACCATCGGACAGATCCGTGCGCTACGGCAGGGAGGCTATGCCGGCCCGCTGTCGTTCGAGGCGTTTTCCGCCGAGGTGCATGACGATCCCGACGCCGCGGCTGCGTTGGCGCGCAGCATCGCCCATCTCGACGCTTCCAGCTAGATCGAGGAGCCTGCCATGCCGGACGCCGCCGCCCAGCCGCCCTACGTTCTGGAAGTGCTGGACGTGTCCAAGCAGTTTCCTGGCGTAAAGGCGCTGGACGGGATCACGCTGCGCCTGCGCGCCGGCGCGGTGCATGCGCTGATGGGCGAGAACGGCGCCGGCAAGTCCACCCTGATGAAGATCATCGCCGGCAACATCCGCCCGACCTCCGGGGAGATCCGGGTCAAGGGCGCGCGGCAGGAGTTCCAGGGACCGGCCGACGCGATGAAATGCGGCATCGCCATGATCCACCAGGAGCTCAACCTGGTGCCGCACATGACGGTGGCCGAGAATATCTGGGTCGGGCGCGAGCCGAGGCGCCTGGGTTTCGTCGACCATGGTGCCATGCGGCGACGCACCGTCGAGCTGCTGGAGACCCTCGGCATCGCGCTCGATCCCGACGACGAGGTCGCCAGCCTGGTGGTGGCCAACCAGCAGATGGTCGAGATCGCCAAGGCGGTGTCGTATGCGCCGGACATCCTGATCATGGACGAGCCGACCTCGTCCCTGACCGAGCATGAGGTGCAGCATCTGTTCGGCATCATCCGCCGGCTGCGCGGCCAGGGCCGGGCGATCGTCTACATCTCGCACAAGATGAACGAGATCTTCGCCATCGCCGACGAGATCTCGGTGTTCCGCGACGGCATGCACGTCTCCACCGGGCCGGCGGGGCAGTTCGACCAGAAGTCGCTGATCGGGCTGATGGTCGGACGCGAGCTGACCCACCTGTTCCCCAAGGCCGAGGTCGAGCTGGGCGCGGTCGTGCTGTCGGCGCGCGGCCTTACCTTGCCGGGCGTGTTCCGCGACATCTCGTTCGACCTCAGGCGCGGCGAGATACTGGGTTTCGCGGGGCTGATCGGCGCCGGCCGCACCAACGTCGCCGAGGCGCTGTACGGCGTCGTCCCGGCGGCTTCCGGCAGCATCGAGATCGACGGCAAGCCGGTGCGCATACGCAACGCCCGCGACGCGATCGGCCACGGCATGGCGCTGCTGACCGAGGACCGCAAGGCGAGCGGCCTGTTCATGATGCTCTCGGTGCTGGAGAACATGCAGATCGCCTCGATCGCGGACTACTCGCGCGGCGGCTTCGTGCGCCAGGACGCATTGTCGAACGCGGCGGAAGGAATGCGCGCCGCACTCCGCGTCAAGACGCCGGACATGGACACGGTGATCGAGAACCTGAGCGGCGGCAACCAGCAGAAGGTGCTGATCGCGCGCTGGCTGATGACCAGCCCGCGCATCCTGATCCTCGACGAGCCGACGCGCGGGATCGACGTCGGCGCCAAGTCCGAGATCCACCGGCTGATGTCGGACCTGGTCGCCAAGGGGCTGTCGATCATCATGATATCGTCCGAGCTGCCCGAGATCCTCGGCATGAGCGACCGCATCCTGGTAATGCAGGAGGGTCGTCTCGCCGGCTTCCTCGACCGGCACGAAGCGACCCAGGAGCGGATCATGGAGCTCGCTGCACGATGAATATCGTCCTTGAAGTAAACGCGCGTGCCGCGCGATGAACGTCATCTCCGAAAATCTCGCGCCGGTGAAGCTGCGGCGCCGCCGCAAGCTGCCGGTCGAGGCCAGCATCCTCGGCGTGCTGGTCGCCATCGCGCTGATCTTCGAGCTGCTCGGCTGGGGCCTGCGCGGGCAGAGCTTCCTCGGCAACAGCAGCCGGCTGCTGATCATCATCCTGCAGGTCTCGATCGTCGGATTGCTGGCCGTGGGCGTGACCCAGGTCATCATCACCACCGGCATCGACCTGTCTTCCGGCTCGGTGCTGGCCCTGTCGGCCATGGTGGCGGCCAGTCTCGCGCAGGAAGGCGGCTACGCGCGCGCGGTGTTCCCGGGCCTGGGCGACCTGCCGATCATCGTGCCGGTGCTGGCGGGACTGCTCGTCGGCGGCATCGCCGGGTTATGCAACGGCACCCTGGTGACGTGGGGTCGGCTGCCGCCCTTCATCGCCACGCTGGGCATGATGGTCACCGCCCGCGGCCTCGCGCGCCTCTACACGCACGGCCAGCCGATCAGCATGCTGAGCGACCCGTTCACCGCCATCGGCGAGGGCGCGCGGCCGGTGTTCATCTTCCTGGCGGTCGCGGCGATCTTCCACATCGCCCTGCGTTACACGCGCTACGGCAAATACACCTACGCCATCGGCGGCAACATCCAGGCCGCGCGTGTATCGGGCATCAACGTCACCCGGCATTTGATGATCGTCTACACGATCGCCGGCACGCTGTCGGGCCTCGCCGGCATCATCATGGCCGCACGCGCCACCAGCGGCCAGGCCGGCATGGGCATGTCGTACGAGCTCGACGCGATCGCCGCCGCGGTGATCGGCGGCACCAGCCTCTCGGGCGGCATCGGCCGCATCACCGGAACCGTGATCGGCACGCTCATCCTCGGCGTGATGACCAGCGGCTTCACCTTCCTCGGCGTCGACGCCTACATCCAGGACATCGTCAAAGGTCTAATAATCATAGCCGCAGTGATGGCCGACCAATTCCGAAGGAAGACCGCGCGATAATCCGTTCTGGCGGCCTCCCAACGCGATGGTCTGCGCTTCCGGTGCTCATGGACCATCAAGGTCCACTCCGCTCCGGTTCTCGA
>CAXSEE010000110.1:0-14512 GCA_964235615.1 uncultured Acetobacteraceae bacterium | reverse complement strand
TCTGGAGGTGATGGATCGCGACTCCAGGCGGATGCGCGGCGAGCGTCCGTTCGTGTTTGCCAATGTCCGCGCCGGCGTGGGCGTGGACGGTGTTGCAACATTCATTGAGCGGATGGGTGGGTTGTCGTGATAGGGTCGGGTTGCTGACAGGACCCTATCGATCCGGATCAGCGGTCCGGCAGGCCAGGCTTCATGCCGAAGCGGTTGCTGCCGCCCGTCCAGCCAGGAGCGCTCGTGATGCCCGATCCGTTGTCGCCCGATCTGCTGCAGAAAATGGACGCCTACTGGCGTGCCGCCAACTATCTCTCGATCGGCCAGATCTATCTGCGGGACAATCCCCTGCTCGATGTCCCGCTGACGCTCGATCATGTCAAAACCCGCCTGCTGGGACATTGGGGCACGACGCCGGGATTGAATTTCCTCTATGTCCACCTCAACCGATTGATCAAGCAGCACGACCTGAACATGATCAACGTGATCGGTCCCGGGCATGGTGGTCCCGGGCTGGTGGCGCACACCTATCTGGAAGGCTCCTATACCGAGCGCTACCCGGCGATCGAGCGCAGCCGCAACGGCATGCACCGGCTGTTCCGCCAGTTCTCCTGGCCGTACGGCATCCCGAGCCACGTCGCGCCGGAGACACCGGGTTCGATCCATGAAGGCGGCGAGCTCGGCTATTCGCTGGCCCATGCCTATGGTGCGGCATTCGACAACCCCGAGCTGATCGTCGCCTGCGTCGTCGGCGACGGCGAGGCCGAGACCGGACCGCTCGCGACGAGCTGGCACTCGAACAAGTTCCTCAATCCCGCGCGCGATGGCGCGGTGCTGCCGATCCTGCATCTCAACGGCTTCAAGATCGCCAACCCGACCATCCTGGCCCGCATCGGCCGCGAGGAGCTGACCGACCTGTTGCGCGGCTACGGCCATGAACCGTATTTCGTCGAAGGAAGCGATCCGGCGCTGGTGCATCAGGCCCTCGCCGGCACGCTCGACGCAATCCTGGTCCGGATACGCGAGATCCAGACCGCCGCGCGATCGGGTGACGGAAACATCGAGCGTCCGCGCTGGCCTATGATCGTGTTCCGCACGCCGAAAGGCTGGACCGGCCCCGCGTTCGTCGACAACAAGCCGGTCGAGGGCACCTGGCGCGCGCATCAGGTGCCGATCGCGGATTTCAAGAACCCCGAGCATCTGAGGCAGCTCGAGGAATGGATGCGCAGCTACCGCCCGCAGGAGTTGTTCGACGAGAACGGCAAGTTCCGCGAGGAGCTGGCCGCCCTGGCTCCGACCGGCCACCGCCGCATGGGCGCCAACCCGCATGCCAACGGCGGCGAATTGTTGCGGCCGTTGGCGCTGCCGCACTTCCGCGACTACGCCATAGCCCTGCCCGAGCCCGGCGGCATCGAGGGGGAGGCGACGCGCAACCTTGGCAGATATCTGCGCGACGTGATGAAGCTCAATCTCGATCGCGGGAATTTCCGTCTGTTCGGCCCGGACGAGACCGCCTCGAACCGCCTGGAAGCCGTGCTGGAAGTGACCGGCAAGGAGTGGATGGCCGATGTCGAGGACGTCGACGTCAATCTCAGCACCGATGGCCGCGTCATGGAGGTGCTGAGCGAACATCTATGCGAGGGCTGGCTGGAAGGCTATCTGCTTACCGGGCGGCACGGGCTGTTCTCCTGCTACGAGGCCTTCATCCACATCATCGATTCGATGATGAACCAGCATGCGAAATGGCTGAAAGTGAGCCGCGAGATCCCCTGGCGCAAGCCGATCGCGTCGCTGAACTATCTGCTCACGTCGCATGTCTGGCAGCAGGACCATAACGGCTTCTCGCACCAGGATCCGGGCTTCATCGACCATGTCGCCAACAAGAAGTCCGACGTGGTGCGCATCTACCTGCCGCCGGACGCGAACTGCCTGCTGTCGGTGGCGGACCATTGCCTGCGCAGCCGCAACTACATCAACCTGATCGTCGCCGGGAAAGCACCAGCCTGGCAATGGCTCGATATCGATGCGGCGACCCGGCACTGCACCGTCGGCGCCGGCGTCTGGCACTGGGCCAGCAACGGCGAGGATGATCCCGACGTGGTCATGGCCTGCGCCGGCGACGTGCCGACCCTGGAGACGCTGGCGGCGGTGATGCTGTTGCGCGAATACGTGCCGGACATACGCATACGCGTCGTCAACGTGGTCGATCTGATGGTGCTGGAGCCGCAGACCGAGCATCCGCACGGGATGGAGGACCAGGACTTCAACGAGATGTTCGGCATCGATACGCCGGTGATCTTCGCCTTCCACGGCTATCCGGCGATGATCCACAAGCTGGTCTATCGCCGCGACAACCACAACAACATCCACGTGCGCGGCTACAAGGAGGAGGGCACCACAACGACCGCCTTCGACATGGTGGTGCTGAACAATCTCGACCGCTACCAGTTGGCGCTCGACGCCATCAAGCGTATCCCGCGGCTGGCCGGCCAGGTTGAACAGGCGACGGCGCGCTACTGGACCAGCATGGAGCGTCACAAGCTGTATATCAGCGAGCATGGCGAGGACCTTCCCGAGATCCTCGGCTGGCGCTGGCAGCGGTGAATGTCGTCCTGGCGCTGAACAGCGGGTCTTCGTCGCTGAAATTCGGATTGTATCGCGTCGATGCAGCGCGGACGGAGACGTTGCTGTCGGGCGAGGCCGAGAAGATCGGAGATGACGGCAGCAAGTTCTCCGTCAGTGACCCGCAGGGCAATCCGGTTTTGTCCGAAGCCGGTTCGCTTCCCGGCCAGCAGGAGGCCGTCGAGCGCATCGGCAGGTTCTTGAATGGGAGCGGCGTGCCGGCTCCGACGGCGGTCGGACATCGTGTCGTGCATGGCGGCCCGAAACTACGGCGGCATTGCCTGATCGACGACGCCGTTCTCGATCAGCTCGAAGCGGCGACCGCTTTCGCGCCGCTGCATACACCGCCGGCCCTGTCGGTGATCCGCTTCGCGCGGCAGCATTTCTCCACGCTGCCGCAGGTGGCATGTTTCGACACCAGTTTTCACGCCGGACTGCCTGACTTAGCGCGGGTGCTGCCGATTGCCAGGGAATTGCGATCCGAGGGTATCCAGCGCTACGGGTTCCACGGCATTTCCTGCGAGTCGATCCTTCGGCAACTCGCGGGTGACGTGCCGGACCGGCTGGTGATCGCCCATCTCGGCAATGGTGCAAGCGTCACCGCGGTCAAGGGCGGGAAGTCGGTCGACACCAGCATGGGATTGACCCCGACCGGCGGCGTAATCATGGGAACGCGCAGCGGCGATCTCGATCCGGGCGTACTGATCTATCTGCTGCGCGAGAAGAAATTCGATGCCACGATGCTGGAGGATCTGGTCGATCACCATTCCGGCCTGAAGGGGATCTCGGGGATCGGTGGCGACATGCGCGGTCTGCGCGACGCCAGTGCCTCGAACGATGACGCTCGGCTTGCCGTCGAGATGTTCTGCTACTCCGTGCGCAAGCAGATCGCCGCGATGATCGCGGTGTTGAACGGGATCGATCTGCTCGTCTTCACGGGCGGCATCGGCGAGCATGATGCGCAGACGCGCGCCACGATCTGCGGCGGCCTGTCCTGGATCGGTGTCAGCCTGGATGACGCCCGCAACAAGGCGGCGGACGGCCCGATCAACAACCCCACGTCACGCTGCTCGGTGCGTGTCCTCGCCTCGCAGGAGGACGAGCAGATTGCCCGTCATGCATGGATGTTGACAGCCGGAACCTAACTGCCGCTTCGCTTCCCACTCCAAGGCTGTGCATACAGGATGTGCCAACACAGGAGGACGGCGTGGCTGAGCCGCAACATGACAAATCTGGCGCGCCTCGTCAGGTAGGTTTGCACGATTTTCGAGGCAACATGACCGGCCTCCCTCGCCAAGTGCGGCAAGGCACGTCGTTCCTGATCACGTCGCATGGTGCGGTGGTTGCCGAGATCCATCCGCCTTCTGCATCGGTCCTGCCCCCTCGGCAGCCGGGCGCACTGCGGGGCAGGATCCGGATAGCTCCTGATTTTGATATCATGCCTGAGGATATCCTTGCGGCGATGGAGGGCACGCTGATCAGCGGCGAGGCGGATGCCGGCTGATGCTCAGCGCGGACCGTGCAGGTTGGCGGCATCGATCACACTGGCAGGCGTGCGGGCCACGCCGAGATGCTGCAGCAGCGGCAACCGGTGCTGCATCCACACGGAGAGCCGGTCGATGAAGGCAGCCATTACCGGATCGGCCAACGCCGTTGCGGGTTTCCAACCTCCCTGAGGCCCGCTTTTGGGGATGCCATTCAGGGTCGTATCGAAATAATAGGTGACCTCGATCCACTGCCTGCCGGTGGCGTGGAAATATGTGGCACCTATGAAGAAGCCCGGGATCTGCTCCCCAGTGTCCGCCATGGTCTCCATGCCGATACGCAACGCCGGGGGGACGACGACCGTTTTCCACATCAGAGCGGGGAAGGTGGCCTCGGCAATGAACCAGCACTCGTCGTCCTGGATGCCGCGAGAACCAGCAACACCTGGAGGACCGGCAAGCCTGATCGTCGCGTAGCGTTTCGGGCCATCGCATAGGCGGTTGGGCGGCAGGTCGACGGAGCTTGCGGCTCCCGGCTGGCTGCCGCGGATCAGCACGAAACCGGTTACCGTGTGACCCTCCAGCCGCGCCAGCAGAACGCCCGAACCTGTCGGCCCGTCATCGACAGAAGGCTCCATGCCGATCGAGACAGTGGTCCAGGTCCCCGGCGGCAACGGGATCTCGCGATGGGTGAAAGGCGCCGTCACGGAGAAGACGGGCCGCATGCTGGCCTCCCGAGCTGCATACGCATGCTCCGTTATCGACCCGGGGCTGCTGAACGCGGGTACACGGTAAAAGGGGCCGAAGGTAGTGGTGACGTCCTCTTCGGCTTCCTGCGAACCGGGTGATGATGCCGACGATGACGCCATCGCGGCGACAAGGGTCTGAGGCGACGGCAAGCGCATTCGATGCCACTCCGGCGGATAGGCGATCGCCAGCACGCTCGCCGGCACGGCCATCAGCAGCGCTGCCCGCCAGATCGCAGCACTCCGCCAGAGCCGCATGAAGGCGGTGGCCATCTCAGGCGGCGATTGCGGCGATGCCGTCGGGCTGCGCCACCAGCCTGATGCGCCTCGTGCCGGAAGCGCGGGCCGCGACGAGTTGATCGCCGATCAGGCCCTCCAGCAGCCGTATGACGTCCCGCGCGGAGCCGATGGCGCCGGACCGGTACTGGCCCTGCAGCATCGTCTCGAACAAGGCCGGATCGATCTCGCCCACGAGCTCGAGCTGGTAGGATCGGACCAGCGCCCTGGCCTCGAGATCGGCAAGCCTGGCGATGGCGGCACGGTCGAGGGCCGCGAACACCATGATGCGGTCGATGCGGTCGAGCACTTCCGGCGCGAACCGATGCTGCTGCAGCGTCGCGATCGCGGCCAGTCGCAGGGCGGCGGGATGATCGGCATGCTCCCGGGCCAGCCGGGTCAGCGCTTCCGTGCCGGCGTTCGAGGTCAGGATGAAGATCGCGCGGGTGCAGGAGATCAGGCGGCCGTTCGAGACCTCGGTGACGTGGCCGTCGTTCCAGGCGACCAGGAACTTGCGCAGCACGTCCGGATGCGCCTTCTCGATCTCGTCGAGCAGCACCACGGCGTCGGGATGGTCGCGCAGTCCCGCCGTGAGGCGCCCGAGCCGGTGCGAGCCGACATAGCCGGGCGGCACACCGAACATCTGGCTGGCGGCATGGGGCTCGCCGAACGCAGCCATGTCGAAATGCAGCAGTTCGCGGTGGCAGAATTCGGCCAGGCATTTGCCGAGCAGCGTCTTGCCGCTACCGGGCGGACCGGTGAACAGGAAAATCCCAACAGGCCGGGTGGTGCTGGCCATGGCGGCGCGTATGCGTATCTGCAGGGCGACGTCCTCGCAGACCTGGTCCTGCCCGGCGATGCGTTGCCGCAGCGCCGTCGCCAGCGCCGCGGCATCGATGTCGACGCGATGCGAACCGCCGGAGGATGGCTGGCCGGTCAGGCGATCGAGCCACGTCGCGAGGATCCGCGCGGATGGCGAGCCAGGCGGCCTCGATGCGACAGCGCCAGCCCGACGCGTTTCCACCGCAAGTCCGGTCAGGACCAGCGTCCAGCAGACACAGGCGAGCGGCAGATAGCCAGGTGCCCCGACATGCAGGAGACGATCGATCACGTCCGGGCTCAGGCGATACATCATCGCGAGCTGGGTCAGGCCAAGGAGAAGGAACACGAGCGGGACGAGGATCGCGACGATCCGCATCATCGGGAGGCAGCATCATCGGCGGGCCGCGTAAGGACAAGAACCAAGAAAGCCGCTCCGCACCTACCGTTATAATTGTAGAATATCATATTGTTGCGATACCAAACTATCGCGGCGGCGGATACAATTCTTCCGACAGCCGGGGATCAGGCACAGGATGATGAAGGCGGGAAAGCATACAGGTCGAATAGCTGCGGCCGCGATCATGTTTTCAGCTGGCCTGCTTCCGGCCGGCCTGTTCCTGATGGCCGGCACCAGCCTTCTGGCCGCCGACATCCCGCCCCATGACGTGCCGGGCTCGCACGACCTCGCACTGGTGCCGCGCTATGCGGATGCGCGGCTGATCAGCTACGACCAGGCCAATGACGACGAGGCCAGCCTGCCACAAGGCCGCTTCGTCGATTTCGGCTTTACCGGCGTGCGCAAGCTCGAAGGCCGGGTCACCCGCATCGCCTATGCCTTCCCGCGGACGCTCTCGACCATCGAGGTGATGAACCACTACCAGGATGTCGTGAAAGGCGAGGGCTTCAAAATCGTCTTCGACTGTGCCGGGCCCGACGGCTGCGGCGGCTTCAACTTCGGCGAGACGCTGACCCAGCCGATGGTCGAAGCCCATGCCGGCGACGAAGGCAACCTGATCATCGACTTCCTGCATCCGGTCGGCGGCGACATCCGCTATCTGCTCGCAACGATGGATCGGCCGGAAGGCAAGATCACGCTGGCCCTGGCCGTGGCACGGCATGTCGACCGCCAGCCCGGCATGTTCGTCGAGATGGTCGAGCAGCGGCCCGATGCAGGCGCGGCACCGGTGGCGAGTGCGACGAGGATCGCGGCGGCGCTGCGCGTCCAGGGCCGGATCGCGCTCTACAGCATTCATTTCATGCCGGAACAGGCGACGATGCGGACGGACAGCCGCGCGGTGCTGGAGCAGGTCTCCGACGTGCTGCATGACGATCCGGCCATGAAGCTGATCATCGTCGGACATAGCGACGGATCCGATACGGTGGCACGCGGCACCGAGTTGTCGCGCGCGCGGGCGCAGACGGTGATGCAGGCGCTGATCAAGACCTGGAAGGTTCCGGCGGCGCAGGTGAGCTCGGTCGGGATAGGGCCGGTCTCGCCGATCGCCTCCAACGCCAGCGAGGCCGGGCGCGCGCTGAACCGCCGGATCGAGCTCGTGCTGCAGTAGCGCCCACTTCACGTCGGGAGGCGTTGTCATCGAACTGTCAAAAAAATGAAATATTCGCGCCACGCTCGACTTGTAGAAGCCGACCCAGCACGCGTGCCGGCGTGGATCCAGCGTCCTTTCGAGTCCCTCCGGCTCCTGGTCATGTCTGAAGGATTTCCTCTATGCGCGTCTCCTCGAAGCTCCTGATCGCTGGCCTGTCCGTTGCGGCGCCGCTCTGCCTCGCGGTCGGCGAGGCCCAGGCCATCGACATCACCGGCGCCGGCTCGACCTTCGCCGCCCCGATCTACGGAGCCTGGGCTGCGGCGGCGCACGAGCCGCTAGGGATCGCCTTGAACTACCAGGCGCTGGGCTCCGGCGCCGGCCAGAACCAGGTGATCGCGCGCACGGTCGATTTCGGCGCCTCCGACGCACCGGTCGCGAGCGCCAAGCTGGCCACCAACGCGCTGCTGCAGTTCCCGACCGTGATCGGCGGCGTAGTGCCGATCGTCAACCTGCCGGGGATCGCACCGAACCAGTTGCATCTGACCGGCGAAGTGCTGGCCGGCCTGTTCAGCGGCGACATCAGCATGTGGAACGACAAGCAGATCGCCGACCTCAACCCCGGCGTCGCCCTGCCGGACCTCGCAGTGGCCGCGGTGCATCGCGCCGACGGTTCCGGCACGACCTTCGTGTTCACCTCGTATCTCGCCAAGGCCAGCAACGCCTGGAAGACCAACATCGGCGCCGCCAGCTCGATCGCCTGGCCGACCGGCGCCGGCGCGCGCGGCAATGACGGCGTCGCGGCCGTGGTGCGCAACACCAAGGGCGGCCTCGGCTATGTCGAATACGCGTTCGCCGACAAGAACCACCTCACCACTGTCGAGCTGAAGGACCGCGCCGGCGCCTACGTGGCTCCTAACCTCGACAGCTTCGCCAAGGCCGCCGCCAACGCCGACTGGGCCGGGGCGACGAACTTCGCCGTCGACATGCTGGACGCCAGCGGTGACGGCGCCTGGCCGATCGTCTCGGCCACCTTCGTTCTGCTGCCGACCAACCCGAAGGACCCTGTCCGCGCTGCGGCGGTGACAAAATTCTTCGACTGGGCGTTCACCAACGGCGGCGCGATCGCTACCAACCTGAAATATGTGGCACTTCCGGCGTCGGTGCAGGCCAATGTGCGCGCTTCCTGGAGCAAGCTGCCGCACTAGGATCATTCGACCCCTCTAGGATCACCTGCCTTCCAGGATTACCCGATGAGTTCCACCACAGGCGTCACGGGGCCAGTCACCAAGCCCAGAAAGTCCGACGCCTCGGTGCTGGGCGACCGGATCTTTGCCTCGATCGCCTGGATCTGCGGCATCACCGTGCTGCTGCTGATCGCCGGCATCATCGCCGTGATGCTGAAGGGCGGCTGGCATGCCTTCAGCGTGTTCGGCGCCCGCTTCCTGATCAGCTCGGTGTGGAACCCGGTGCTGGAGCATTACGGCGCCGCGGCACCGGTCTACGGCACCATCGTCACCTCGGCCGCCGGGCTGGTGATCGCGGTGCCGCTGGCGTTCGGCGTGGCCTTCTTCCTGACCGAGATGGCGCCGGCCTGGATCGCCCAGCCGCTCGGCACGGCGGTCGAGCTGCTGGCGGCGGTGCCCTCGATCATCTTCGGCATGTGGGGCTTCTTTGTCATCGTGCCGATCATGGCCCAGCATGTGCAGCCGGCGCTGATCGCCACCCTTGGCCATGTGCCGCTGGTGCGCATCCTGTTCTCGGGAGCGCCGTTCGGCACCGGCCTGCTGACCGGCGGCCTGGTGCTGGCGGTCATGATCACGCCGTTCATCGCCGCGGTGATGCGAGACGTGTTCCTGTCGATGCCGGCGCTGCTCAAGGAGAGCGCCTACGGCCTCGGCTCCACCCGCTGGGAGGTGATGAGCCGCGTGGTGCTGCCCTGGTCGCGCACGGCGGTGATCGGCGGCATCATGCTCGGCCTGGGGCGGGCGCTGGGCGAGACCATGGCCATCACCTTCGTGATCGGCAACACCAACCGGATCTCGGCCAGCCTGTTCTCACCAGGCAACACGATCGCCTCGCTGATCGCGCTCGAATTTCCCGAGAGCCAGGCCGGCAGCCTCAAGCTATCCTCCCTGTTGGCTCTGGGCGTGATCCTGATGATCATCTCCTTCATCACCCTGGCCTGCTCCCGCGCGCTGCTCTACCAGCGGAAGGGCTGAGCGCTCCGATGTCAGCACCAATGGCAGCGACCATGATCACGGCCCGTCCGCGCCATCCCGGCCTTGCCCGCCAGCGCCGCATCTCCAACCAGGCCATCACCGTCCTCTGCGGCCTGGCCACGGTGATCGTGCTCGCGGCCCTGGTCTCGATCCTCGCCACCCTGCTGATGCGCGGGCTGGGCGGGCTGCATTTCTCGACCCTGACGCGCGTGACGTCACCGCCCGGCAGTGGCGGCGGGCTGCTCAACCCGATCGTCGGCAGCGTGATCCAGACCGGCCTCGCCACCCTGATCGGCGCGCCGATCGGGCTGCTGGCCGGGATCTTCCTCGCCGAGTTCGGCGGCGGGTCGTGGATCGCCTCCACGGTGCGCTTCGTCTCGGACATGCTGCTGTCCGCGCCCTCGATCCTGGTCGGCCTGTTCGTCTACCTGATCCTGGTGGCGCCGAGCGGGCATTTCTCCGGCTTCGCGGGCGCCATAGCGCTGGCCATACTGGTGATCCCGATCGTGGTGCGCACCACCGAGGACATGCTGAGCCTGGTGCCGGTGGCCATGCGCGAGGCCGCCGCCGCCCTGGGCGCGCCGCAGTGGAAAGTGGTGATGCTGGTCAGCGTCCGCGCCGCCCGCAAGGGCATCGCCACCGGCATCCTGCTGGCGATCGCGCGGATATCGGGCGAGACCGCGCCGCTGCTGTTCACCTCGCTCGGCAACCTCGACTGGTCGGTCAACCTGCGCACGCCGATGGCGAGCCTGCCGGTTACCATCTATCAGTATGCAGGCTCGGCCTATGACGACTGGGTGCAACTGGCCTGGACTGCGGCGCTGTTGATCACCGTGGGTGTTCTGTTCATCAACATCGTCGCGCGTGCAGGCCTTGGCGGATCGGACAGGACATGAACGACCAGACCAGCACACGCGCAGCCTCCCAGCCGATGCGGGGCGTGTCGTTCGCCGCCCCTCGACCCTCGGGTGTGTCGCAGCCGGCGATGCCGGCGATGATCTCGATCAGGAACCTGGATTTCTACTATGGCACCAACCACGCCCTGAAGGGCATCTCGCTCGATCTCCCCGAGCGGCGCGTCACCGGCATGATCGGGCCGTCCGGATGCGGCAAGTCCACCCTGCTGCGCGTGCTGAACCGGATGTTCGACCTGTATCCGGGCCAGCGCGCCACCGGCGAGGTGCTGCTGGCCGGCCAGAACATCCTCGACGGCGGCATGGAAGCCAACGAGCTGCGCAGCCGCGTCGGCATGGTGTTCCAGAAGCCGACGCCGTTCCCGATGTCGGTGTACGACAACATCGCCTTCGGCGTGCGCCTGCACGAGAAGCTCTCCCGCTCGGAGATGGACTCCCGCATCGAGGACGCGCTGCGCCGGGTGGCGCTCTGGGCCGAGGTCAAGGACCGGTTGCGCGGCTCGGCAGGGGCGCTGTCGGGTGGCCAGCAGCAGCGGCTGTGCATCGCGCGGACCATCGCCACGCGGCCCGAGGTGATCCTGCTGGACGAGCCGACCTCAGCACTCGATCCGATCAGCACCGCGCGCATCGAGGAGCTGCTCGACGAGCTCAAGGTCGATTTCACCATCGCCATCGTGACCCACAATTTGCAGCAGGCGGCGCGCTGCGCGGACCAGGTGGCGTTCTTCTACATGGGCGAGCTGGTCGAGGTGGCGGAGGCGGACCGGCTATTCACCTCGCCGCGCGAGAGGCGCACCCAGGACTACATCACCGGCCGGTTCGGCTGATCCTAACTCAGGGAGCATGGTTCATGAGCAGCACCGATCCGCGCCACATCGTCCGCAGCTACGAGCAGGAGCTCGACCAGCTCCGTGGCATGATCGCCAGGATGGGCGGGCTGGTCGAGAGCCAGACCGCGAACGCGCTCAGCGCCGTGCTGAACCGGGACGGCGAGGCCGCGCAGTTCGCGATGGAACAGGACCCGGAGGTCGATGCGCTGGAGCGCGAGATCGAGGGCCGCGCGATCCGGATGCTGGCCCTGCGCGCGCCGATGGCCCAGGACCTGCGCGAGATCGTCTCCGCGCTGAAGGTGACCAGCGACCTCGAACGGATCGGCGACTATGCCGCCAACGTCGCCAAGCGCTCGCTGCGCATCGGCCGGATCGGCTCCGACCTGAGCCTGGGCGGGCTGCGCAGCATGGGCAGGCTGGTCCAGGAAAGCCTGCGCATGGCGATCGACTCGCTGAGCCAGAACGACAGCGACAAGGCGATCCAGGTCTGGAACTCCGACAAGGCGGTGGACGAGCTCTACACGGCGATGTTCCGCGAGCTGATCACCTACATGATGGAAGATCCGCGCAACATCACCTCCTGCACGCACCTGATGTTCATCGCCAAGAACCTGGAGCGGATCGGCGATCACTGCACCAACATCGCCGAGCAGGTGCATTACGCGGTCACCGGCGAGATGCTGCCCGCGGCACGGCCGCGCGGCGCCTACACGACGGATCGGGACGACGACGACGGCGGCACGGGTTTCGGCACCAACACGGCGGAGTAGGACGATGCAAGCGGGAACAGAAAGCATGAGCCGCAAGGCATCGCTGCCGGCACGCGACGAGGCGCAGAAGCCGCGCGTGCTGGTGGTCGAGGATGATCCCGCCTTGGCGGTGATGCTGCGCTACAACCTGGAAAAGCTCGGCTACCAGGTCGACGAGGCGGCGGACGGCCAGGAGGCGCTGCTGCGCATCACCGAGGCGGCGCCGGACATCGTGCTGCTGGACTGGATGCTGCCCAGCCTGTCCGGGCTGGAGGTATGCCGGCAGATCCGCCGGCGTCCGCAGACGCGCGACATGCCGGTGATCATGCTGACGGCGCGCATGGAGGAGCAGGACTCCATACGCGGGCTGAATACCGGTGCCGACGACTACATCACCAAGCCGTTCTCCATCGAGGCGCTGTCGGCGCGCATGCGGGCGCTGCTGCGACGTGCCCAGCCGCAGCCGGCGGAGCGGTCGCTGGAATTCCACGACATCCTGCTGGATCCGAGCGAGCACCGTGTGCAGCGCGGCGGCCGGCCGGTGCATGTGGGTCCGACCGAGTATCGGCTGCTGGAGTTCCTGCTGCGCCACCCCCGCCGCGTGTTCTCGCGGGAGGACCTGCTCAGCGCGGTCTGGGGTGCCGATATCCATGTCGAGGCGCGCACCGTGGACGTGCATATCCGCCGGTTGCGCAAGGCCCTGAACGGTCCGGGCGAAGCCGACCTGGTGCGCACCGTTCGCTCGGCCGGCTACGCACTGGATACCGAAGCGTCCTGATGACCCCGGCAGGCAGGGTGTAGCAGTGCCTTGTACCTGGAGCTGTTGATCGCCGCGGCCGCCTTGACCACCGCCTTCCTGGGAGGCTTCGTGCTGTGCGCGTTCTGGCCGCGTCCCATTGCCAGCCTGGTCATCGTGGAAGAAGCGCCCGCCTCGGACCCGACAGCACGTCTGCGCGAGGTGCTGGAATTGCTGCCGGAGCCGATGCTGCTGCTGGACTGGCAAGGTTCGATGCGCCATGCCAACCATGCGGCGCGCGAGCCATTCGGCGATGTGCTGGCGGCATTGCTGCGTCATCCGGCACTGCGCGATGCGGTGCGCCGGCTGGAGGGTGAGGCGATCGTCACCACCACCGTGAAGATGGACGTGCCGGTGCGCCGCGTGCTGCGGGTCTCGATCAAGGAACTGCCCGAAGGGTTCTCCGGCCTGCTCATCCTGTCGCTGGCGGATCATACCCAGCAGGCGGTGCTGGAGCGGATGCGGGAGGATTTCATCGCCAACGCCAGCCATGAGTTGCGCACCCCGCTAGCCAGCCTGATCGGCTTCATCGATACCCTGCTCGGTCCGGCGGCCGACGATCCGCCGGCACAGAGGCGGTTCCTCGGCATCATGCAGACCCAGGCGGCACGGATGCGCCGGCTGATCGACAATCTGATGAGCCTGTCGCGTATCCAGCTGATCGAGCATGAGCGTCCGCGCGGCCGGGTGGCGCTGGGCGATGTGGCCGCCGACGTGGCGGAGGCCTTCGAGCCGCTGGTGCGCGGGCGGGGCGTCGTGCTGGCCCAAGACATCGCGGGCGGCCTGCCGCCGGTGCAGGGCGATGCCGACCAGATCGCCCAGATCGTGCAGAACCTGCTCGACAACGCCCTGAAGTATGCGACCGGACGGATCATGCTGTCCGTGAAGCTGGCCGAAGGGAGCGGCGCCGCGATGGCGAGGGGCGTTCTGCTGACCGTGTCCGACGACGGCCCCGGCATCGCGGCGCACCATCTTCCGCGCCTGACCGAGCGCTTCTACCGCGCCGAGGAGGGCAACAGCGGCAAGGCCGGCAGCGGCCTCGGGCTGGCCATCGTCAAGCACATCGTCGGACGCCACGCCGGACGCCTGCAGATCGAGAGCGGCGAGGGGGGCAGCGTGTTCAGCGTCTGGCTGCCTTGCGCCGCGGTCGTGGCGCGTCCGGTCAAGGCAGCTCCATGAGACCGGAAGCCTTCATACCACGCGATCATGACTTGAGCTGATGGCTTGGCGGCCCCAATTTGGTGCGGCGCCCTGGATTGCGACAGCATGAAGCAGTCGAGGCGGCAGGAGCGGATGATGGATTACGAGGCCTTCTTCCAGTGGAAGATCGACGGGCTCCGCCGCGAGGGCAACTACCGCGTGTTCGCCGAGCTCGAACGCCAGGCCGGCGCCTTTCCCAAGGCGACCCTGCATGGCGCGGCGCTGATCGGCCGCAACGAGGATGGCGAGCCGGAAGCGCGCGACGTGACGGTATGGTGCTCGAACGACTATCTGGGCATGGGCCAGCATCCGGCGG
>CAXSEE010000109.1:0-14566 GCA_964235615.1 uncultured Acetobacteraceae bacterium | reverse complement strand
TTCACCGCCCCGATCGAGGGAAAGAAGCTGGCGTCGGTGACATAGAGGTTGTCCAGCTCGTGCGCCTTGCAGTCGGTGTCGAGCACGGAGGTGGCCGGGTCGGTGCCGAACCTTATCGTGCCGGCCTGGTGCGCGGTGCCGCCGATCGGGGTCCCCTTGCCGAGATACAGCCGGCGCTGGAACAGATGCGGGTGGATATCGAGCTGGTCGCACATCTGCTCCAGCTTATGCGTCAGCCGCTTCTGGCCTTCCATGTTGGTCTCCTCGAGATCGAGGAACACGCGTCCGTCCTTGTAGTGGACGCGGTTATGCGGCAGCGGGATGTCCTCGGAGGTCAGCCAGAAGTCGATCGAGTGCTTGGCCAGATAGTCGAACGGCATCTCCGGCAGCCATTGCAGGAACTTCGGCAGGCCTTCGCCATGCACCTGCACCCCGTCCGACTTGCCGACCATCTGGATGTGGCCGAGCGGGTATTCCCAGTCGTCCGAGTTGAAATAGAAGTCGTTGAGCCCGAGGGTCTTCTGGAACCTGGTCGGGTTCGGCGTCTTGGACACCGCCATCACGGTCGAGTTGTTGTGACGCATGTAGTTGCGTCCGACCTGGTCGGAACCGTTCGCGAGCCCGTTCGGATGCGCCTCGTTGGCCGAGCGCAACAGCAGCAGTGCGGACGACAGCGCGCCGCACGCCACCACCACGATATCGGCCGACAGCGTGATGCGCTCGCCGGCCTTGGTCAGCACCATCACGCCGGTGACGCTGTGGCCGCCGGCATCGGTGATCAGCTTCTCGACGTAGCTGTTGGTCATCAACGTCAGGTTGTCATGCTCCTGCAACGCCGGATCGACCACCATGATCTGCGCGTCCGCCTTGCCGTTGGTGGCGCAGGGATAGCCGTCGAAGGCGTCGCAGCGTATGCAGGGCGAGTGCGGCAGCGGCACGCCGTCTTTCTCATCGAGCAGCACGCCGACCGGCAGATGGAACGGATGGTGGCCGATGCGCTTGAGCCCGTCGAACAACTCCTGGATGCGCGGCTCGTGGCTGACCGGCGGGTGTGCGTAGCCCTTGGTGCTGGGCGGCTCGGTCGGGTCCTCGCCGCGCAGGCCGCGCACCGCGAACAACTCCTCGGCGGCCTGGTAGTAGGGCTCGAACACGTCGTACTTCACCGGCCAAGCCGGGGCGATCCCGTCCGGATGCCGGACCTCGCCGAAGTCGGCCTCGCGCAGCCGGAACATCACCGAGCCATAGAACTTGCTGTTCCCGCCCACGAAATAATGCAGCCCAGGGTGGAAGCTCGCTCCGTTGCTGCTGTACCAGGTTTCCGTAGTCTGATAATGCGCATCGACGAACACCGTCTTGCTGTCCCAGTTCTCGCGCCCGCGACGCAGATAGTCGCCGCGCTCGATCAGCAGGATACGCTTGCCGGTCTTGGCCAGCTTCCAGGCCATCGATCCGCCGCCGGGCCCTGAGCCGATGATGATGACGTCATAATGCTCGCTGCCCATAGCCGGGTCCTTCATGCCTTGCAGTAAGTGGGGCAACGTCGGTCCCCACGGGATGTTCCAATCACAGGAAACCCTTAACAGGGACGCGACGCTACCCTTAACCGAAGAGGATTTCCGGATGATCGGCATGAGTTTCATCGTCACCCTGGGGGTGCGCTACCTGCTGGTCATCCTGTTCTTCCCGTTCAGCGCGCTGGACAAGATCGTCGGCTTCAAGGGCGCGGTCGGCCAGGCCCAGCAGGTGGTGTCCTCGCGGGCCGCCGCCAGCCTGCTTCTGCTGATGGGACTCGGCGTCGAGATCGTGATGCCGATCCTGATCCTGACCGGCGTTGCCGACCGTCTCGCCGCCTTCATCATGGCCGGCTACTGCATGGTCACCGCCCTGCTGTGGAAGCCGTTCTGGAAGCCGGGCGACTTCTGGCAGGGCGGCGACAGCAAGGGACGCGGGCTGTTCTGGGATTTTTTGAAGAATTTCTCGCTGGCCGGCGGGTTCCTGCTGATCAGCTTCGGCACCATGACCCTGGCCAGCCTGATCGCCGACCCGCTCTCGTCCACCCATCCCTATAGCGTCCACGGCCAGGACGTCCGGTAATGGCCGAAGAGGCACCGGCCGTCGACATCCGCGACCCCCGCTTCGCCCACTACATCCTCGGCAACGCGCGGCTCGAGACGCTGGCGGCCGGCATGCGCTGGGTCGAGGGACCGGTCTGGATGGCCGACTGGAACTGCCTGCTGTTCCAGGACCTGCCGAACAACCGCACCATGCGCTGGAGCGAGGCCGACGGCGTCTCGGTCTGGCGGGCGCCGTCGGACTATGCCAACGGCCAGACCCGTGACCGCCAGGGAAGGCTGGTTGCCTGCTCGCATCGCGGCCGCTGCCTCTATCGCACCGAGCTGGACGGCAGCATCACCACCCTCGCGACCCATCACGACGGCAAGCGGCTGAACGCGCCCAACGACATCGTCTCGAAATCGGACGGCTCGATCTGGTTCACCGATCCGCTCTATGGCCTGCTGAACGACTATGAGGGCGGGCGGCAGAGCTCCGAGCAGCCGGCGGCGGTCTACCGGCTCGATCCCGAGGCCGGAGACCTCCGCGTGGTGGCCAGTGACTTCGACGGCCCCAACGGACTCGCCTTTTCGCCCGACGAGAGCCGGCTCTACATCTCCGAGACCGGCGACCAGACCGGGCCGGACCCGAAGCAGTATATCCGCGCGTTCGACCTCTCGCCGGACGGCCGCTCGCTGACCGGCGGCGACATCTTCCACAAGGTCGAGCCCGGCTACAGCGACGGCTTCAAGATCGACGAGGACGGCAACCTCTGGAGCAGCGCCGCGGACGGCGTGCATTGCATCGACCCCGACGGCAAGCTGCTCGGCAAGATACTGGTGCCGGGACCCGTGTCGAACCTCGCCTTCGGAGACCGTTATCGAAGCAGAATGTTTATCGGCGCTTGGGACAAGGTACACTCCATCTTTCTCAACCGTCGAGGTGTGCAATGGCCGTGATCCCCCTGGCCCTGTCGCGTATCAGCCTGACCAGCGCGAATGCCGATCTGCTCGCCTCCTTTTATGAGAACGGCATCGGCTTCGTGCAGACCGCGCGCGAGCGGGTGGATGCGGCGCCCTACGGGATGGCCGGCAGCGAGGCGCTCGTCGTCACCCTGTCGCTCGGCCAGCAGCTCATCGAACTGGTGCAGTTCGACCAGCCCGGCGCGCCCTATCCGACCTCACGGACCAGCTACGATCCCTGGTTCCAGCACATGGCGATCGTGGTGACCGACATTACCGCCGCCCTGCTTCGCCTCAACCAGCGGACCACGCCGATCCCGATCAGCCTGCATGGCCCGGTCACCCTGCCGGCCAGCGCGGGCGGCGTCACGGCGATCAAGCTGCGCGACCCGGAGGGGCATCCGTTCGAGCTGCTGCAGTTCCCAGCGGCCAACACTCCGGCAGCCTGGACCGGCCTGGTGCCCCAGAACGGCTTCGCCCTCGGCATCGACCATTCCGCGATCGTGGTCGCCAACACCGCGGTCAGCGCCGCCTTCTATGCCGGCCTCGGCCTGACGTTCGCCAGCAGCTCGCTCAACCAGGGTCCCACGCAGGACCTGCTGGATGCCGCCAGCGGCACCCTGGTTGCCGTGACCGGGCTATCGCCGCCGCAGGCCACGCCGCATGTTGAACTGCTCTGCTACAGCGCGCCGACCGCGGTACCGGCTATCACCATTGCCGCCAACGATATCGCCGCGACGCGCCTGGTGATGCAGGATGACGGACCGCCGGCAGGCCAGGGCATCGTGCCGGACCCGGATGGTCACCGCGTCATGCTGGTCGGAATGCTGGGCTGGGGTCAGCCCGGCTAGCTTCCCGCCTTGAACAATCCGAGATCGAGGCGCCTGCCGGTGGAGTAGTTGATCCCCTGCACGCGGCCAAGCTGGCGCACGCGGATCCCGTCCTGTTCCAGGCGCATTTGGAACGCGGCTAGGTCGCGTGTGCCGACCAGGGCCAGGGCGCAACGCCGGTCCCCCGCCAGCAGGTCGGCCGCACCCGCGGCATTGACCAGGCGCGTCGTCTGCCCGGCCAGGAACACCAGGCTCGGCTCACTGAAGGAGGCAGACGCCAGCACGCTATCGGGACACGGCTTAACCAAAGCCACCATGCTGGCGATGCGCGGGCTGAGCCAGATCGTCCGCAGGTTCGGCAGCACCACCCAGAACAGGCTGGCATAGGTCAGCAAGGCCGCGGCGGAGGCGAACACCACCGCCTGCCGCGGCTCGCGCAGCACCATGAGCAGAAGGGTCCCCGGCACCAGCACCAGGGCGAGGCCCGAGGCGAACAGCGCCGGCGCCGAGATCATGTGCTGCAGGCGCCAGAGCAGCACAGGCCCCGCCAGCGCGATCGCCAAGCCGGCCAGCAGCCAGATCGCCGCATACAGCCCCAGCCCTATCCGTCCCACGATCCGCTTCGGCCAGGGCAAGCCTTCCGGCGCGCACAAGGCAGCCGCGGCGAGGATCGCGATGGCCGGATAGGTCGGCAGCACGTAATGCGGCAGCTTGGTCGCGATCAGCTCGAACACCAGCCAGTGCGGGATGATCCAGCAGAGCAGGAAGCGCACCTCCGGCAGCCGGCGACGCAGCCAGACGAAGGGGATCGCCGCCGCGGCGAACAGCGAGCCGGGCCAGAAGGCGATGGCGAACACCAGCAGGTGGTATCCCGGCGGCAGCCCGTGCGCCTGCTGACCGGAAACGATCTTGCCGGCGAAGTTGGTGCCGACCGCGTTGGAGAAGAAGCTGCCGTGGCTGACCACCCAGATCGCGACGCACCAGGGCAGCACGATGGCCAGCATCAGCGGCACGCCCCAGGCCGGACGCAGCCGCCGCCACCAGCCGACGGTCCGCTCGCTGATCGCCAGCGCGATCGGCGTGCCGAACCCAGGGATCAGCACCACCGGCCCTTTCAGCATCAGCCCGATGCCGAGTGCTGCCCAATACAGAACCGCCGCCCATACCGGACCGCGCGTGCCGTCGTCGCGGTCCCGCAGCAGGCGCAGCAGCGCGAACTCGACCAGCAGCACTATTGTCAGCAGGCAGCTGTCGATGGTCGCCATGCGTGCTTCGGCGGTCATCAGCACCGACACCGCCAGCAACAGCGCCGCAACCAAGCCGGCCGCCAGCCCGAACAGGGCGTCGCCGATCGCCGCCGTCAGCAGCACCGAACCGATCGCGGCGATCAGCGAGGGGATCCGCCAGCCCCAGACCTGGCGATGCTCCAAAGTACCGGTAGCCGCCACCGCCGCGGCTTCGAGCCAATAGATGCCGGCCGGCTGCAGATAGCGCGGCTGGTCCTGGAACCGCACATCGACATAGTTGCCGGTCCGCAGCATCTGCGCCGAGGCTTCCATGTAGCGCGGCTCGTCACGATCCAGCGGAGGCAAGCTGGCCCGCCCAGGCAGGAAGATCGCCAGGGCGAAGGCCGCCAGGAGAGCATAGTGGCGCGTGTTCATTGGCCTCAGGCCTCGGTCACACGCCCCGGACGCACGGTGCGCTTCTGCAGCCACATCACCCCGACCATGTCCCGCAGCCCGACCAGCGCGCGGTTCCAGTTGGTGTATTTAGAGTGGCCATGCAGCCGCGCGCGATGGCGCACCGGCTTGCACAGCAGCGGATGGCCGTAGCTGCCGAGCAGGGCGGGCAGAAAGCGGTGCAGCCCTTCGAACTGCGGCAGCCGCAGGAAGGCCTCGCGCGAGAACAGCTTCATCGGCGCGCCGGTATCGGGGCAGCCATCCTGGAGCAGGCCCTGGCGCAGCCCGTTGGCAAGGCGGGTGGCGACGCGGCGCGAGAGCGTGTCGTTGCGTTTCAGACGTACGCCCACGACCAGCGGCGTGGCGCCATTGGCCCCTTCGGCCATCGCCAGCATTGCCGGGATCTCGGTCGGATCGTCCTGGCCGTCGCCGTCGATGGTGGCGATCCACGGAGCCTGCGCCGCCTCGATGCCCGTCCGCAGTGCCGCGGACTTGCCGCAGCGCCGGTCATGGCTGAGCACGCGCAACTCGGGCAGCACGTCCCGGCAGGCCAGCAGCTCGTTCAAGGTGGCATCGGTGCTGCCGTCATCGACGAAGATGACCTCGAACGGCCGCAGGCCTTCGAGCGCCCGGGCGATCTCGGTCAGCACCGGGCGAATATTCTCGGCTTCGTTCAGCACCGCCGCGACCACCGACAGGCGCGGCGCCAACAAACTCACGTAAGCCCGCTCAAGCTGCGACGCGCGTCGCGAACGAGGCCGGCAGTGCCGCGATGGCACGGTCGATCAAGGCGGCGTCGGCCTCTGGAGTCAGCATCGAGCTTATCACCGCATGGGCAGTCTCGCTGGCGATCTCCGCGGCCCGGTTGCGGACCTCGGTGACGGCGGCCCGCTCGGCCGCGTGAATACGATCCTGCGCCATGCGCTCGCGACGCTGCGCATTCGCCTCGGCCTCGTGTTTCGCCGCCTCGGCGATGCGGACGGCCTCCTGCCTGGAGCGCTCGATCATCTCCCTGGCCTCGACCAGTGCCGCCTCGCGCTCCCGCCGCGCCTCGGCCAGCATCTGCTCGGCCTCGCGCTTCAGGCGGGCGGCCTCGTCGAGATCCTGGCGGATGCGGGCGGCACGGCCATCCAGCATCGCGACCAGCGGCTTGGCAATGCGGCGTCCCAGCAGCACGAAGAACAGGATGAACGCGACGCTGTACCAGAACAGCGGCTCATGCAGGAGAGTGGGAAAATCCATGGTTGATCCCTCAGCCGGCGTTCAGGCCGGACCGCCGGCGATTGTCGCGCGATCCGACAGCAGGCTGTCCACACGGCTTTCGACCAGCGCCCGATCGGCCGGACGACCGGTCACGCGCTCGACCAGAAGCTGCGCGGTGTCGCTGGCGATCTGGCGCAGCGATCCCATCGCGCGCTGACGCTCCGCGGCAATCCCCGCCTCCGCGCCGGCGAGCTCGGCCCCAAGGCGGGCGTTCATCTCGCGCGCGCGCGCTGCCGCTTCCTCACGCGCCTCGGTCACGACGCGGTCGATGTTGGCCTTCGCCTCGGCGCTGGCACGACGCCGCTCCAGGCGCAGGGCCTCGATGGCATGATCCGCCTCGGATTTGGCCTGCCGCGCCGCCTCGAGGTCTCCCTCGATGCGGCTGCGGCGCTGCTCGAGCACCGAGGCCACGCGCGGCAGCGCCGAGCGGCTCAGCAGCAGATAGAGCAGGACGAAGATGAGCGCCCCCCAGATGACCTGCCACTTCGTCAGCGGATTGGCGAAGTCGAGCTGCGGCATGCCGGCGGCCAGGGCGGGGGGTGCTGCCAGCACCAGCAACGGTGCCGCCAGTGGCAACGCCCGCACCGCATTCATCAGTCGAACCCAGGCCATCGTTCCGGATCAGGCGAACAGGATCAGGAACGCGATCATGAGCGCGAACAACGCAATTGCCTCGGTCAGCGCGAAGCCCAGGATGCCGATGCCGAAGACCGCCGGACGGGCGGCCGGATTGCGTGCGATCGAGGTCACCAGGGCGGCGAAGATGTTGCCGATGCCGATGCCGACGCCTGCGAGTGCTATGACGGCTAGGCCGGCGCCGATCTGCTTGGCGGATGCGATGTCCATGGGGATTGTCCTTATGCTGACAGGAGATGGGAAGAGCGGTCGGAAGCAGTGCGCTCAGTGCGCCACCGCCTCGCGCAGGTAGATGCAGGTAAGGATGGCGAACACATAGGCCTGCAGTGCGCCAACCAGCAGTTCGAGCGCCATCAGCGCCATGTTGACGATCAGCGGCGCGATGCCGAGCAACGGTCCAACCAGGTGCAGCCCGCCCAGCAGGATGGTGAAGGTCGCGAACATCTCGAACATGACATGGCCGGCGACCATGTTGGCGAACAGCCGGATCGACAGGCTGACCGGACGTGACAGGAAGGTCAGGATCTCGATCGGCACCAGCAACGGGGCAAGTGCGATCGGGGCTCCTTCCGGCATGAAATGGGTGAAGAACTTCATCCCCTGGCTCACCAGCGAGACGATCACCGCCAGCACGAATACCATGATCGCCAGGGCCGCGGTGACGGCGATGTGGCTGGTATAGGTGAAGGACCCGGGGATCAGGCCGAGATAGTTGCCGACCAGGATGAAGCTGAACAGCGTGAAAACGAACGGGAAGAACCGCTTGCCCTCGTGGCCGATCTGGTCCGAGGCCATGTCGTAGATGAACTCGTAGGCCATCTCGGCGGCGGCCTGGAAGCGCCCCGGCACGATCGCCCGCGGGCGCATGCCGAGATAGAGGAACAGCAGGATCAGCACGGAGCCGATCAGCATGTAGAGCACGGACTGGCTGACGTGCAGTTGCGCACCCAACGCGCCCAGCACCGGATGCAGCTTGAACTGCCCGAGTGCGTCGATGGTGTTCTGTCCGGCCGCCACGTGTGTTCCCCCCAACCCGATCCGGGCGATAGTCTTGTCAGTCGCGCGGTCTGGCCGCTTCGGCATCCGGCGACACCAACCGCCAGACGTTAACAATTCCCGCCGCGCCGCCCAGGAACACGAACAGCACGAGGAATAGCGGGCGCGTCTTCAACCAGAAATCCAGTCCCCAGCCGATCGCAAGCCCGACCACCACCGCCGCGACCAGCTCGACCCCGACACGCGCAACGAGCCCGAACGAGCTTCTGTCCACGGCGTTGGCGACCGAAGGCGCGGGATCCAGCCCATGCCGGCTCCTGGCCTCGCTCAGGCGCTGGTCGAAGGACCCGCCAGCGACAGGCGATCCATCCGGGTCCGTTTCTTTCTCCGTTTCCTCGATTATGGTCATTTCTGCACCTCCAGCGGGCGCAGGCGGTAGCTACCGGCGACGCAATGAGGTGTCAAGCAAGGCACGGCGATGCCGGACAGGGGAAACGCCTCCCTAAGATAATGAAATTGCTCGTGCAACGGGTTTCCTGCCGAAAGACCTTTCCACCATCCCGTCCGCGCGGGATATTCCCCGGTTCATGACTTCAGATCACCTTCGGATCAGGCGGGCGGCCGAGGTGGACATCCCGCTCCTGTCCGCCCTGATGCAGCGCGCGATCACCGTCCTGCAACGCGGCTTCCTCGATGCGCGGCAGATCCAGGCGAGCCGGGCCGTGATGGGTCTCGACACCCAGCTCATAAGCGACGGGACCTATTTCGTCGCCGAGCGGGAGGGGGTAATCGCCGGCTGCGGCGGCTGGAGCCGTCGCGCGACCCTGTTCGGCGGCGATCATTATGCGGGCCGCAGCCCGGAGCTGCTCGATCCCGCGACCGACCCGGCACGCATCCGGGCCATGTACACCGACCCCGATCATGCCCGTCGCGGCATCGGCCGGCTGATCCTGGCCGCCTGCGAGGCGGACGCGACGAGCGCCGGCTTCACCCGCGCCGAACTCGCCGCCACCCTCTCCGGCGAGCCGCTGTATCGCGCCTCGGGCTATGCCGTGCTGGAGCGCTTCACCGTTGCCCAAGGCGCGGGCGGGGACGGCGTGCCGCTCCTGCGCATGGGCAAGCAATTGCCGCCGGTCAGCTCTTGACCTCGGTGCCGTCCTGCGACCAGCGGATGTGGAAGCTGCCTTCCTGATCGGTCCGGCGATAGGTATGCGCTCCGAAATAATCGCGCAGGCCCTGCAGCAGGTTGGCCGGGCCACGCGACCGGCGCAGGCCATCATAATAGGCCAGCGACGAGGCGAACGCCGGCACCGCCACCCCATGCTGCACCGCCAGCACCACCACGTCCCGCCAGGCCTGCTCGGCCTTGAGCACCGCCTCGCTGAAATACGGCTGCAGCAGCAGGCTCTGGGCATCCGGGTGGGCGGCGTAGCCCTCCTTGATACGGTCGAGGAAGCTGGCGCGGATGATGCAGCCGCCGCGCCAGATGGTGGCGATCAGGCCCAGGTCGAGGTTCCAGCCATACTGCTTCGAGGCGACCGCGAGCTGCTCGAAGCCCTGGGCGTAGGCGATGATCTTGGAGGCGTAGAGCGCATCCCTGATCTTGTCGATTTCCGCCTGACCCGCCTTCAGCGTCTCGCCGCGCAGGCCGCCGAGTGCCGCTTCCGCAGCAGCCCGTTGAGCCGGCCGGCCCGACAGCGCGCGCGCGAACACCGCCTCGGTGATCGCCGTGATCGGCACGCCCAGCTCGAGGGCCGACTGCGCGGTCCAGCGGCCGGTGCCCTTCTGCTCGGCCTCGTCGCGGATCACGTCGACCAGCGCGCCCCCACCTTGGGGGTCCTGTTTGGCCAGCACCGTCGCGGTGATCTCGATCAGATAGGAGTCCAGGTCGCCGGTCTTCCAGCCGGCGAATATCTCGCCGATCTCGGCGGCACCGCGGCCATAGACCGTGCGCATCAGGTCATAGGCCTCGGTGATGAGCTGCATGTCGGCGTATTCGATACCGTTATGCACCATCTTGACGTAGTGCCCGGCGCCGTCCGGTCCCATCAGCGCGCAGCAGGGCGTGCCGTCGACGCTTACCGCCATCTTCGTGACCATCGGCGCGATGCGCTCCCAGGCTTCGCGCGTCCCGCCCGGCATCATGCTCGGCCCTTCGAGAGCGCCCTCCTCGCCGCCGGACACGCCCATGCCGACGAAGTTCAGGCCCTTCGCGGAGACCAGCTTCTCGCGCCGGCGGGTGTCCTCGAACAGCGAGTTGCCGCCATCGACGATGATGTCGCCGGGTTCCATATGCTCGAGCAGCCCGATGATCACCGCGTCCACCGGCTCGCCGGCCTTGACCATGATCAGCACCACGCGCGGCTTGCCCAGGCTGGCGACGAAGCCGGCGACGGTCTCGGAGGCGACGAAATCGCCCTCGCCGCCATGCTCGGCCAGCAAAGCCTCGGTCTTCTCGTTGGAGCGGTTATGCACGGCGACGCGGAAACCCTTGCGCGCCGCGTTGCGGGCCAGGTTCGCGCCCATCGTCGCGAGACCGGTAACCCCGATATCTGCCAGTTCCGTCACTTCATTCCTCCCTCGATAATTTTCCCCACCAGATACACCCAGCTTCAGGTCATGCGAACACGCCTGTCCAAAAAAAACAGCCGGTTTCACGAACCAGCCGCCTATCGGTTGCGTTACCTGGGCGTTGCGTTACCGGAACAGAACGCTTTCCTGACCCTCCCGCCTGACGTATTGTGGCCACACCCGGACGGTTCCTCCCGCGCTCCGGCGAACATTGATTTGCATGGCTACCGGCATCGTGAATGATGCCTGTCCGGGGCACTCGAACAAGTCGAAAGATCAACAGTGTCGGATCAGCAGACGATGACTGACACGCAGACGCGCCTTGACGGCGCCGCGCGGCTTGTTGCGGCAACGGTGCCAAGCGTATCCGTCGTGATCTGCAGCCATGACCGGCTGCATTACGTGCGGGCCTGCATGGAGTCGCTCGCTCATCAGACGGTAGGCCGCAACGGCTTCGAGACCATCCTGGTCGACAGCGGATCTCCGCCCGCGGTGGCCGCCGAGATGGAACGCATCGCCGAGACGACCCCGAACACGCGCCTGGTTCGGCTCGACATCTCGGGAGTGAGCCTGGCCCGCAACGAGGGCGCCAAGGCCGCCACCAGCGATTACGTCGCCTATATCGACGATGACGCGATGGCCGCGCCGGACTGGATCGAGCAGATCCAGCACGTGCTTGCCGAGCATGGCTGCCGGCCCGCGGTGCTCGGCGGCAAGGTGCTGCCGGTGTGGGAGGCACCGCTGCCGGACTGGTGGCCGGCCTCGCTTCGCGGCGTGCTGTCGATCATCGAGCACGAAGGATCCGGCGAGTATCGCACCGGCGCGCTGCCCGCGACGCTCGAACCCTACGGCGTCAACATGATCCTGAAGCGCGACGTGATGCTGCGGCATGGCGGCTTTGCCGAGGCGCTCGGCCGCATGGGTCTGGTGCTGCAGTCCGACGAGGAGGTGCAGCTCGCCTGGAGGCTGCAGGATGCCGGTTGCTCGGCGATCTACGACAGCCGAGTCGTGGTACGCCACTCCATCCAGGCCAAGCGCTTCAACCCCGAGTGGCTGCTCGCCCGGCAGTACTGGCAGGGCGCCTCGACCGTGCGCACGCGTCGCCTGCTCGGCCAGTCGGCGCTGATCCGCCGTGATCTCCTCCGCCGGCTGATCGTCGAGGCGCTCACCCTGCCCTTCACCTGGCTGGTGTCCAAGCAGGGCACGCGGCTGATGGCGCTGCGATGGCGCCACGCCTATGCCTGCGGCTTCACGCGGGAGACCCTGTACTGCGGTCCTGGCAAGCGCGCGGTGCTGCTTCGCCGCAAGGCGCGCGGGCCATGCTGACGGCTGCTCCCGCCGTCACCGTCCTGTTCGCCACCCGCAACCGCGCGAGCGCCCTCGCTCCGGTGCTGGACGCCATGGCCGGGCTGGTTGCTCCGGAGGGCGGCTGGAAGCTGGTGGTCGTCGATAACGGCAGCACCGACGCGACGCCCGCGCTGCTGGCCGGCTATCTCGACCAGCTGCCGCTGACCCTGCTGTGCGAGCCGCGCGCCGGCAAGAACCGCGCCCTCAACATGGCTCTCCCGCATCTCGAGGGCGGCCTGATCATCCTCACCGACGACGACGTGCTGCCGCGGCCGGACTGGCTGCTCCGGCTGCTCGAGGCCGCGGACGAGCATCCGCAGGCGGCATTGTTCGGCGGCACGGTGCTGCCGCACTGGAGCCGGCCACGGCCCGCCTGGCTCACCGAGGACGCGGTCCCGTTCAGCGTGCTCTACGCCCAGCAGAAGCGAGCCGCCGGCCCCTGCTCGTGCGACGCCATCTTCGGCCCGAACATGGCTGTCCGCAGCAGCGTGTTCGCGGCCGGGTTCAATTTCTCCGAGACCGTCGGTCCGGACGAGACGCGCAAGATGTACGCCATGGGCGGCGAGACCGAGTTCCTCCGGCGCGTCGAGGCCGCTGGCTACAAGGGCTGGTTCGTGCCCGAAGCCGTCGTCGGGCACATCATCCGTCCCGAGCAGCTCGACGAGGCGTGGATCCTTGCCCGGGCCTATCGCTACGGGATCGGCGAGGGCAGCAACTACGTCTCGCGCGGTGCCAGCCGCCACCTGCCGACGAGCCGCCTGCCGACAAGGTTGCAGCTCCGGCACCTCGTCTATGGCACCGCTGCCAGGCTGAGCCGGTTCCTGCCGCCCAGCTCGCGGCGGTTGAAGCTGCGCTACAAGGCGCGCATGATCGCCGGCGCTGTCGATGCCCTGCGCCAGGAGCAGCAGGGAGGCACCCCGGGAGCTGCGGCACCGGCGCCGCCTTCGGCACATAAAGCGTAGGGACCTCACTCAGAGTGCCGGCAGTGGCCGCCATCACCGCAACCGCCACCGCGGGCGTAATATTGGCGACGGATTGTCCGATGGCCCCGATGAAGCTGAGACGGTCCGCTCGCAGTTGAGGCATGAGAAGGCTCCGATGCTCTTCCGAGGAGAAGTTGCTCGCAGGTCGAATTCTCCTCGGGATGGCAAATCGAACCAGCCCTGACAGCCTGTTGCTAATGTTCCGGCGGCAGAACCGGCAGGAAGCCGGGCGGTGGCGACCGAAGCGGAGGCGCCAGTTCGACCGGTTCGGATGGCGATGACGATGAACGTATCCGGCCGTGATGTGCCACGACCTCGTCCAAGGCATCGGCACTGAGCGTCCGGCCATCCCGGCCTTGCGCCACGGACCCGCTGACCACCAGGTCGAGCGAGCCCTCGCGCAGCCTCCGCAGCATGTCCCGATCCAGATGCAGCGTCGCCGGGTTGAACGCCGCCACGAAATGCTGCTGCTGATCGAGATCGGTGACCGACCACCGCGGACAGATACCCTGATGACAGGCGCTGATGTTGTAGACCCGGAAATGGGTTGCCTCGGGCGTCGTCGCCGGCGTCGTTGCAAGGGAGGTCGCGGATGGGATCGCCACGGGCTGGCTCGCGACGACCGGCGGCGTCATGACGGATGGGGATGCTGCAGCTGGTGGCGCCAGTGTGGCCGGAGGCGAGACGGCTGCCGTGACCGGTGCCGGAGGCACGTCCGCGGTCGGCGGCGGAACCGATGCAACCGGGACCGGCGCACTGGGTGATGCCAGGACCGGAGCCGGCACCGGCACGGGCGGGACGGAGGCCGGCGCCTCTGCGGATGGTGGAGGCGTGTCGGCAGCAACAGGAGCCGGTGGCGTCATGGCAGCGGCAACGACCGTCTGGTCACGTCCATCGAACATGCCCTCATGATGGGCAATGGCGAGTGCCGCTGCGCCGACCACCAGCAAGGCCGGCACGACAGGCCAGCGGCCGGCAATCGACCTGCGTGCCGGGCGCGAATTACGCGAAGACGACGACGGCGTTCCTATCGCCATCTGCCCTGGGGCCATCTGCCCGCGCCCGGAAGCCTTGCGTCCGGAAGCCTTGCGTCCGCGACCTGCCGTCCGGGCTCGCTCGGTAGCGGCGCCGAGCAGGAGATCCAGCTTGCGCAGGTTGCCCTGCCCGTCCCGCACGGTATCCTGCACCGCCTCGTCCGGCACGTTGCTGCCCGCGAGCGCGAACCTGTGCAGGACCAGCCGACGCGC